>JADGCH010000042.1 GCA_015229115.1 Magnetococcales bacterium
ACCGCCAGCGTTCGTTCTGAGCCAGGATCAAACTCTCCGATAAATTAACAGCCCCTAAAAGACTGCTCTATACCAAATATCAAACTAATCCCTAGCCTATCACCAAACACTCATACCAACAATTTCAAAGATCGCTCGAAAGGGTCGCCCTTTCGATATTTGCCTCATTCCTGCTTGATCAGGAGTGGCGCATTATACTCATCCTGCTGAGAGTGTCAACCATAAAAATCAGGGTTGACTCATTTTTTTCAAGACCCGCTACTGCAGGCCACCCATCAGGTCAGGAGTCGCACATTTTACCGATCTCACCGAATAAGTCAACCAGAAAAATCAAGGTTGCTTATTTTTTTCAATCAGACCGTATCGCGCCCCAACGACAAACACCATACAGCAGCCCAACCGCCCTGGCAAGGCCCCTTGTGAAACTTTATCCGAGCGTGGCCAATGAAGGGAACCACTGCAGCAATAATACGCTTAACTGATTGAAATGACCTATAAAGATCATGGTACCAATCACAACCAGCAAAGCACCCGCAATCCATTCAACCCGATGCAGATGACGTCTTATGCTACCGAAAAAGGCCAGAAAACGATTGATGGCCAATCCAGCGATGACAAACGGTACTCCAAGACCGAGTGAATAGAGGGTCAGCAGAGCAACACCCTGCCAGACACTCTCCTGGCCACCGGCCAAGGCCAAAATACCGGCCAGAATGGGCCCGATACAGGGAGTCCAGCCAAAGGCAAAGGTCAACCCGATCAGAAAGGCTCCTGACAATCCGGGAGGCTTGTGCTGCGGATTGAAACGAGCCTCCAGGTTGAACCAGCCAACACGGAACACCCCCATAAAATGCAGTCCAAACAGGATAATCAGTACCCCACCGATCTTGGCCAGCAAAGGCATGTACTGCAGCAGGATCTGCCCCATGGCAAAAGCCGATGCCCCCAGCACAATAAAGACCAGGGAGAAACCGGCTACAAACACCAGACTATAGGAGCCAGCATGCCAATCGAAGGCTTTCTGCCGTCCCGTAGCGCGCATGTGATCAAGCGACAGCCCCGTCATGAAGCTGAGGTAAGCCGGCACCAAGGGCAGAACGCAGGGGGACAGAAAAGAGAGAAAACCGGCCACAAAAGCGGTCAACCAGGTGATTTCCTGATTCATGAAGCGTTACTCCTGGAACAGCAATCATGGGACACCCACGCAACATAATCCGGCAAGCCCTGTGCTACAGCAACCGCCAGAATTTCCGGTACCCGATAACTGTGCAAGGTGCGTAAGCGCTGCTCCAACAATGGATAAAGGTCGCGCTGCGTCTTGATCAGCAGCATGATTTCGTGATCACACTGCAAGTCACCCTGCCAGCGGTAGATAGACCGACCGGATGGAAACAGATGAACACAGGCAGCCAGCCGTTCTGTGACCACGGTCTCTGCTATGTGCTGGGCCTCACCATCGCTGGCGACACTGCACCACACCATGAGCAGATCGGGCAACCGGTCCGAATCGGCCAGGGTGTTATTCATTATGGCTCCAGCAGCGGATCGACCAACTGCCGCAACAGCGTTTCGTTCAACTCACCAATATAATTTCTGACCCGATTGCCATGACGGTCGATGATGATCGTGGTGGGTAGCCCAGGTACACCTCCCAGGGCACGGGCCAGATCCTGCGCCTTGTTGGCATCGCCATAGACAACCGGATAGTTGATTTCGAGCTGACGCATGGCAGCAGACAGATCCTTGCGATCCGGTCGTTCCATGTAATCAACACCGATGACGACCAGTTTACCCCCATAGCGCTGCTGCGCCCTGACAAAAACAGGGATCTCCCGCAAACAGGGAGGACACCAGGTAGCCCAGAAGTTGACCAATACCACCCGGCCACGGAAATCAGCCAGTCGGATGGTCTCACCGGTAACCGTATCAAGGCTGATATCCATGGCATTGGTATTGGCACGGTCCCAAGCCAGGGCAACAGCAGGCTCTACCAACAACGAGGCACCCACCACTACAACCATCTGCCAGAACAGTTGCCACCGCCGGAATCTCCCGCCAATACGGATCCATCCTGACATCGTCATGTTGTTTCCTCTCCTTCTAATCGCGTACCTGGCAGGCGATATTCCGGCCAGCGTTGAGACACCCGTTCTATCACGGCTTCGTCCATGCAGACCGGTTGGCCCCATGGCCGCATTGTCTCGGAAGGCAGCTTACCGGTGGCATCCATGGCAAACCGGCCATGCTCCTCATCAACCAGCAAATCACGCATCGGATCGGTACGGGTCACCCAAGCCCAGATTAGGTCGCGCCACGATCCCGGTGCAATATCATCGTCCGCGACCCACAACAGTTCGGCCCCAGCTCCAGGAGGAACCGTGCGCCAGATGGTCTCCACCAGCCGGCGCACGTCACCGGAGTCCTGTTTGCGCAGCAGAATCAGCGTCATGCACAGGGGCTCCATGCGCTCGATCTGCTGCACGTAGGGGAACATGCGACCAATCGCCGCCGGCCAGTCCGCGGCTTGGTCACGTATAGCTGCGGGACGTGGCGGCACCACAGTCTGTTCGACGCCTACCTTCAGGGTAGCATCGATCCCCATTTTGGCCCCCAGGCCAGACCAGGGAGAAGCAAAATCGAGGTAATCAATGGGGGTGCAACCGATGACATGAAGGTCGCGTCGACCGTCAACATGACGGCCTAGTGCTGCCATGACGGCATGCCAGTCATGGACTGGTATCGACTCATCGACGACAATAATATATTTCGTATAGAGGAATTGACGCAAAAATCCCCAAATCCCAGCCATGATGCGAAAGGCATGTCCGGGGTACTGTTTGCGTATGGCTACAATGGCCATGCGGTAGGAACAGGCCTCCATGGGCAGGTGAAAAGCGGTAATTTCGGGAAACTGCTGCTTGAGCAATGGCACAAAAATGCGGTTCAGGGCCAGCGCCAGTATGGCCGGTTCATCGGGAGGACGACCGGTAAAGGTAGTCAGGAAAAGGGGCTTCCTGCGCATGGTCATACGGTTGACCGTAAAGACCGGGAAACGCTCAACATCGTTGTAGTAACCCGTATGATCACCAAAGGGTCCCTCGTCCACCGTATCGGTCAGATCGACGGTCCCTTCCAGTATGATCTCGGCTTGGGCTGGTACCGGCAACGGGACCGTAACACCCGGCACCACTTCAATTCTGCCACCACGCAACAGGCCGGCGAAGCCATACTCGGACATGGTTTCCGGCAAAGGGGTCACGGCTGCCAGCAGCAAGGCCGGATCGGCACCAATGGCCACAGCCACCGGCATCGGTCCTTCATGCTGACGGGCATGCTGGGCACCTCCGCGATGACGCAACCAGCGCATGATCAAACGATTTTTGCCGATCAGCTGCATACGGTAGACCCCGATATTGACCGGTCCTCCATGGGGTCCGCGGGTAATGACCAAGGGCCAGGTCAGCAGGGGGGCCACATCACCGGGCCAACAGGTCTGGATCGGCAACTGGGTCAAGTCGATGTCTTCCCCACTCAGGATCAGCTGCTGGCAGGGGGCCTTACGCACCCAGCGCAACGGCATATGCCGTACCGGAGCAATGCGTCGCAACAAAGCCCATAGCGCCTTGAAACTGGTTGGCGGAGTTGGCTGACGCAACTCGGCTAACCATTCGCCCAGCTGCTCCAGCTCGTTGAGGGAACGACCAATGGCCATGGCCACCCGCTCTTCGGTACCGAACAAATTCGCCACCACAGGCATGGAGCTGCCGACAACATGGGTAAACAGCACAGCCGGACCCTGTTGGGCCAGCAAACGCTGACAGATTTCGGTGATCTCCAGATCCGGGTCAACCGGAACATCGACACGCACCAACTGATTGGTCGCCTCAAGCGCCGCCACAAAAGCCGATAAGTCACGCCATTTACCACCTACTGTACCGCCCACTATCCCCTCCAGCAGAAACCAGCAGCCATCACCCAACCGATCCAGCGATTACTGAGAAAGACCCGCAGCAACAGCTCCTGTTGATAACCTTGAATGGTACGAACCTGCCAAGCCATCTGGATGGCACAGCCAAGCAAGGCCAGATGATAGCCCCAACCAGCCTGCAGTTCCCTGCCCACCCACATCAGCAACATGACAGAAGCTCCATAGAACAGGGTGACCGCCAGTCGGTCGTAACGCTCGAACAACAGCGCTGTTGAATGAATACCGATCCGACGGTCGTCCTTGCGGTCCATCATGGCATAAATGGTATCATAACCTGCGGCCCATGTCAGTGTGGCAGCAAAGATCAACCAAGCCGTCAGCGACAGCTGACCGGTTACCGCTGCCCAGGCCATGATGGCACCCCAACCGAAAGCAGCCCCCATATACAACTGCGGTGCGTGAAAAAAGCGTTTGGTAAACGGATAGCTCAGCGCCAAAAGAGCACCCAGCCACGCCAGCCACCAGCAGAGGGCATTCAGTTGCCATGCCAGCAGCCATGCTACCAGCAACAGCACCACCAGCAGCGTTACAGCCTGACGCAACGTCACCCGTCCGGCTGCCAAAGGACGCTGACAGGTACGGGCTACATGGGGATCCACGTGGCGATCGGCAATGTCGTTGATGACACAACCCGCCGAACGCATGATAAAGGCACCCACGACGAATATCGCCAGCAGCTGTCCATCGATCTGGCCCACCGGCATAGCCGCACACAGCGACCATAACGCTGGCCACAGCAGTAGCCAGGTACCGATCGGACGATCCACCCGCATCAATCGCAACAGGTCACGGGCCAGCGGCCAGGGCAGACGGTCTATAACATCAGCCATCATGGGCCGCCCCTGTCGATACACCGACATCCAGGCCCATGAAGGCGGCTCTGTCCACCACTCTGCGGAACCACCTGTATCTGGGTGCCAATACGATCCCGCAATGCCGCCACGTGGGAGATGACGCCGATCAATTTGCCCTCCTGACGTAATCCGGCCAAGGTGTTCAGAGCCATATCCAGCGCCTCCTCATCCAGCGTGCCAAAGCCCTCGTCCAGAAACAGTGAATCGATCCGCACGTTGCGACTGGCCATGTGCGACAGACCGAGGGCCAACGCCAGACTGACTACAAAGCTCTCCCCGCCCGACAAATTGCGGGTCGAACGTTGCTCCCCAGCCTGATAATGATCGATCACCTTCAACTCCAAGGGTTGTTGGGCATCCCGCACCAGTCGATAGCGGTCGCTCATCCGGACCAGTTGTCGATTGGCCTGCTGAATCATGGCATCGAATGTGAAACCCTGGGCAAAATTGCGATATTTCTTGCCATCGGCCGAACCAATCAGGTCGTGCAACTGTTGCCAGCGTAGACTCTCCCGTTGTTGCTCTGCCAGCCGTTGCAACTGCTGCTGCTGCCTGATTTTCGTCTGCTCATGGTCGGATAGGCGCTGTTCCAGGGCACCGATCTGCTGCTGTAACCGGCTCTGGTCATGGCGTTGGCTGTCGAGCTGCTGCTGCAGCTGTTCCAGCGATTGGTCGGTAACTCTTTTAGCGCGTTCCTCCACCAGCTGCCGCTGGATGGCCTGCCGCTCGCCCTGCAAACGGCTCTGTTGTTGCTGCATCTCCTCCCAGCTCTGCTGTAGACGGCTCCGTTCGGCATCGGCCAGGCAGGCCGATTGGTAATCGGCCTCATCCTGAAAGCCCGCCTGCTGTAGGCGCTGCTCAAAGGCCTGCTGTCGCTGTTGCCCTATCTCAGCCCGTTGCTGTAACCGTTGCTGGAGGATCTCCACATGCTTGTAGTGCCGCTCCAGATCGGTACGGCACTGTTGCCAAGCCGTCTGGGCCTGCTGTTGTGCCTGGTCAGCATCCCGCAGCAACTGTTCCAGCTGCTGCTGTTCCTGATCGGGATCGCGCACGCCAAACAGGTCGTGCCGTTGTTGCTGCCATTGTTCCTGAATGGCCGCCAAGGCAGCCCAGTCATCCTGTTGGGTGCGCGCATCAGCCTCAATCCGTTCCAGCAGCGCTTGCTGAAGAGTCAACTGCTGCTGGATAGCCACCAGCTGTTCAGACAGTTGCTGCTGCTGTCTCTGATGATGCTGCCACTGCTGTTGTCGCTGACCCAGTTGCTTCAGCACGGCTGCTGCTGCCGTCGTGATCAAATCCTGATCGGCCATGCCAAAGGGCTGCACCGCCTGCCATGCCACCGCACGACTCTGACTCACACGTTGCTGCAGCTCGGTTAACTGCTGTTCCAGACGATCATGGTCACGTTGGGCCTGCTGCTGATCATGCCCCAGCTGCTGTAACAATTTTTCGGACTGATGACGCTGCAACTGCAGCTCATGCACCAGCTGTTGCTGCTGTTGCCATAACGCTTCAACCTGCCTGATGCTGTCCAGATGTGCCGCCAGCTGTGCCGCCTGTGCCGCCAGCTGTGCCGATTGTGCTGCCACGTCCACCATGGGGTGTTCCAACGCCCCACACAGCGGACAAGGTTGCCCCAGCCGCAACTGCTGCCGCTCAGCGGCAAAATCACTCCTGGTGAGCGCATTCAGTTCATGCTGCCAGTCCCGGACATCACGGCCAGACAGATGGTGTTGCAGGGTGGTCCATGCCTGCGTCAACAGTTGTTCGGCCTCATCACAACGCTGCGCCAACTGCTGATGGAGCGCCTGCTGCTGTTGCCAACGCTGCCCAGTCTGCCGCCATTGCGTTCTGGCCGCACCCTGCTGTCGCAGCATCCTCTGGTAATCGGCCTGAACCACACACCAGGCATCCAGTTTGGCCTCAATTCCCGACAAGGCGGTGATCAGGGCAGCATCCTGGTCATGCTGTTGCAGATAATCCTGTAGCCGCACCTGGTCCAGCTGAATTTGTTGTAATTGTCGCCGCCGATGTTGTTGCTGGTCAATGATCTGCTGGCCTTGTCGCTGCAACTGACTCACAGATGCGGCTATCTCTGCCAGGCGTTGCTGTTGCCCAGACAGTCTGCTATCGAGCAGTTTGACCTGAACGATGGTGGCCCGGACACGTTTACCAGCCTGCTGCTGGAGCTGCCCATGCTGCTGCGCCTGTAACCAGGCCTGTTCCTTGTCACGTACCACCTGCTCAAGCATCGGGATCTCATCCCTGAGCTGACTTAATTGGAGCTGTTCCTGCTGTTGTGTCGTCTGCAAGGACTCCAAGAGCGCCGCATCGCCTGCCAGCAGATGGGCACGGTTGGCCCGTTGCAGCCGCTGCCAGTCAGGCTGAAACTGCTGCAGGCGCACTTGCAGTTGTTGCCCGTGTTGTTCAAGCCTGCCATGTTGTTGTTCCAGATCAGCCAAGCGCTGCAACCAGACAATCGCCTGTTGCAGTTGCTGGCCCTGCTGCAGCAAGACGCCGTTGCGATGATGCAATGGCCCCAGTTCGTCCCGCAACTGTTGCCATTGCTGTTCATCCAGCAGAGGCAATCCAGCCAGTCCAGCCTGCAGCAGTCGCAACTGCTCCTGTTCTGAGCTATGGCGCTGATGAACCCGTTGTGACAGGGTGCTGTAAATTTCAGCGCCAGTCATCTGCTCCAGGATGGGTGCCCGTTCATCGGCGCTGGCTTGCAGGAAAGCGGCAAAATCACCCTGCGCCAGCAACATCGACCGGCTGAACCGGTCAAAGTCCATACCGGTAGCCCGTTCGATCTCACGCGCTACTTCACTTTTCCTGTTGCTGATCAGCACTCCTGTCGCAGCATCAGAAATTTCGTGCTGATAGTCCTGAAGATCCCCGGCTGCCTTCTTATAGGCGCGTTTCTGATACCAGTAACAGCGGAACAGTCCTTTCTGACTGGCAAAAGTCACCTCGGCCAAACAGTCACCGCTGTGGCGAGCCATAATCTCGTTGCCTTTGCGGTTGATCCTGTCCAACCGTGGCGTACGGCCATACAGGGCCAGTGACAGGGCATCCAACAGGGTGCTTTTACCCGCCCCTGTTGGACCGGTAATAGCAAAAATCCCATCGGCATAAGCCGGCACGGTAAAATCGATCTGCCACTCCCCTACCAGGGAATTGAGATTCTTACAGCGCAGCTGGAGAATGCGCATCGGTCAGACTGATTTCGTCATAAGCCGCTAACAGATCCGGGCGCTGCTCATCCGGTATCTGGTACCGATCAAGGCAACGCAGGAACACTTCACGATGAGACAGCTCATCCAGTGTCTGTTGTTCATCCCAGCCCATCGCCGTAAACAGACGATGATTGCGGGTACGCAGCAGCAGCAAGTCACTGCCGGCAAGGATCTGCTGCAGCCGGTCGCGCAGGTCGGGCATCAGGCTGTTGCCCTCATAGATCACTTCCAACCAGGCGCTACTCTGTTCCGCCCGTAGCTGCTCCAGCCGCACGACAATGTCATCCCAGTCTCCACGAACCTGTTCCAGATCCTGAAAGCAAGGGACTGATAGGGTGCTGACCTGAGCCGCACGGCCAGAAAACTGGACCAGCACGACCTGTTTTTCCCGCTGCGATTCGCCCAATCCCATCGCCAACGGGGCGCCCGAATAACGTCTTGTCTCCGATCCTCCCACCCGCTGGGGCAGATGCAGATGCCCCAGGGCCAGGTAATCGATGGCGTCTGGAAACAGGGTAGCCGGCAGCTGCACCAGGGAACCGATGTAGAGTTCACGCACCCCATCTCCGTCGTAGGTCTGACCACCAGCAGCCAACAGATGCCCCATGACAATCAGGGGGATCTGCCGTTCATGGCGCTTGGCCTCGGCGTACTGGCAGACAGCCTGATAATGGTCGCGGATCCCTGTCATCAGCTTATGCTGCTTCTGTTCGGCCGTCTCTCCTGCCTCAACAGTACGCACATCACGATCGCGCAAGAAGGGTACAGCGCAGACAACAGCCTCAACTTGACCCGAACGATCCCGCAACACCAACACCTCATCATCAAGCCGATCCGTGATCGACCCGATAACATGCACGTCAAGCCCCCGCAGCAGCTCACGGGGTGCCTCGAGAAAGGTAGGCGAATCGTGGTTGCCGGCCGTGATGATCACATGACGACAACTGGAACGCGCCAGCTGGGACAAAAACCGATAATAGAGCTTTTGCACCTCATAACCCGGGACCGTGGTATCGAACACATCACCGGCCACCAGCAGCGCGTCAATATGCCGCTCGTCAATCAGGGCCACCAGCCATTGCAACAATCGCTCGAACTCCTCATGACGTTTACGACCGTAGAGCGTCTGCCCCAGATGCCAGTCAGAAGTATGCAACAGCTTCATCGGTCAGCTTTTGACCCAGGCAACCAGCATCTGCATCACAAACACCAGTACCACAACGACCGTCAGTGGCAGAGCGATGTCACGCAACCCGGCAACCAGTAACAGACCGGAACCAAGCCACAGTGCGGTACGCAACGAACCACCGTAGGATAACAGCACCCGGGCCAGCTGCTGGCGCTGCAGATCCACGCCCCGTAACCACAAGGGCCACAGGTAGCTTAATGCCCCAGTGACCAGAGGCAGTACAAACAGCATCAGAAACAGGGGAACACTATCCTCGGCAGCCATCCAGTGAAGCATGATGGGAATTCCAGACAACAGGGTGAGCATGAAACCGATGATGGCCCCAATCAGGGAGATGGTTGCTCCGGCATGGTCGGAACGCATGATCTGATAACGATGAGGCCAAACAGGTCGTAACAGGGCGATCAGGGGAAAGAACCAGAGCGGTACCGCCAGCCAGGATATGGGCCGCAACCAGGCCGCACCGACCGCTGCCAGCCAGCTCCCCAGCAAGACATATTTCAGATGACAGCAGAGCCGCCGGGCAGTCTGATCATCCTTATAACCAGCAACGGTCGGCAGCAGCACCTGCAAAGTACCCACAGCGGTCATACCGATAAAACCAATCAGGTTCAGATGCAGGTGAAGGGTGCGCAGTGGCGACCAGTATTGCGGTTGCAGCAGAGCCAGCACCATGACAGCCAAACCGGACAACAGGCAAAACAAGGCGGACTGATACCAGCGCACGCCCGGATGGGCACCGTCAAGGGCCATTCCAGCCCGTTTGGCAATCCATCCCATCAACAACATCACCAACACCATCATCCATAACGCCAGAGGCCAGACCCAATCACGTCGATCCTGTTCCAGCGCTGTCACGACGGCAGCAGCGGTCAACGTGGCACCAAATGGCAACAGGGTGATCCATAACCCGGCTGGTCTGGTCCGGGTCAACACCGGCGTAAACTGGATCATGGCCCCTAAAATCAGCGGCAGTACCCCTGCGGCCAGCACAAGATGGACGATAGGCAGGTGGCGATGCCCGACCAGCAACAGTGACAGGGACAGGAAAAGCACACCCGCCATAACGGCCAACAAGGTGACAGAAATCTTCATGATTCGGCCACCTTGGCCTCTGTTGACACTAACAGACCATAACGGCGCATTTTATTGTGCAGCGATTGCCGGGTAATCCCCATCAACTCCGCCGCCTTGATGCGATTACCTCCGGTGTGACGCAGAGCATGAACAATGGCCTGTGTTTCTGCCTGCTGTCTGACCGTCTCAAGCGGTAGAATCGTCTCATCGGCCGACCAGGAACTGGCTGTCACCAAAGGACCGGTCGCCCGATCGCCTTCCTGCACACCCAGCAATTTACGCGAGCAGTGCTCGACACGCAGATAATCTCCTTCAGGAGTCAGTGCCACCAGACGCTCAACCTCATGCTGCAACTGCCGCACGTTACCCGGCCAGGAAAATTTTTCAAACAACTCCAGAATATCGGCTGTAAACCCGGCCACCTGTTTGCGGAAGCGCTGCATGGTATCGGCCAGGAACATCTGGGCCAGAGGGATGATATCCTCCCGTCGCTCCCGTAATGGCGGCACGATTATCTCGACTGCAAACAACCGGAAAAAAAGATCTTCCCGGAAACGCCCTGACTCAACCTCCTCACGCAGATTGCGATAGGAGGCGCTGATGAGACGAAAGTCGTACTTATGGACCTTGTTGCTACCAATGCGGCAGCCTTCCCGCTCCTGGATCGCCCGCAGAAACTTGGGCTGGATCGACAGCGGCATGTCAGCCACTTCATCGAGAAACAGCGTCCCTTCGCTGGCCTCATCAAAACGGCCCATACGACTGGTAAAGGCATTGGTGAAGGCGCCACGCTCATGACCAAAAAATTCGCTCTCCATCAGATGTTCCGGTATCGAAGAGCAGTTGACCGCCACAAAGGGCCCCTGACGCCGCTCACTGCTCTGGTGGATAATCTGGGCAATCACCTCCTTACCGGTGCCACTTTCGCCCGTGATAAAAACGTTGACCGGAACAGCCGCTACCTTGTGCACCAGATTGAGCAGGTCACGCATTTTCTGGCTTTTGGTGACCAGCTTAACCCTATCAAACCGCTCCAGACGAAATAATTCAATATCGTTATGCACCTGCTCCGACAGTTCGAGAATCTCCTGGTTCAGGCGCGAACTTTCCAAAGCAAAGGAGAGATATTTGACCAACCCTTCCAGCAGGGTACCGTCTTGCGCTGTAAAACCCTGCCCTGTTGTGCGGTTCAACAGCTCGATGGCACCGATGCACTCCTGCGGGTGAACCAGGCTGACAATCGGTACACAGAGAATGTTCCGTGTAATAAACTGGGTGGTGCGATCGGTGATGGTGTGAAACCCGGCCGCATGTTCCATGTCGTTACGAATGATGATCTGCCGGCTGGTCACGGCCTCCCCCACCACGCTGCCTTGCCGTGGTGCCTCGATCTGGCTGTCCGCAACACCGGTACCAAACTTGAGCCAGATGCCCCCATCGCCATCAACAGGCGAGGCGACAAAGATGCTGCAGCGCTCGGCGGCCATGATTTGCGGTAAAATCTGCACAAAAAGACGCATCAGCGTCTCATGGTCCCCCACGGTCCAGGCACGACTGACCTGATCAAGCCGCAACTGCAGACTGGCAAGCCTTTTTTGTATCGAAGGGGCTTCGCTCATGATGGATGTATAAATCTATTGACTTGTTGCTGTAAAAAAACCATTACTTTAGCTATCGATCTGTCTATAAAAATTTACATGCACGTTCCACTCCCAACAGGCTAACGCCCCTATAAGACGTAAAACCATGCGGTTCAGACCATAAAACCAAATTGGCATCATGATTGCTTCAGTGATCACCAAGCCTTCATGTTATTGAGCATGATCCTTAATCACAACCAAAGGATGGTTTTGTTCTACTCAGGTGATTGCAGAGTGTTCCGTTATCCACACACAACCAACGATGGACGGAAAACTCTGGGCCCGGTTGATTGTGTCTCCTCCCAATCAGCCGGTGCCGCCCATTATCCTGACCGGATTTTTATGGCAGATTGTTGTTATTATTGTTGTTGTTCCTCGCACTGCAAACCGGCTCGGGCCGGTTTTTTTTTACTCTCCGTGCCCCGTATCCGTAGCAACGTCCTGATCGAATAAATCACGAAACACATCGTTGGACAGCGCAAAAGCGAATAGCCCATGGTTGTCGGTAATACGTAACCCAATGGAGGTTGACGTGGTACGGGCCACTTCAAAGTTAAACCGGTATTCCTGGAAATTATGAGGCACCTGACCGGAGAAGTGTTGATACAGGCGTGGCGCGGTGACCTCGACGCGAATCGCCTTGCTATCCGATACCACGGTCGTCGGATCAATCTCATTACGCACCTTGATCTCAAAAAAGCCCGATTCTCCGAGAATCTGCCATTTGGGCTCAAAGTCGGTTTGCAGTAGAATACCGTCCAGGCTGATATTGTGCGTGGTGCCACGCACAATCAAACCCGTATCCATCTGCAATACCAGCTGCTGCTGGTAGGCATGTCTCTCATGCAGACGCAATGGATGGCCCTGCATCGGCACTGGTGCGGCACGGGTATTAAATCGGGCGACCAGTTCTGCCAACACATCACCGGGATCAATGTCCAAATCAGCCAACAACACCCACAGATGAAACAGCAGGTCGGCTGATTCGTCCACCACGTCCGGAAGGGAGCCATTTTTAGTGGCCATGGCCAGCTCGAACAGTTCTTCACTGACCTTGCCAAGAATTTTATCGCGCCCTTTGAGATAGAGGGAGGCCACATACGATGCCGACGGATCGGCCCGCTTGCGCTGTTGCAACCGCTGATAGAGATCTTTAAGGATGGTGTCGTTGGTAGTCATCGGTGGTCGTAACTAGGTGCCATAGAGCTGTCTGGGATCAACCTCAGCGGCCGCTATCTCCTGCCAACGGTCCCCCTGTGCTTCCAGATAAAAGCAGCTGCGCCGGCCGGTGTGACAAGCGACGCCAGTCTGATCGACCAGTAACAGCAGGGCGTCTCGATCACAATCGGTACGTACTGCCAGCACACGCTGAACCTGCCCCGATGTTTCACCCTTGCGCCACAGTTTCTGCCGGCTGCGGGACCAGTAACAGGCCACCCCGCTGCGCAGCGTTTCCTCCAGCGCTACACGGTTCATCCAGGCCAGCATCAATACCTCACCGCTGCCCTGTTGCTGGGCAATGGCTGCAATCAGACCATCGTGATTGAAACGCAAGTCATCAAGATCGGGAAGAGCGTTGTCCATCGTTAACCATCCAAACCCACTGGTCGTTCCTGTTGTCTCTAATCTACTCCAGATCCTACCGGACTGAAAAGGAATGATATGCAAATTATTGCTGGTATTTTAGGCCAATAGCATGCTAATCTGGTGTCCTGATCGTTATCGGCAGGAATTGTTCACTTCAGGATAAAACAATGACCAGATCACAATTGATTGACGAACTAAGTCTGCGCCATAAGCTGTCGCGTCAGGGTTCTGAAGCGGCCATTGCCGCAATTCTTGATGCCATCACCGATACATTGGCCGACAATGGCCGGGTTGAGTTGCGTGGTTTCGGCGCTTTCAGCGTGCGGATTCGTCCCATGCGCCACGGCCGCAACCCGAGGAGCGGCCAAGTGGTTACGGTACCAGAGAAGCGTGTGCCTTTTTTCAAGGCAGGCAAAGCCCTGCGTGAACGGGTCAATCACGGTCCGTTACAGAAAAAAGCCAAGACCGCTGCCCAAAAAGCTGCCCCAAAAGTTGCAGGTCCGGCTTGATTGCTTTCTCAGGTTTTCTTAAAGTTGTGCCATCATTGATGAGGGAATCCAGCTCATGGTAACACGGGATCGTTACACCACCGCCCAGTTGGAGCAAATTCGCAAGACGCTACAAAGCTCTTTGGGAGACGCTGGTGCGGCGCAGGCCATCTCCAACCTGGAACAGCGTTTTACGCCGTCTGAAACCAGCGCACAACAGACCACGGATGCCAAAAAGAAATCCGGACCTGCCGGGCCCAAGCC
This sequence comes from Magnetococcales bacterium, assembly GCA_015229115.1. Classification (GTDB taxonomy): domain Bacteria; phylum Pseudomonadota; class Magnetococcia; order Magnetococcales; family JADGCH01; genus JADGCH01. The sequence goes on from JADGCH010000042.1 coordinate 14,324, forward strand.
CGTCAATATTGCTGAAGTCATTGCCAGCAGCAGTGTTGAAAAAATGCTGGAGGCCCTTGCGGTTGTCAAGGAGGAGCACGAGATTCGCCCGCTGGTCACAGCGTTGATTCAACATGCTGATACCAAGGCCTTCCATCTGGTTGATGCCTTGAGTCACGTCACCAAAAATCTCGAACTGGTCGAGACACTGGTGCAGGCTGTAGTGACCAAAAAGGGCATCAACCCACTCATCGACGCCCTTAAATACGCTGCCATCAGCTCAAGTGCCGTCACCATGCTGGCCAACAGCATCGGTGAACAGGGCACGGTCACCCATGTGCTGCGTGCCATTGCTTCGGCACCACCCAATCAGCCGGATGCGGAAATCGTCTGGGCTATGGAAGTCATTGGCAAGGGTGGCTTCGAACAGATTAACGATGCCGTCAAACTGATGGACATCAAATCCCCCGGCATTGTCGTGCTGACCACAGGCTTGGTCAACCGTCCCGGGGTCGCCATTGAGCACCTCATTCGTCCACTGGCCGTCATCAAGGACAATCCCCAGGCATTGACTGTGTTGCTGACCCGACTGGCCAAACTGGTCGATGTACCCCAGATGCTGTCGCTGCTGGAGAAACATGTGCCAGACAACTGCGAAGGGGCTGAATATGTTGCCGCCCGCCTGATTAACCGCTGTCTGGCCAGCGCCACCCGTATCAAAGAGATCGCCATGGCCTGCCGGTGTATGCGCACCGACTCCATGACCGCCCGCATTTTGGCTTATGGTGTGGTCAAGCAGGGCAATGAAGAGCAGATGATGCGTGCCTACGAACGGTTGCCAGCCAACTCCACCGCCAAACACATGGCCGGTATCGGTGTCCTGAACAAGGTCAACAAATTTAAGGCCCTGTCACTGATGGGCAAGGAAAGCATGAGTCTGGGCAAGTACACCGGTGAGGTACAGGCTGCCATGCGCGCCGCCCAGGAGCGCTATCAGTTCATCATGGCCAATATCTTCGAGGAGCCCGTCACCAATTAGGATTCTGCTGGCGAGCGTCGCCGTTTTTTGCACCCTGTCTTACTGCCATGCCGATGATGTTCGGGCCGATGATGTTCGGCTTGACAGTCATCTGGCCGGTGTGTTCCACAAGGCTGGTGTGACGGGTAGTTTCGCTCTGGTCGACGGTGATCGGAACAGGGTTGTTTTGTCCGATGAGAGAGCCAGTCGTGAGCGCCTGCCACCTGCTTCCACCTTCAAGGTGCTTAACGCCCTGATTGCCCTCGAAACCGGTGTCGTCCAGGAAGAGAGCGAGATTTTTCCCTGGAATCATCAGCCTCTTCTCCTGGAAACCTGGCAACGTGACCTGACCCTGAAAGAAGCGATGCTGGTTTCTTCGGTACCGGTATTCCAGCAGGTTGCCCGCCGCATTGGTCTGGAACGCATGCGTCATTATATCGGCCAGACTGGCTACGGCAATGGTGCGGTCGGTGATGTTGTCGATCGCTTCTGGCTCGATGGTCCCCTAGCCATTTCCGCTCTCGAACAGGCCCAGTTCATGGCCCGTCTGGCCCACGAACAACTCCCCTTCTCACAGCAGTCGCAGCAACGGTTGCGCCGCATCATGCCGATGGAAGAGATCGGAACCGCTCAAGTGTACTGGAAAACCGGCTGGGCCATGAATCACCAGCCTATGATCGGTTGGTATGTTGGCTGGGTGGACAATCGCGATCAAAAGGTCGCCTTTGCCTTGAACATGGCCATGACCTCCATGGAACAGGCCCCGTTGCGCAGAAGTCTTGCCATCACAGCGCTGCACCATCTAGGTGTTATAACGACCCCGTAAAGATCAAGCCTGACGCAAAGCAGCAAAAAAGCCCTCAATGGCCTGCACGCCCTGCTGTTCGTGAATCTCAATAGCAGCGCTACCGACAACGGCGATATCGGCCACACCTTGCAGCTGCTGCACATCACTGCGCTGGCGCACACCAAAGCCAACGGCCAAAGGCCGTGATGTGGCACGCCGACATCGTTCGATAAAGGCGTTGATCTCTGTACCAAACTGGCTCTTCGCTCCCGTGACCCCCTTGCGAGCGACACAGTAACAAAAACCCTGCCCCTGATCAGCAACAGTTTTTAACCTCTGGTCGGAGCTGTTGGGAGCCAGCAGGGCGATCCAGGCCAGCTGATGTTGCTGACAGCGCTGACGGGCCACAGCAGAGGCCTCGACCGGCAGATCCGGTATAATCAGCCCCTGTACACCAATGGCAGCAGCATGATCAATCAAAGCCTGCTGGCCATAGACCTCCAGAATATTGGCATAACTCATGATCAAGAAGGGTTGCTGATACTGCTGGGTTACTTCAGCGACCAGAGCCAGCCCATCTCGCAGCCGGAATCCGCGGTCCAAAGCCTGCTGATTGGCACGGGCAATGACCGGACCATCAGCAATCGGTTCAGAAAAGGGGATCTGCAGCTCGATCAGGTCAACCCCTGCCGCCACCATGGCAGCAATGGCCTGGCGGTTATCAGCCAGGGAGGGATAGCCCAGCACCAGATGGGACATCAGCAAAATGGCGTCCGGCTGCCGCTGACGTAACACCTGCAACCGATCAGTGATGATCTGCTGGAGTGGATCCATAGCTCTCTGCCTTGTGCCTGATAAAACGCCGCCATGAGGCATCCTGCAATGCTTCGGCGATGGTAAAGATGTCCTTGTCACCGCGACCGGAAAGATTAACCATCACCACCGCATCGGCCGGCAGGGAAGGCAACTCTGCCAGCATTCCGGCAACAGCATGGCTCGATTCCAGCGCAGCAATCAACCCTTCCTGACGCATCAGGGTTTGCAGGGCCGCAATCACCGCCGTATCGGTCGCCGCTGTAAAACGGACTCGCCCTTGCTGCGCCAGATGAGCCAAAATCGGCGACACCCCAACATAATCGAGCCCGGCAGCGACCGAATGGGTATCGCGCATCTGACCCTCTTCATTCTGTAAAAAGAGGGTACGGTAGCCATGGGCGATGCCCACCGTACCAGCGCCGTAGGCGATGCGCGACGCATGACGCTGACTGTCCGGCCCCTCTCCACCCGCTTCGACGCCAATCAATGCCACCTCAGCGTCGTCCAAAAACCCCTGAAACAGGCCCATGGCGTTGGAGCCACCACCAACACAGGCGTAAACATGGCTGGGCAGCCGTCCCTCCTGCTGCAGAATCTGTTGCCGTGCCTCTTGACCGATGATTGACTGAAACCAGCTGACCATCTCGGGAAACGGGTGTGGACCGCAGGCGGTCCCCAGCACATAGTGGGTGTCGTCCATGCTGCCGACCCAGTCGCGCAGGGCCTCGTTGATGGCGTCCTTGAGAGTACGCGAACCGGCCGAGACCGCCACGACGCGCGCCCCCAGCTGCTCCATCCAGAAAACATTGGGACGTTGCCGTTCGACGTCTTCCGCCCCCATATAGATGACGCATTCCAGACCAAAACGGGCTGCCATGGTGGCCGTTGCCACGCCATGTTGACCGGCACCCGTCTCAGCGATAACGCGCCGCTTGCCCATGCGTTTGACCAGCAACCCCTGCCCCATGACATTATTAGCCTTATGGGCCCCGGTCTGGTTAAGATCCTCACGCTTGATGTAGATGCGGCGGTTGAACTGGCGCGACAGGTTTTCGGCCAACGTCAAAGGCGTGGGCCGACCAGAATAGTTGGCCATAAGCTGAAGATATTCCTGCCAGAAACCAGCATCAGAACGGACTGCCTCAAAGGCCTGCGTCAACTGTTGAATGGCTGCGTGAAGGATTTCCGGAATGAAGGCACCGCCGAATGTACCGAAATAGCCGTTGCCCATATCGTTCAGAAACCTTATGAAGGAATTTGGTCGGGATAAGAGGATTTGAACCTCCGGCCCCTGAGTCCCGAACCCAGTGCTCTACCAGGCTGAGCTATACCCCGTTACCAACAAGAACAATCAGGGTAGCACATTCTGACCGAGAGGTACAGATAAAATCTTCTAATGGGCCACAGCGTCGAACGGTACCCCGGATGGGACAGGCTGTCCATCGGTAGCGCGCACCCGGATCAGCACTCCACACGGCACACAAACCGCCACAGCATTATGATGCTCAATCCAACCGGTATAGGTACCGATCAGTCTAGGGCTGCGGTATTCCAGCAACCGGGCCCTACCCCCCCTAACCTCAATGGCCACCGGTCCGAGATTCCCCGCAACCTGATGGCGGCTGTCCTGCTGCAACGGCAAGGTCAACACCAGCTGATTATCATGCAGTACCTCAACATAATGACCCTGCGGCAGACCATACCAGGGTCGCAGCAACAACCCGGCAATCATCAGTGCTGTCACGCCCATGATCCAGCGATCGGTGCTGTTACAGTGAACCAACCACGTCATGATCGGCTATCGCTGGATGGCCGGAAAACCGGCCGTGCGGATGATCTCCTCCTGTTCGTTGACCAGCAGGGCCTCGATACCAGTAGCACTGCGCAGCATCTCCAGCCCTCGTTCAGCCCCAAGCACCAGCAGCGCTGTTGACCAGCCATCCAGCGGCAGACTGCTATCATGACGACTCCAGACCGACACAGAAATCAGACCAGAACGGGCCGGAAAACCGGTTGCCGGGTCCAAAATATGATGATAGCGCTGCCCTTCATGGATAAAAAAGCGCTCGTAATCACCGGAGGTAAAGATCGATTCGCCCGCTCCCAACTCAACCGTGGTCAGGATGTGCTGTTCACGCCGCGGGTGCTGAATGGCCACCCGCCAGGGACGGTTGCCATGACGACCATGAGCCCGAATGTCGCCACCGATGTTGACCAGGGCATGGTCAATACCCTGTTGTTGCAGTACCGCCAAGGCACGGTTGAGGGCCGATCCCTTGGCAAGGCCACCCAGATCGAGTCCGACCGAATCATCGCGCAACACCAGACGGGCATCGGGCAGCAACTGGATAGCTGGTTGCTGCGACTGCTGACGTTGCGTCAACCACCGCTGGATGGCAGTCGGATCGGGTGGATGGGTCGGTGCTAATGGTTCCGAAAAACCCCATAATCGTATCAGCGGCAGCAGCCCCTGATCAAAAGCACCACCTGAACGGTGGCTCATCTCCAGACCGGTGCGTACCATCTGCACCAACCCATCCGGAATGACAACCAGCTCTCCCCGAGGGGCATTATTGACCCGGGTCACATCGCTGTCGTCACGGTGGCGGCTGGCCATCTGCTCTACCTGCTCCATGGCAGTAAAAGCAGCCGCCACAGCCTGACGCTCCCGCTCCTGCCACTGTTGCGGCTGTGCTGTCGTGGTAAAGGTGGTGATGGTCACCAGCGTTCCCATCATCAGACGGGTGGTGGTCTGCTCCAGATCACGGGCGGGCGGACTACAACCGGACACCAGCAGCCCCATGACACATAACCAGCAGCAGAACGGTCTCATGCCATATCCCCCCATAGCAGTTGCACAGCCGCCATGGCAGCCAGCGCCGCCGTCTCGGTACGCAACACACGACGACCCAGGCTGACCGGTACAAAACCCATCGAATCGCAGGCCATGCGTTGCTCTTCTGCCGTCAAGCCACCCTCGGGCCCTACCAACACCGTGACGGCAGACTGTGGCCGAATCTGGTTTAGCGTGGTAGGAGTCGCCATGCGCTCCTGCAGCAGCAACCGACTGCCATCATCCACCAGACAAGCCGCCAAATCAGACCAGGTAACGGGTTGTTCAACCACTGGAACACGGCTACGGCCACACTGTTCGGCAGCCTCAATAGCTATCCGCTGCCAGCGTTGTTGCCGGTCCTGTCGCCGCTCTGGTGGCAACTGCACCACGCCGCGCTGGGTCAGCAGGGGAATAAGGCGATCTCCTCCCAGCTCAACCCATTTCTGAATGATCCACTCCATGCGCTCCCCCTTCGGCACACCCTGCACCAGCGTTACGCGCAAGGGCGACTCGGTGGCTGGTGTCGATGGCATTGCCCCCAGCACGACGGTAGCCTGAGGAGTAACGGAGGTCAGTTGCCCGGGCCAGTCCTGACCCCTGCCATCAAACAGCACCACCCCCGCCCCAACCCGCAACCGCAACACACGGACAAGGTAGTTATGGGCCTGGGTGTCGACAACGACGGTCTGCCCTGCCTCCAAGGGATGGGAGATGTAGACTCTGGGGATCATCCCGTCTGCTGGCCCTCCTGGACAAGCGCTGTTGCTTCTATTTCCTGGGGCGGTTGCCCCAGGCTACGGTTAAGACTGCCCTCCAGGGCGCATGACTCTGTAGACCATGTCTCATGCGAGCTGACGAAACGACGAACAAGAGGTCTGTCTCACTTCTGCTGGGGCGTGGTAGCCACAGATGGAACCGCTGCGGTCTGAGCGACAGTGGGTGCCTGTATCATCACAGGCCTTGGAATGAGGTACAATGAAACAAACATGGCCACAAACATGCCAATAACCCACTTCAGCAGATCGTTCTTCGAATCTATTATTTGGGTCATCATCTCACTTTTTGTCGACTCGATCTTCATCGTCAGGATTGACTCACTGTCTTTAAGCCACCTCTGCATCTCAGAACGTGATAACTCAATACTCTTCTGCGTATCGGAACGCAGCAAATCAATGTTCTTCTGCGTGTCAGAACGCAGCAAATCAATGTTCTTCTGCGTGTCAGAACGCAGCAAATCAATGTTCT
>JADGCH010000043.1 GCA_015229115.1 Magnetococcales bacterium
GACGAGTCGCAGGTAGTGCACTGATTACAAATAGATTTCAGTTTTAGTTTTGTGCGACTGCCTACCAAGTGCTACTCAAACTTTCTCTGGTTTTTTGCCGTCAGCAACCGGAGAATTGTTCGAAATAGGTATCACTTGCTCCACCATCAAGTTTTAGTCAGTTTGTCTCTTTGCCAAGGCCACCTTTTCTGGATGTATGTTTCGGAAAAACAAAGAAAGGGGCGTCAGCTTTTAGTATTAAAATAAGTCATATCAGTATACTAAATTAACATTATTGTGGTTGTTTTGGAAGCCTGTTTTTGGTTGCTTGATGTTATTCTTAGGCCAAAGAGTATCTGAAACCCAGAAAAAGGACGTACCTATAAAGGACCTTGGTTTGGTTATTACGGTAGTCTTTGAACTCGAAGCAGAACGATACGAGGGTCTCCCTGCACTGGCTGTAAAGACAGCATTCAACAGTGCCCGTTTTTCCAACAGCAGTGTGCGAAACGGGGATGGAACGGTAAAGGTAACGTGAAAATAAGGACAGTTTGGGAACATCCGGTTCATGTCGGCAACCTATTTGTCGATTTGAACTTTGGCGCATACCGAGTAGAAGCGGCTTTCTTTTGGAGATCGTTTCCATAATGTCAAGGGCTGTTTTGCTGGATAGGGAGTAGGGGGTATGAGCCGAACGACACGTCCCACCGTGCTGGTGGTCCTGGATGGTTGGGGTATGCGACCCGAAACCAGCTGGAATGCCATTCATCAGGCAGTCACCCCGCATTTCTCCGACTGGTGGCAGCACCGTCCTCACGCATTGGTCGAGACTTGCGCCGGTCATGTCGGTCTGCCGGATGGGCAGATGGGCAACTCTGAAGTGGGCCATACCAACCTGGGTGCTGGTCGTATCGTCTATCAGGATTATACCCGTATCAATCGTGCCATCGCTGAGGGCCATTTTGCTAGTAACAAGGCCCTGCAACAGACCATCCAGACTGCCATCGATACCGGTGGGGCGGTTCACATCATGGGGCTGTTCTCTCCCGGAGGGGTTCATTCCCATACCGATCATCTGCTGGCGGCAGTGCGTGCCGTGGCGTCCCGGGGTGTCCAGACTGTTTGGATCCACGCCTTCCTTGATGGGCGCGACACGCCACCCCGATCGGCGCTGGAGTACGTGACCGATTTCGAGCGGCAACTACAAGCCATTGGAGCCGGGCGGATTGCTTCGGTCTGTGGACGCTATTATGCCATGGATCGTGACAAGAGATGGCAACGGGTCGAGCGCGCCTACGATCTGTTGACGCGGGGGATTGGTGCAGAGGCAGCGACGGCCTGCGCCGCTATTGAGGCGGCCTATCAGCGCGGCGAAGATGACGAGTTTGTGCAACCAACCATCATCCGTTCCGACGGGATGCCCGTGGCCACGCTGGCTGATGGCGATGTGGTGCTGATGATGAACTTTCGTGCCGATCGGGCGCGCGAGATCGGCCATGCCCTGCTGGACCCGGTGGAGGGTGAACCGGCATTCAAGGGATTCGTGCGGCAAAGGACTGTTCGTCTGGCCGCCTATTTCTGCCTGACCTTGCACGATGAGACCCTGTCTCCGGTCCAGATCGGGTTTCCACCGGAGCCGCTCACCGGTATCATTGGGGAGGAGTTGTCCCGTCACGGTTTGCGACAGTTGCGGGCGGCTGAAACCGAGAAATATGCCCATGTTACCTACTTTTTTAATGGTGGCTTAGAGGCGCCATTTCAGGGTGAGGATCGGCTACTGATTCCATCCCCCAAGGTGGCCACTTATGACCTGCAGCCGGAAATGGCTGCGCATACCTTGACCGATGAGCTGTTAGTCCGGTTACAGAGCGGTGGTTACGATTTTATGGTCATCAACTATGCCAATCCCGATATGGTAGGCCATACCGGTCACTTTGATGCCGCCATCCAGGCTATTGAGACGGTCGATCGCTGTCTCGGTCGCTTGGCGCAGGCGGTCCTGTCGGTAGGGGGGGAGTTGGTCATCACGGCGGACCACGGCAATGCTGACTGCATGAAAGCCGAGGATGGCCAGCCCCATACGGCCCACACCAACAGTCCGGCCCCGTTGATCTATATCGGGCCACAGAACGTCCAACTAAAAAATGGCCGTCTGTGTGATGTGGCACCCACCTTGTTGCAGTTGATGGGCCTGCCTCAGCCGCCGCAGATGACAGGCCGGTCACTGATCGCTACATCATGAAATGGGTTGGGTTGTTGTTAGCGGTGGGGCTGGGATGGCTGGGGGTGACATCCACAGATGCGGCGGTCAAGCCGAGTCTAGCCCAGCTGGAGGCTAAACGGCAGCAGATGCAGGAAGTGGTACAGAAGCTGAAGCAGGAAGAGCAGCGGCTACAGCAGTCGGAGCAGCAGGAACAGTCCACCCTGGGTGAACTGGAACAGTTTGACCAGCGCCTGCAGCAAGGGAAACAGCACCACGAGGAGTTGTCGCAGCAGGTCGTTAAAACTGAAGAGGAGTTGGCCCGCCTGGCACCGGAAATCGACAGCAGACAGGAAGATTTGCATCAGGAGCAGGAGCGACTGGCCGTTCACCTGCGACTGATGTATGCCCTGCAGGGACGCGGCGTGGTTAAATTGGTGTTGTCGCAGGATCATCCGGAAAAAATACGGCAGGTGATCCATTATTTCAATTATCTGCTCAGGGAACGCCATCGTCAGTTCAGTCGTTTCCGTCGCAGCGTGGATGAGCTGAAGCAGGCGGTACAGCGTCGCAAGGAAGCTGCTGACCGTTCGCGTACCCTGATGGCCAATCTGCAGCTGGAAGCTAACGAAATTGAACAACGACGCAAGGAACGTAATGCCTTTCTGGCCAGTCTACGTTCTGAGAAAAAGGTGGTGTCGCGTCACGTCCAGGAGCTGCAGAAGGCGAGGGAGAATAGTCTGGTCTTTATCGAACGGCTGGAAAAATCCCTGGAAAAGAGTGGTGTTGCTGTTGCCACCCCACCGCAGGACAGCGAGGGTGAAATCATGCAATACCGGGGGCTGTTTGCCCGTCCGGTGGCAGGCAATGGCAGCGACCGTTCACCCGGGATCTTTTTCCCTGTCGCTGATGCTACCCCGGTGCGTGCCGTGTTCCGGGGGCAGGTGGTCTATGCCGACTGGTTTCGCGGCTATGGCCTGATGGTCATTCTGGCTCATGGCGATCGGGTCTATTCGCTTTATGGCCATAACAGCAAAATCCTGGTCGAGACTGGTGACTGGGTCGAGGCTGGTGAGCCCATCGCCGATTCGGGTGATACCGGTTCGCTGGAGGGGGAAGCCGGACTCTATTTTGAAATCCGACGCAACGGCCGGGTTGAAAATGCCAGGCAATGGTTACAACCGGCGGGTTGAGGAGCGGCTAACAATGACGATGTCCCATGATTTCTGTTCACCGAGGTTCTGACAGCCTGGATTCTGACGGTCTCTACCACGACCTCTACTCCCACCCGGAGATGGTTGCTGATCTGCTGAGCGACTTTCTTGATCCTGGGCTGGTAGCACAGCTGGACTTGTCGCGCATGAAGCGGTTGAATACCAAGTTGACCGCTGCCAGGGGCAAACGACGCCGTGGGGATGTGGTGTGGGAGATTCCGCTACGTGCCGGGGGCAATCTCTACGTGCTGCTGATGCTCGAGTTTCAGTCTACCGTTGATGGCTGGATGGCGTTGCGTGTCTGTGTTTACACTGGCCTGTTGTACCAGCAGTTGATTGCCGAGCGCAAACTGACCCCCGAACAGGGGTTGCCACCGGTGTTGCCGATCATCCTGTTCAACGGCAAGCCTCGCTGGTATGCCACGACCAGCCTGCGTGATCTGATCCGGTTGCCCGCCACTTCACCGCTCTGGCCTTTTCAACCGGATATGCGCTATCATGTTCTGGACGAAGGGGCCTTCCCGAAAGATCTGCTGAAGTCATTGCCCTCCTTGTCGGCGATCCTGTTTCGTCTGGAGCATCCGGCCGATGCCAAGTCCGTTGTGGAAGCGGGTCAGGATCTGGTGAAATGGTTCAAACGCCACCCGGATACGCTGCCCCTCAAGCGGTTGTTTCGTGAGTTGTTGATGGGAGCCATGGAGCGGGTTGAGGGAACGCAACCCTCACAGCCTGTACCAGAAGAACTATGGGAGGTATCGAACATGCTGGCTGATCATATTGAACAGTGGAATCGGGATGCTAAACAAGAGGGCATCAAAGAGGGCCAATCTTCCATCCTTCTTCGCCAAATCCGGCGTCGATTCGGAGTCGTCCCCGACTGGATTCATGAGCGAGTGTTGCAAGCCACAACCGAGCAGCTTGAGCAATGGAGCGATAGTATCTTCGATGCCCAGTCGCCTGGGGATCTGTTTGCCAGATGACTTATCCTTGGATTTGTTCCCATCCGGGACGATCCAGCGCTGTTTGCTGCAGTACGTGTGGAAGGAGGCGGTATCGTTTGGCCTAACGGTGCCGATTTGTGCCCAGACAGATTGATTTGGGGCGGATTACCCTCTGCTGGCTAAACAATTACGATCATTAAAGGGTTCACGCCATGAACAACAAGTATGCATCCGGTTTTAGCCTTATTGAGCTTTCGATTGTTTTGGTCATCATCGGTATCATTCTGTCCGCGGGTTTTTCTGTGATGCCAGGAGCGATGGAAGGGGCCCAAATCAAAAAGACCAGGGTGATGATGGATGGCTTACAGCGTGCCATTGAGGGCTATGCTATTGCAAACAATAAGCTACCATGCCCGGCTACAGCCAGTGGCAATGCAGCCGCTGGTACATGCAATAACACCCCTGGGTTTATTCCCAGCGATATCGGTCTTATCTCGGATAAAGACGAGTGGGGCAAGCCAATTCGCTATGGTGTCAACTCTTTGCTCACGCAAGCCACATCTAGGTCTGATTTCTGCACCAAATTACAAACTGTCTTGGCATCTGCAAATAGTACAACTTACGTCCGCATCGCTGGTATAGTCAATCGTAACTTACAATATCCCTATGACACGAATGCCACTAACAGTTGTAACACAAACAGTACTCATGTCTCTTTTGTATTGAAAAGCAGTGGTCCATCCGATGCCAATCGATCCGATGCGACCGGTTCCGACTGGTTTGATGGTATTGATTCAGCATCGGCAACGGCGAACTACACAGGATGTTACGATCATCCACAACGGTCCATATGGGTCTGGGGACCGGATGATAAAGCACCAGGTGACACGGATACAGGCGTAGCCTTCAACGATAACTACAACGATATTGTAGTAGCTAGTACTTTGGCATCATTGGTCCAATCACTGAACTGCGGGATGTACTAACATGAACAAGCATCAATCCGGCTTTGCCATGATCCAGCTGGCCATGCTGATGACGGTTGTGGGTGCAACGATCTACATAACGCTTCCTGCACTGGTGGGGACGGGTGCATTTGGCAATAAGTCAGCGGGTAGCAATCAGGAGTACATGCGAACGGTGCGGGATGCCATTGAGGTGTATGCCATAGCCAATAAGAAGCTGCCACCTCCTGTATCAGGTTATTTACCCTATAGCGCTCTTGGTCTTATGAGTGATCAAGATATGTATAATAACAAAATAAAATATGCCATAGGAAGTGGATTGGATACAAATGCAACATCGACAATCAAGGAGTTTTGCGACAAACTGACCGTACCTGCCGGGAGTAATACAGCTCTTCTGCATACAGATAATGGTACGGTACAATACAACGTGCCGTTTGTGATCGCTAGCAGCGGTGCAAACAGCACGTTTGATGGAAATAATGCTGTCAATGCCATCAAGTTTGCCACCCCTGATCAATCAATTACTAGTAGTTACGACGACGTTGTCATGGACAGCAGTTACGGGCGCGTGACGGGGCTGACAACGGCAGATGCTGAAAAGAAGAATTGGCCCGGCAAGGCTATGGATAATCTCTATAGCTATTTGGATTGTGGTCGGATGGCGGATTATAGATTCACTGTTGGTGGTACATCAACAGCCAAGACTAACGCATATTATACACCGGATGCGAGCCTCGATCTTGTCGTTTACACATCGGCATCAGCCGGAACATCAGATCTGCCTTGCTGGTATAACGGAGATACAAACGCTACAGCGAACGGTTGTGATACCAGTTCAAAATTTACAACGGCAGCACCTGATACTACTGCTAATCATTGCACAACAGTTATTGATCCAACTAATAAAGTCGCCACCTTCGCCTCCAGCACCACTCAACTGAACTTTTATCAGATTCCAGCATCAGTGCTGAATGGACTGGGTGACTTGACCATAACGCTCTGGGTCAAACCGACGATTGATAACACCTCTGACAGCAAAACAAGAACCATAATTTCAGGCACTAATGCCAGTGGCAGTGAACTGTTTTCTGTTGACAGAAATCAGACCAATCAGTTAGCTGTCACCATTAAAAGCACGTCTACCAGTACGTGGACACCCTCTGTACCAACGATCAGCACCAATGCGTGGAATTTTATCGCTGTCACGCGCGCAGGGACTTCAGGGGCTGTCAAGGCTGTTGTTTATACCGCAGACAGTGATTTGGACCCATCTGACGGTAACCAACGGTCTGCAACGGGGACCATCCTGACCAAAACAGGCAACATCTCTGTGGTCTCTAGCAGCGATAATACTTATGACTATGAGGAGCCGCCTTTGGTGCTGGGCGTCAAGTATGACCCAACACAGAGTTGGATTAAAACACTGGGTACATTACAAGCGGGATCCGGTTGTAATGTATCCAACCCTAATAGTGTAGGTCAGTTCTATCCGGCCTTGTGTTCTCACGCTAATCCCCCCGCAAACCGTGAGTGCAACAAGGCCTGTTATACAGGTCCTGGTGGTACGGATAACACCACCACCCAAACCAAGTGGCCGTTAAACAACCAGTTTATCGGTAGTATGGACGATCTGCGTATTTACAATCGTGTTTTGACTCTGCGCGAGATTCAACGCATCTACAACGCACAGAAAACCAAGAATGTTTGTGGTTAGCGATATTGGTCTTAATTTATCTGGAAACCAGCATTATCAGTTATTTGGCAGCGCGGCCGAGTCGAGATATGGTCGTTGCAGCCCACCAGCAAATTACGTCTGAGTGGTGGTATGAGCAGCGGCATAACTTCGAATTGTACGTTTCTGAACCGGTGAGATATGAAGTAGGCGTAGGGGATCCCGATGTTGCTGCCAGAAGGTTGGAATTGATAGCGGGTTTGCCAAGCCTAACGATGAATGAGGAGGCATTAACCTTGGCAAGGCAATTGGTTCTATCCGGTGCAGTGCCTCAAAAAGCACAGGAAGACGCCATTCATATTGCTATAGCTACAGTGCATGGCATGGATATCTTGCTGACTTGGAACTGCAGGCATATAGCCAATGCCATCATGAGGAGCCGGATTGAGCGGGCGTGCCGACTTCAAGGTTTTGATCCCCCGGTAATTGCCACTCCCGAACAACTTCTGGAGGAATAACGATGTGGAAAGACCCTATTGTTGAAGAAGTCAGAAATGTGCGAAATGAGCATGCTGCCCGATTTAATTATGACTTGGATGCTGCCTACAAGGATCTAAAGCGTCTTGAGCAAGAATCGAATCGGGAAACAGTGACTCTCCAACCCAGGCGTACCCAGGAAGCGCGTAAGGTTGGATGACCCTGTTTGCGGGTGATAGCCTTCCACTTGGTTAAACGGAAAGCTTAGAATAGAAACATAAGCCACAGTAGATTGTTTGGAGACGTGACATGGCTAAGAAGCGCTTGCTGATCAGTTTTGACTGGGCTATGAAACGGCTGTTGCGCAGCAAGGCCAACTTCGAGATTCTGGAAGGCTTCCTAAGCGAGCTGTTACGGGAAGAGATCCAGATTGTGGAAGTGCTGGAAAGCGAAAGTAATAAGGAGGACCGGCACGACAAACACAATAGGGTTGATATCAAGGTCAATAATTCCCGTGGGGAGCTGATTCTGATTGAAATCCAGTACGAACGGGAACAGGACTATCTGCAGCGTCTGCTCTATGGAACAGCCAAGGCCGTTACCGAACATCTGACAGAAGGGGAACCTTATTCCAGCGTGGTGAAGGTGATCTCGGTCAGCATTCTCTATTTTGATCTGGGACAGGGCAATGACTATATCTATCGAGGCCATACTGTCTTCAAGGGGTTGCATACCGATGAGGAGCTGTGTCTGAGCGAAGGGCAAAAGACCCTGTTTCAACGGGATTCCATTGCCCAGCTGTTCCCGGAGTATTACCTCATCAAGGTTAACCGATTTCATGACGTAGCTAAAGACACGCTGGATGAATGGATCTATTTCCTTAAAAATGGCGAGATTCGCACCGAATTTACGGCACGTGGCCTGAGCAAGGCCAAGGAGCAGCTGGATATCATGAAATTGCCGGATGCCGAACGGTGCGCCTACGAGCGCTACCAGGAGGATCTGCACTATCAGGCCAGTATGGTCGAGTCCACCTATGGGTTAGGTAAACTGGAAGGGCTTAAGGAAGGCATCCAGATTGGTGAACAGAAAGGGCTTAAGGAAGGTAGACAGGAGGGGGAAACCAGGGTTCTGCTTCGTTTCCTCCGGCGCCGTTTTGAGCCACTTCCCGATTGGGTTGAGCCAAGAATTGCTGCTGCCAACCTGGAGCTTCTGGAACTATGGACGGATCGTGTTCTGGCAGCGCAATCCTTGCAGGATGTCTTTGGCGATGAAGCCATGATAGAGGTCGATTCGCAGTCAGCCCATGACAACGGTGTTGTGATTGTGATAGACTGACACAACATGGAAGTTTTGGTCATGATTCTGGAACATTGAGGTGAGGTATGTTTGAGGGCATTATTGTCGCCCTGGTCACGCCGTTGCGCGATAATCGCGTTGACGTGGATGGTTTGCGTCGGCTGATTGAGTATCAGATTGAACATGGGGTGCACGGCATTGTTCCGTGTGGTACCACCGGAGAGTCGGCGACATTGAGTCACGACGAACATCGGGCCGTGATTCAGCACTGTATCGAGATTGTCGGTGGGCGGGTTCCTGTCATTGCCGGAACCGGATCTAACTCGACGGCGGAGTCGGTAGCCCTGACCCGTTTTGCGCGTGAGGCCGGTGCCGATGGGGCCTTGCTGATCACGCCTTATTACAACAAGCCGACCCAGGAGGGACTGGTGCGCCACTACCAGACCATCGCCGAGTCGGTGGAACTGCCACTGGTGCTTTACAATGTGCCAGGGCGGACTGCGCTGGACATGAAGCCGGAGACCGTGGCCCGTCTGGCTGAGCTGCCCAACATTGTCGCCATCAAGGAGGCAACGGCCGATATGGAACGGGCCTTGGTCATTCGTTCCATGTGCGGGGAAAAACTGACGTTGTTGTCGGGGGATGACGCCACACTGCTGCCATTTTTGGCCATTGGAGGACGAGGCATCATTTCGGTGACGGCCAATGTGGCCCCTGGGCGCATGGTGGCTCTCTGGAACCGCTGGGAGCGGGACGATGCCGTAGGGGCCTTGCGTGAGCACGAGACCTTGTTGCACCTGCACCGGGCCATGTTCGTCGAAACCAATCCTATTCCGGTCAAGGCAGCTGCGGCCATGCTGGGTCTGTGTGGTGGTGAGATCCGTTTGCCTCTGACCCCGCTGTCTGCCGGCCACCATGCTACTTTGCGACGTTTGATGACCGATCTGGCCCTGTTTGACGTAGTGAACGGGCATGAGTCATCGTCCCGTTTCCATGATGCCGATTAATCGCGGGCTGTTGGGGCTGATAGGGTTGCTGGTGCTGTGTTGTCCGTTCCTGGCTGTGGCGGGTGATCAGCCAGCGGGCGATGTGGGGGCCGGGCGTCTCATCAGTCGTAAATGTATGGCTTGCCACGACATGACGCGGGCCGCGACCATCCGGCTGGGTCCGCCGCTTTGGAACATCGTTGGTCGCAAGGTGGCCACTAGGACGGGTTATCCTTATTCGGCTGAACTATTGCAGGGGCAGTGGCTCTGGAGTGAAGAGATCCTGGACAGTTTTCTGTCAGCGCCCAAAGCGATGGTGCCTGGGACTCGCATGGTTTTTGATGGATTGCCGCAGCCAGAAGAGCGGCGCGATCTGATTGCTTTTCTCAAAACACTCCGATAGCCCGGGCATGGCGCGATCTCCGAGTGCCATTGTTATCTGGGCTGTGTTGGCCTTTGTCGTTGGGATCATGGGGCTGGACTGGACGCAGCAGCTGGTTTTTGCCTTATGGCAGGGGGGCAGCCACCAACAGCGGTCGGGTGAGCCAGTTCGTCTGGTACGGCAGTGTGTCGCCTGCCATGATCTGTCGAGTCAGCAGCGTACCAACCGTATCGGGCCGCCTTTGTGGCGTATTCATAATCGGCTGGCAGCCAGGGCGATCGGCTATCGTTACTCTTCTTCCTGGCAGAGTCGTGTCAGTGATTGCCTGTTCTGGACCAGCGACAACCTGAACCGGTTTCTGATGGCTCCGGAGCAATGGATGCCGGGGGGGCGCATGGTGCATGTTGGCGTGGCGCATGCGTCCGACAGGGCGGAACTGGTGGCTTGGTTGCAGCAGCTGCGGGAAGAGGAGAGCCCTTCCGTCCTTACGTTGGCGGCGATGGTCAACGATCCGGCCGATCCCTATGTGGGACAGCCTATTGGGGCCATCGGGGAACAGTGGCTGGTGCAAGGCGCGCGCGAGGCCGAAAAATGTATGGCCTGCCATGACCTGACCCCAGCGCGTCGTACCGTTGTGGGGCCGCCTCTGTGGGATATTGTGGATAAGCCGGCTGGGCAGGCCAGGGGGTTCTGTTATTCGGTGGCCTTCCAGAAAAAAATCATGGTCCAGCCACTGGTATGGAACGAGCAGAATCTCTATCTGTTTTTGAGGAGTCCGGCAACGATGATTCCGGAAACGCGCATGTTGTTTGACGGTGTGGGCGATCATGCCCGCCGGGCTGGTCTGGTTGCCTATCTGCGTTCGTTGCGATGAGGACAAGTCTGGAATAACCATGGCCATCAAGATGATTAGCGATAACCGTAAAGCCGGTTTCAACTACGAGATCCTGGACCGTTTCGAGGTCGGCATTGTCCTGACCGGCACCGAGGTCAAGTCACTGCGCTCCGGTCGGGCCAATATCGGTGATTCCTATGCTATTCTGCAGCATGGGGAGCTTTTTTGGCTCAATGGCAACATTCCGCCCTATTCGCATGGGACCGTTGCTAACCACGACCCGCTGCGGACACGCAAGTTGCTGGCCCATCGTTATGAGTTGAAGCGGCTGATTGGCCAGACCGCTGAGAAAGGGCTGACGCTGATCCCGCTCAAGGCCTACTGGAAAGATGGACGGATCAAGCTGGAGATCGGTATTTGTCGTGGCAAGAAGACACACGATAAGCGTGATAGTGAGATGACCCGCGAATGGCAGCGGGAGAAGGAACGATGGATGAAGCAGTCTGTCTGAAAGATAGCCATCTCTTTTAACCTCAACTGAATGACAGGAGTAACCGATGAACGAGAATCTCTTGAAGAAGCGGCCACAGGCGCAGCAGGCGGAGTGGGTGATTGAAGAAGGGCCTGCGTCTGCTATTAGCGGCACAGCGGTCGATTATCTGAAACAGGTCTATGCCTTGTTGGCTGCCAGCCTGTTGCTGGCTGTGGTGGGTGGCTACTTTGGCATGAAGACCACCTGGGCCATGGAACATCCCATGCTGTTTATTGCCGGACAGTTTGGTCTGATGGTGCTGGCCTTTTTTGTACGCAATACGGTCACGCTGTTTCTGTTTACCACCTTGTCAGGATTTTTTGTCGGACCGATCATTGCCATGTATGTCGGTCGCGGCATGTCGGTGGTGGTAGGTGAAGCGCTGTTCCTGACGGGTGCGGTGTTTACGGTCATGACCTTCTACGCCCTGACGGCTAAACGCGATTTTTCGGCCATGGGCGGGATATTGTTTGCCGGCATGATTATCATTCTGGTGGGGGGCATTGCCAATCTCTTTATCCAGGCTCCGGCCCTAACCTTTGCCATCTCGGCTATGGGAGCGTTCATTTTCTCGGGTTACCTGTTGTGGGAAACGCAGCAGCTGAAGAACAACCCCGGGGTGATGTCTCCCGCTGTGGCAGCCCTGTCCCTTTACATCAACATTTTGAACCTGTTCATCAGTCTGCTCCAGCTGTTGGGGATTTTCTCCAAAGACGACTGATATGGATGACAGGACGCGTCATCTTGCTGAGTCCTTGCAACAGGCCGGCTGGGATGGTGTCTCGCCGGCCCTGATGGTGCTGGGATCGGAGCAGCGCCTGTTCTGTCTGGATGGTACGGGTATTCGCGGTGAGTGGCCAGTATCCACCGGCAGGGCCGGTTTTGGCAATCAGTCCGGCTCGGGCTGCACACCAACCGGACTGCACCAGATCAGCCATCGTATCGGTGCCGACGAACCGGTGGGCCGGGTGTTCAGCAGTCGGGTCGCCACGGATGAGGTTGCCATAATCTCGTCCGAAACGGCAGATCAGATCACCACCCGCATTCTGTGGCTGGATGGTCTGGAACCGGGCATCAATCAGGGAGGTGAGGTGGACAGCCACCAACGTTATATCTACATCCATGGCACCACGGATTGCCAACGTCTGGGGCAGCCCGTTTCAGCCGGGTGTGTTCGCATGCATCCGGAGCATATGGTTGAATTATTCGATCAGACCACAGAAGGGATGCTGGTACTGATCGTGCCGGCATAACGTGATGTCGCTCAGCCTGACCGATCTACTGCGTCCCCTGGCCAATCCACAGATTCTGACGCTGGTACTGGTACTGGCAGTTGGTAGCGGTTTGGTGCTCCATTTCAGCTCAGCTATGGCGCCTTTTATCACCGCTTTTGTGGTGGCCTATCTGCTGGAGCGGGGCGTCAAGCTGCTGCAAGGCTGGCGTGTGCCGCGGCTGATGGCCGTGACTGTGGTATTTGGGCTGTTTCTGTTGCTGCTCAATCTGTTTCTGTTTGGGGTCCTGCCGATTCTGATGCAGCAGTTGACACGGCTGCTGGGCGATTTGCCACGCATGATCGAGACCTTTCGCACCATTACCGCCAAACTGTCGGATGCTGTAGCCGGCCTGATTCCGGCCGAATTTTCCGAGAAACTGTTGCTGGGTATCGTGACCTCTTTCCAGGACATGGTGGCCAGTTCGGTATCCACGCTGTTGCAACAGTTACCCGGTCTTGTCTCCCTGCTGCTTTATCTGTTTCTGGTACCGTTTCTGGTGTTTTTCTTTCTCAAGGACAAGGACGAACTGCTGGACTCAATACGCCAGTTGATACCGCGTGACCGTCATCTGTTGCGACAGGTTTTCAATGAGGTCAATATCGGTGTCGGTGGCTATGTCTACGGCAAATTTTGGGAACTATCCCTGCTGGGTGCGATCACCTACCTGGTCTTCACCATCATGGCCGTTCCTTATGCTTCCTTACTGGCTCTATTGACCGGTTTGTCGGTCTTGATTCCATTTCTGGGTGTGGCGGTGGTCGCCATCCCGGTGCTGGCCATTGGTCTGTTTCAAGGGGGGATGGAGTGGGAGGCGCTGCATCCACTGATGGCTTATGGTATTTTGCAGCTGGTGGATGCCAATATCCTGACCCCTCTGATTCTGGGTGAAACAGTGCATGTGCATCCGGTCAGCATCATGCTGGCTGTTTTTATTTTTGGTTCGTTGTGGGGCATTCCCGGAGTATTTTTTGCGGTGCCTTTGGCCGTGCTGGTCAAGAGTGTGGTTAAAGCCATTCATGACAACAGCTGAGGGGGGAAACGTAGTCGCCCATGAGCCATACGCGACAGGATTCTGACAGCCTTTACCACGATATCTACTCCCATCCAGAGATGGTTGCTGATCTGCTGACGAATTTTCTTGATCCCGTCATGGTGGAGCAGCTTGATCTAGCGCAGATGCGGCGGCTGAACACCAAATTTACAGCCACCCGGGGGAAACGGCGTAGAAGTGATGTGGTATGGGAAATCCCGCTACGGGCTGGTGGCCACCTGTATCTGTTGCTGATCCTGGAGTTCCAGTCGACCGTTGAAGTGTGGATGGCCTTGCGTATCTGTGTCTACACCGGTCTACTGTACCAGCAATTGATTGCTGAGCGCAAGCTGACGCCCGAGCGGGGATTGCCTCCAGTGTTGCCGATCGTCCTGTTCAACGGCAAGCCGCGCTGGTATGCAGCCACCCGTCTGCGCGATCTGATTCGGCTGCCCGGCACGTCGCCACTCTGGCCTTTTCAACCAGACATGCGCTACTATGTGATGGATGAAGGGGCCTTTCCAAGGGATCTGCTGAGGTCGCTGCCCTCTTTGTCGGCGATCCTGTTCCGTCTGGAGCATCCGACCGATGCCCGGTCTGTGGTGGAGACGGGTCAGGATCTGGTGGAATGGTTCAAAAGCCATCCGGATACTCTGCCGTTGAAGCGGTTGTTTCGCGAGTTGTTGATTGGGGCCATGGAACGAGTCAAGGGATCAGAGCCCTTGATGTCTGCACCGGAAGAACTAGGGGAGGTATCGAATATGTTGGCAGATCATATTGAACAGTGGGGTAGAGATGCTAAACAGGAAGGCCGCAAAGAAGAAGGGTCCTCCATTTTACTGCGCCTCCTTCGTTACCGTTTTCCCACCCTGCCCAATTGGGTCGAGCAGAAAGTTCTGGGCGCTGATTTGGACGTTCTGGCACAATGGACTGACCGGATTCTGGATGCTCGTTCACTACAGGATATTTTTGGTGACGAGGCCCACCTAGCACATTGAATCGTCGAAACGCTGAACAAGAACAAGGTGCACCGGTTGCGTGGCACTTGCTGGAATCCTGTCTGACGGGGTTGCTGGAACAGGTGGTCAGCGAGAGGCAGCCGGCGGATCAGCTGTTGCGTGGCTGTATCGGGCAGTACCGGATTGGCTCCAGTGAACGTCGGTTGTTGTCGGAGGCCTTCTTTTTCGCCCTGCGCCATGGCCGGTTGTTGCAGCATGGGCTGTCCGGATCTTCCCTGGCTAGGGTAGCCTTGGATTGTGTCACGGGTCGTGCACAACTGCCCGACGCGGCCTCTCTACCGCCAGCGTTGCGTTGGTCACTGCCGGACTGGCTGTGGCAGCGTTGGCAACTGGATCTGGGGCATGAGGAGGCCGCCGCTCTGGCTGAGGCTGTCAACCAGCGCGCCCCCTGTGATGTACGGGTTAGCCGGTTGCAAGGCGGGCGTGACCGGGTGCTGGCCCGAATGGATCAGGCCGGCATCAGGGCCCAGCCGACGCCATGGTCTCCCGACGGTATTCGCATGGCAACAGCCCTGTCGCGTCAGGAGCTGTCGCAGCAGGGCCTTGATCAGGGGGGGCTGCTGGAGGTACAGGATGAAGGGAGCCAACTGATCTCGTTGCTGGTTGAGCCGCAGCCGGGCTGGCAGGTGATCGACCTGTGTGCCGGGACTGGAGGCAAAACGCTCCATCTGGCCGATTTGCTAGGTCGGTCCGGTAAGATTATCGCCACCGATCATCGTCCAGACCGATTGCAGCGGTTGCGACAGCGCCTGAAGTCTGCCGGTGTGCGTCATGTTGAGGTGTTGACCATCCAGCATGAACGGGATAGCCGCCTGCATGGTTGGCGTCAGCGTGCCGATGCCGTATTGGTCGATGCCCCATGCAGTGGCAGCGGCACGCTGCGACGGCGACCGGAGCTCAAGTGGCGCTTGCAGGAACAGGAGTGTGACGCCTTTCACTGGCGTCAGCTGGCCCTGCTGGATGCGGCCGCGATGCTGGTTCGGCCAGGAGGACGACTGGTCTATGCTACCTGCTCGCTGCTGGCGCGTGAGAACGAGCAGGTGGTACAGGCCTTCATGGCTGGGCAAAACCAGTTTCGTGTGCTACCGGTTGGTGAGATCCTGGCGCGCCAGGGGATTGATACCACCCTGTCCAGCGGGCCGTTCATGCAGTTGTGGCCGCATCGCAGCCAGACCGACGGTTTTTTTGCTGCCGTATTGCAGCGGTTATCGCAGCGTCCTTCAAGTTTACACACATGAGGTTTTGTCATGGCCATCATTAAACGTGCACTGATCAGCGTTTCTGATAAAAAGGGTGTGGTTGATTTTTGCCGCGCCCTATCCGGCATGGGGGTAGTGTTACTCTCTACCGGTGGTACTGCCAGCCTGCTGAAGCAAAACGATATCCCGGTGACCGATGTGTCTAGCCATACCGGATTTCCGGAGATGCTGGATGGTCGCGTCAAGACGCTGCATCCCCTGATTCATGGCGGACTGCTGGGATTGCGCGATAACCCGGATCATCAGCAGCAGATGCAACAGCATGGTATCGTGGCGATCGATCTGGTGGCCATTACCCTGTATCCGTTTGTCCAGACGGTAGCGCAGCCGGACTGTTCCTTCGATCATGCGGTGGAGAACATCGATATCGGTGGTCCCTCCATGATCCGCTCGGCGGCCAAGAATCACCGTTCGGTGACGGTAGTGACCGATCCAGCCGATTATCAGCGCATCATCGCCGAAATGCAGCGTAACCATGGCGAGGT
The DNA here is from genome assembly GCA_015229115.1 of Magnetococcales bacterium. Taxonomy (GTDB): domain Bacteria; phylum Pseudomonadota; class Magnetococcia; order Magnetococcales; family JADGCH01; genus JADGCH01. The sequence goes on from JADGCH010000043.1 coordinate 16,553, forward strand.
ATCGCTGCAGACCAACAGCGAACTGGCCCGCAAGGCTTTTGCGGTCACCGCTGCCTACGATGGGGCCATTGCCAACTGGTTATCCTCCTTTGACGACAACGGGCAGAAAATGCGTTTTCCCGGTAGCTATACCATGCAGTTCCACAAGGTGCAGGAGATGCGTTACGGTGAGAACCCGCATCAGCTGGCCGCTTTCTACACTGAGGGCCAGGGAGGAACCGAGCCGTCAGTCGCCAACGCCCGCCAGCTGCAGGGCAAGGAGCTTTCCTTCAACAATATCCACGATGCCAATGGCGCTTTTGAGCTGGTCAAGGAGTTTGATGCTCCCACTGCGGTGATTGTCAAGCATACCAATCCATGTGGGGTAGCCAGTCACGACGATCTGCTGGCCGCTTATAACCAGGCGCGGGCCACCGATCCGGTTTCGGCTTTCGGTGGGGTGATTGCCTTCAATCGTACCGTGACAGCCCTGGTGGCACGCGAGATCACCACCTCCTTTGTCGAGGCAGTCATCGCCCCCGGGTTTGACACCGATGCCCTGATGATTTTTGGTGAGAAGAAAAATATTCGTCTGCTCCATACGCCGGAACTGGGGCAGGGACGTCCTGAAGCAGCGCTGGATATGAAACGGGTTATTGGTGGATTGCTGCTGCAGGAACGTGATCTGCACCAGCTCGATCGTCAGCAATTGCAGCTCGTCACGCGGCGTGCACCGACCGAGGAAGAGCTGGCTGACCTGTTGTTTGCCTGGAGAGTGGTCAAGCATGTCAAGTCGAATGCCATCGTTTATGCCAAGGGGCTCTGTACGGTTGGGGTGGGGGCCGGTCAGATGAGCCGCGTCGATTCATCGCGTATTGCCATCTGGAAGGCACAGGAAGCGGCGCACAATGCCGGTCGTTCTGACAATCCGGTGCAGGGGTCGGTGATGGCCTCGGACGCCTTTTTCCCGTTTCGCGATGGCGTCGATGCCGCAGCCCAAGCAGGGGCCACGGCGTTGATCCAGCCAGGGGGATCGGTGCGCGATTCCGAGGTGATTGCCGCTGCTGACGAACAGGGTATGGCCATGGTGCTGACTGGTGTCCGTCACTTCAAACATTAGGGGGAACAGCATGAAGATTCTGGTTGTGGGTAGTGGTGGACGGGAACATGCCCTAGTCTGGAAAATAGCACAATCGCCCCTGGTGCAGCAGGTCTACTGCGCTCCGGGTAATGCTGGCATCGCCAGCGTGGCTCGTTGTGTGCCGATCCAGTCCAATGATATCGATGGTCTGACCAGTTTTGTGACGCATGAGAAGATCGATCTAACCGTAATAGGCCCGGAACTGCCCTTGGTGATGGGTCTGGTGGATCGTCTGAAAGCAGCCGGCCAGGCTGTTTTTGGCCCTTCCCGTCTGGCAGCCTATCTGGAGGGCTCCAAAGTTTTCATGAAGGATCTGTGTGATCGTTACGACATCCCGACGGCCGGTTACCGTGTCTTTCACGATGCCGAGGCGGCCAAGGCCTACACACGCACCCAGGAAGTACCGATTGTGATCAAGGCCTCTGGTCTGGCCTCCGGCAAGGGGGTGATGGTCTGTCAGACGTTGCCGGCAGCGATCGATGCCATTGACGAAATCATGACGCGCCGGGTTTTTGGTGCCGCTGGCGATAGTGTGGTTATTGAGGAATTTCTGACAGGCGAGGAGGCCTCTTTTCTGGCGTTGGTCGATGGTACCCAGGTGTTGCCACTGGCCAGCTGTCAGGATCACAAGGCGGTCGGAGAGGGGGACACCGGTCCCAATACCGGTGGTATGGGGGCCTATTCACCAGCACCGGTTCTGACCGATGATCTGTGCCGTATGGTCATGGACCAAGTCATGTTGCCAACGGTGCAGGCCCTGGCTGCAGAGGGACGACCTTACCGGGGTGTGCTGTATGCTGGGCTGATGATCGATGGTCCACGGGTCAAGGTGCTGGAATTCAATACCCGCTTTGGTGATCCGGAGACGCAGCCGCTGCTGGTGCGCATGAAATCGGATATTGTGCCGTTGCTGATGGCTGCTGCTGTCGGCTCCCTGGCCGGTATGACCATTGACTGGGATCCACGGGCGGCACTGTGTGTTGTGATGGCTTCGGGAGGGTATCCCACCTCTTACGACACCGGATTGCCTATCGGTGGTCTGGAACAGGCCTCAGCGCTGGAGGATGTGCAGCTGTTTCATGCCGGTACGGCACGCAAGCGTGACCAGATTGTCACCCATGGTGGACGGGTGATGGGGGTGACGGCGTTGGCCCACACCATCGGGGCAGCCAAACAGCGGGCCTACCAGGCCGTCCGCATGATCCACTGGTCACGGGCCTATTACCGGCGTGATATTGGTTATCGGGCTATTGCACGGGAAATGGAGTAGGGTAGTATGTCGCAACAACCCCTGATTGCTGTTCTGATGGGATCGGACTCGGACTGGTCCGTGATGCGCGAAGCGGCCAAGGTGCTGCAGGAGTTTCAGGTCCCGTTCGAGGTGATGGTGACTTCTGCGCACCGAACTCCGGAACGGACCTACGATTACGCCGCCCTGGTGGCCGATCGTGGCATCCAGCTGGTGATTGTCGGCGCTGGTGCAGCAGCGCACCTGGGCGGTGTGGTAGCCGCCGTCACCCCGTTACCGGTCATTGCCGTACCCTTGGAAGCTACTTCCCTGGCAGGGCTGGATGCTTTGTTGTCGACGGTGCAGATGCCGGGCAGTGTGCCGGTGGCCACCATGGCCATCGGCAAGGCTGGCGCCCGCAACGCGGCCCTGTTTGCCATCCGTATTCTGGCCCTGTCGGATGCCTCATTGAGAGGCAGGATGATTGAATTCCGTCACAACATGGCCTTGTCGGTCGAAGAAAAAGACCGGGCGTTACAGGTGACGGTTGCCGCTGAATTTGATCAGGCCGCGGTCACCCTTGCAGTCTGATCTGGTATCTGCGCTGGACGGGGCGGTGGCGGTGCTGCGTCAGGGCGGCATCATCGCCTGTCCAGCCGAGACCATGTTTGGCCTTGGGGTAGACCCGTTCCAGCAGGCGGCGGTGACCCGACTGCTGCAACTGAAGCAGAGGCCAGCGGACAAGGGCGGCCTGATCCTGCTGGTCGCGGATCTGGGCATGCTGCGGATGGTAGCCTGTGAGCCTGCACCGCTGGCTCGACGGCTGATGGATCGATTTTGGCCCGGCCCCCTGACGCTGGTGCTGCCAGCCCACCCGGCACTACCCCACTGGATTGCCGGTCCGGATCATACCGTGGCGGTGCGCATTCCGGCTGCTCCGGTGGCGACAGCGCTGTTGGCCATCTGGCGCAAACCACTGGTGTCGACCAGTGCCAACCGCAGTGGCCTGCCACCAGCCCGCTGTGCTGATGAGCTGCGTCAGCAGTGGCCAGAGCTGTACATCGTCCCGGATGGAGGCACGTTGGGCGATGGCGATAGCTTGCCATCCACCCTGATCGATCTGCACCACCCGGACCGAGCGGTGCTGTTGCGTTCCGGAGCCATACCCGATGTGCTGTTACGCCAGGAAATACCGCATCTGGAAGGGCCTTGATCAACCACTCCAGCTCAGCCAGCCGCTGTTGGTCTGCAGATCGGCCAGCTTGACACCGGTAAGGGTGAAGGCCATCTCGGCCTTTTTGGTGCTCCTGCCATCCTTGACGTTGGGTGCATGAAATCATTGATCCATGAGATTGTCAAGAAGTTGCCCTGGGGCGGATGCCCCTCGCCCCGGGAACAAAAGGTTGGCCAGAATGATGGACAACACCCTCAATGCGCTG
>JADGCH010000044.1 GCA_015229115.1 Magnetococcales bacterium
ATGTCAATACCGTGTCCAGCTCACGGTCTACATCCTCACGCAGGGGGACATTGATCCCCAATGTTATGCCACCGGGTACGGGACTGGTACCTGTCTTCCCTGCATCTGCCAACAATTCATCCGTGGGATAAAGCGCTATGCCCATGGATCCGGTCTGAAAGAAACAAACCTGTTCACAACTGGCTTCAGAAGCCTTCCATCCGAGACTTTCGTAAAAGGTGCGTGCTTGAGTCAGGTTCCTGACGCCGAGGGTAACAAGGGAGAGTCGTTGATCCATAATGTGGTGGTTTCCCCAATGAAGAGAGCCATCAACTGGTTGAAGAGTACCCCACCATGGTGCCTACTTGTTGTCATGCTACCAGACACTTCACCGCTCTGGCCTTTTCAACCCGACATGCGCTATTATGTCATGGACGAGGGGCCTTTCCAAAGGATCTGCTGAAGTCGTTGCTATCCAGATACCCTGCCGTTGAAGCGGTTGTTTCGCGAGTTATTGATCGGGGCTATGGAACGGCTCTAGGGAACGCAATCCCTGCGGCCTGTACCGGAAGCGGAAGAGCTATTGGAGATATCGAACATGTTGAAGGATCCTGAACGGCTATGATTCCTGTCATCCTGATTGTCGGGGAGTTCTCGGCAGAGTTTCCACCTCATCAGGCCACCAACGCTGCTATCGACCACTCAGCGCGCCATCTTGGGGTGGAAGTGCTTTCGCGCTGGCTCTCCAGTGCAGACATCACGCCCGATGGGCTGACCCGTTGTCAGGGTCTGTGGATCGCTCCGGGCAGTCCCTACAAGAACTTGGACAAGACGCTGCAGGCGATCCGTTACGCCCGCGAACAGGGAATTCCATGCTTGGGCACCTGCGGTGGATTTCAACACATGATTCTGGAGTATGCCCGCAACCTGCTCGGTTTTACCGATGCCCAGCACGCCGAATACGATCCCTATGCCTCCAACCTGTTCGTGTCGCGACTGAGCTGCTCGTTAGCAGGACGGGAGATGTGGCTGCGGCTGCAACCGGGCTCACGGGTGCGCAGATTTATGGCTCCGAAGCGGCTCGTGAGCACTATTTATTGTATCGGGCTGCAACGAGTGAACATCGGCTGGCTAGCAGCCTCAGTGGTTCATTGACAGTATCAGGGAGAAGATGATGACGGCTGAAACGGTGGGTCATGTAGGGGAGGAGTCGCAATCGGACTCTGGAAAATGGTGGGTCGTTGTACTGATCATCGTGTTATCGGGCGCGGTGTCAGCGTTCTACGCCATCAACGAGTACGCGACTAAAACAGGCTCCGTCATCAAAAATGCGAGCACTGGTTCAGATCAGTTTGAGTCGGTATTTCGTGAGTTGATGCAAGCCCGATTCCGGGCGTTGAATCTTGCCTCTGAAGTCATGTTGCAAAGTCGGGTTACTGTTGAAGCGTTTGCCAAGCAGGATCGCGATTCACTGACCACGCGCATTGAGCCATTCTTCCAGCAATTACAGAAGGAGCATGGTATCGCCCAGCTTAATTTCTGGACAGCGCCGGCGACTGTTTTTTATCGGGCAGGTCAACCTGCCAATTTTGGCCAGGATCTGAGCAAATTCCGTAAATCGATTATCGCGGCCAACGAGCGCAAGCAGAAAATTCTTGCTGTGGAAACTGGTCTTGGCGGGCTGGTTGCCTTTCGTGCTATTACGCCTGTCCTGTTAGAGGGCAAGATGATTGGTGTGATTGAATTCGTCAGTGATTTCAATATTCCGCTTGAACGTGCCAGCACCATTACCGGACTGAATTGGGCCCTGGGTTTGGCGAAGGATGTGTCCGATCGTGTTGAGCGTCCGTTCGATGCCAAGAACGATGCTGTGAGGGGTACGGATGTCTTCTTCCGCTATTCGGATGCACCAACCGGGGAGATCATACGCGCACTCGATTTCGATCCTCGATCTAAGGGCGCTACGACGATCAAGCTGGGTTCACGGACGGTCTTCGTCAACAATTTTCACGTGGTCAATTTTTCCGGCATTCCGACCATCGTCATCACGGTAGTCAAAGAACTCACCGACATTTTTGCTGAGATCTTCCAGCAGGTAGCCATCAAGACCGGAGGTCTGTTTCTGATCCTCGCGGTAGGGATCAGCTTGGCGTACCTCAAGTCCGGTAAAATACGCGCCAACTTCACCAACATGTTGTACAGCCAGAAAAAAGAACTGGAAGAACGCGCTGTTGCCTGTGACGCAGCCATGGCCAAGTTGAAGGAGGTTGATGTTGTCAAACGCGGCTTCTTCACCAATCTGGTTGCTGCATTGAGTGAGCCTTTACAGGCTGTCAGTGGACAATTGCAGTCATTGGTGCCAGCCGTTGATGCACTGACGCAAGGCAGACTGCCCGATCCGTCGTTGCGCCAAGCCATGCGGGAGGGGTTTGATTTTGCCCTGGACGAAACGTCCCGGTTGAGCCATCTGGTGTCCGACTACCAGCAGCTGGAACTGTTTCGCCAGCGGCTGGTCAAGGCAGACAATCCACAGCTGTCCATCGTCGAAGTCATTGATCGGGCCCTTGCCGAAGATCTTGCCGATTTTCAGCGTCTACCTCAGCTGACGATCAGCTCGACGGTGGCCACAGATATGCCGTTGGTTCGTGCCGATGCCGATCTGTTGCGTCGGGCTATTGCTGGTTTGGTTGGGTATGCTGCTCGTCGTGGTGGACATGGAAGAATTACCCTTTCCAGCCGCCATGAACGCGATTCGGGCTGGCTGACGCTGTTCATCACCGGGTCAGCGTTCGCTGCAGCAGGTACACCTACCGAAGCGTTGATCGATGAATCACGCCAGTTCCTGGCCCGTATTGACACGCCGCCAACGCAGCTATCGAATGCAGCACCACTGGTGGCCGTGGTTTTGTCGCGGATTATCTTCGAATTCTATGGGGGCAGTCTGGGAATTACCATCGATCAGCCCGGTTTTATTGCCCGTCTGCCGGTTACCTCGTGAGGACAGCAGACATGAACAACTATTGGCAAACCTATGGCCGTATGACGATTATAGGCAGCATGCTTGGATTGCTGCTAGCGCTCGACGACCTGTTTTCCAGACCGTTGGCTTTCATATCTGGCATACCTCAAACAGCGCTGGAGCAGTATGTCACAGGAGCCTTCGGCCTCGTACTAACGCTGCTGGTCTCCCGCTTCGTACGCAACGACATTCTCAATGGCATGGTAGCCAGGAAGTCCGGCAAGCCGCTGCCCCAGCTGGTTATTGACCTTACCGGTTTGCTGATTCTGTTTATCGGGATATGTATCATCTTCAGTGTCGTGTTCAAGAAGGACATCACCGGTTTGGTGGCCACTGGAGGTGTCTCGGTCATGGTGATCGGCCTGGCACTAAGGGACATGCTGTTGGCGGCTTTTACCGGTGTTCTGATCAACATCGAAAAACCTTTCAAGATAGGAGATCTGGTCAAAATCAATGATAAGTGGATGGGCAAGGTTGACAGGATTACCTGGCATACCACTTCTTTAATCACGCTAGAGGAAGAGATGCTGATTATTCCGAACCTGATGCTGTCCAATGCGGTAATCGTCAATCTGGCGGCTCCAGATGCGCGGATGAAACGATCCCTCGAAGTGGTCATCGACTATGATACCTCGGTCGATAGCGCCGAGCGCATCCTCTATGCCGCCATGTTGGGAGCCGTCGGCGTAACCCTGACCGGTTCGCCAACCGTGACAGCAATCCGCATGGAGAGGGATGGTGTCATCTATAAAATCAGCTATACCATTGCCAATTACGCCGAGCGTGTCAAGTCTGATCATGTCATCATCAAGAACATCCTGAAGTGCATGCGCGACGCCGGGATTACCGTTTCCTTTCCAAAAACAGAAGTCATTCACACACCACGCCGTGCCCTCATTGCGGATCGATCACTGGATACGTTACGGTTGGTGCAGCAATGTACTATCTTTCAGGACTTGCCTGCTGCCGTGTTAGAACGCGTGGCAGGGATGCTGATTGAGCGCCACTTTACTGCCAACGCCCTCATCGTCAGCGCAGGCGAACGGCGACATTCGCTGTTCATTGTTGGTGAGGGTATGGCCAAACGCACCATGACTGATCGCGATGGTGTACGGATGGTCAGTGAACGTTTTATCGCTACCGAGTCATTTGGCCGGCGCGCCCTGTTCTGCTGTCAACCTCAGGTGGCCACGGTGGTTGCCGAAACAGCTGTTCTTGTCTATGAGTTTGGGAGGCAAGCGCTCGCGACAGTATTGGCGGATGATCCGTCGTTGCTGGACTCTTTCGCTCACTCCCTTGCTTTGCTGGCCTGGCGGGAATCAAAGGACAGTGTGGTGGGTGTTGACCCTGAACCAGCGACCATCCAGAGATTGACCAACCTCTACCGAGGCCAGATCCACGCCGCCTATAGGCTCAAGGCATCAATCAACGAGACGACCGATGGTTTGTCGACCGTCGAAATTCACAAGTCACACTGAACCAACACACCCCTAGCGGCTGCATTTTTCGTTCATTCGGGGACAGACTCCGAAATATCACCCAATAGGCTCATGGCGACTCCCCCCAACATGAGCAGTGGAATCAGTAGTGCCAGGATTTTGATTGCCAAGTGGGTGGGAGGGGTGAGGATGCCGTTGTTGTATTTGTTGGCCCAGGTATCCTGACCCGCAAACGTGATCAGAAACGTCTCAACGATAGCGATTAAGCTCGGAATACCCGTCCAACATAACAGCAGGTAGGTGATGCCCGCCCAAGTTGGACCGAGGTAGAAGCGATGGCCCCCTAATCCTCCTAAAAACAGACAGAGCGAGGCAGCGACCGTTTGACTCTTTCTGACCAGTTGGACGATATTGGTGGGTGCTCCGCAGTGGGGACATAGAGGAGCGGCCTCGTTTATTTCTTTACCGCAGTCACGACAAAACACCGAGCTCATTATGTTCTCCTTGATTTTAGTTTCCCATATAAAATAACTGGACTCGATCAACTCAGGCGAGTGGCCTGCTGTAAAACGTTGTTTACAGATGATCAACTGAAGAGACTTGAGCGCAGCTAAGTTAAAGTGACAGCAAACAAACCGATTTTGAACATGATAGCAAGAGTGCACGACGAACCCACCAATGGTCTATCGCTATCTCTTCATCACACAACCTACTGATAACTATTAAATTTTGGTGGAGATGAACGGATTCGAACCGATGACCCCCTGCGTGCAAAGCAGGTGCTCTCCCAACTGAGCTACACCCCCAGCGTTTCATGGCAAGAGATTCTGAGAACGGATGTTATCATGGATGGTGGCCGTGAATGGTGGGCCTAAGTGGAATCGAACCACTCACCTCACGCTTATCAGGCGTGCGCTCTAACCAACTGAGCTATAGGCCCATTGCCAAACTGTCCAACCACGCAAGTGACTTCTTTTACCTGAAAACACCTTTCTGGTCAAGGAAACTGCTGCGGCAAGCTGCTTTTTCTGGGCTATCTTTTTTTAGGAGGTGCTTCGGCCGCTTCTTCCAGTAGCACACGCTGGGCCAATTGCTCACGTTGAACCCGGACGATATGGCTGTTGAGCATGTTTTCAAACAGGGACGATGCCAGGATGATATGACAGGCAATTTGGTAGTAACCATTGGCATCTGGCCCTTTTTGCAACACTACCTTGCCGTGACAGTGGGACATCTTGCCTGAGCTGCCGTCCACACTCAGGGCGATGTGAATCTCCAGCAGGGCTCCTTTCTCAAGCCATTTACCATGTCGGGTGCGAAAAGCAATCCCGGTACTGCTCAGATTGACCGGATAGGTAATGACGACACTGTTGGGGCGGTCATTACGACCGCGCCGATCCTGCTCCATCTGAATCACGGTGCTGATGACATCGAACAGGCTGCGCAGTCTGGGACTCATGGACGGCATGATGGTATCCAGCTCGGCCAATCCCTTGAGCAGGGCCTCACGCATTTCCAGCTGTAACGCAGACGACTCATCATACTGCACATAGGTCAGGGCAGCCGCTCTCTGCTGCTTGTCCCGCTCAGACCAGTAACTTTGCATGCCACTCAGCACCCGGGCCAGCTTAACCTGTAATAGCTTGGCATTCTGGATCAGCTGCTCGGCAACATCCTGGATGGATTGGTAGACCACCGCAATAATCCGTTCCTCTTCCAGCAGGTTGGCCCGCATCACCCGTTCAAAAGCCTGTTGCTCCAGATTGGCCAGCAAACGGTGGTAACGTTGTCCATCCGGTAGTGTGCTAACCCTTCTCAACCAATCCTTGAGTTGCGTGCGCAATTGCATCTTGCGTTGTTCATAGGCAGCCATGGTATCGGGCACATCCAGTTTTTCATGGAAGTACGCAACCCCTTGTTTGTGTTCTTCCTCGGTAATCTGGCGCCACGACATCAACAGATCGTCATTGACGCGAAAAGCCTCCCGACGGTTGGAACCACTCTTTTCTACAGGGGCAGCGGCAGCAGGGGCAGCTTGATCGGACATGGCCAATAACTCCTTGATAGAGGGAATGCGAGGGGGTTGTCGTACCGGAATAACTGCTGCAATTTCTGGTGCACTATCAGAAGGCTGTTGTTCCACGGCTACCTGTGGTTCATGCTGGTCTGTAGCCGTGTTGTCGGCGGCTGTAAAAACAGGCGGCAGGAAGGCACAGACAATACGCTCTGGGGTGACATCGTTGCCAGGGCGCACACCCACAACCCGCACAAACATGCGTAACAACAGGGTCTGGTCGGTCGTTGCCAATGCCACCTCAAGCAGATCGTTGCTCTTGAGGCGGCTGCGTACCTGGGAGAAGATCAGCCGGTCCGGCGCCAGGGAAACCACGGTACGTTCCAGTCGGGTCGTGTCAGTCTGCACGTATCGCAGGATGGAATCGAGTTTGTTATCCACGGTTTGCAGGGCATGATACAGCGGTTGGTTACGATTAGGACCCTCTGCAATGCTCTGATTCTTTGGGTCATCACGCAGGATCTGTTCGATCTGGTCAATCTGGTTCCAGCGCAACCAGGTTAGCCAGCCACTCTCCTGGTAGCGCCGTCCGATCCGGCGTAAAGCGCCCTGGGAAACGCGTCGCCACCATAGGACGACCGGTTGCTCAAGGGCCAGATGCGATACCAAACGTTGTTGCAGTAGTCCACCTGCCATGAGTGGGGCCATCACATATTGGGGGTTGTTTTTCTTGAACGCAGCAGCTCCGCCTGACGCCTGAAGATATACTGGATCAATTTTTCACGGTCTGCGGTCAAAATCGGTTCAAAATTACAGGCTATCTTATCGGTTTGATCGCGATGATTGGGCGCGATATGCGTGACCTTGGCATAGCAGAAAATCGATACCATCACATCCACCGAGAACGAGATACGCAAATCCAGGATGTCATCCTTGGCCAGATCGTGGCCGTTTTCCCAGAATGCCAGCCCTCCACCGCTCAGGTTAACGGGTGTCAGCACCATAGGCCGTTCCGATTCGCTGGGATGGAACAGGCGCAACAGCAGATTTAGTTTCATGTCAAGCCGGCCCAGAATGCGTGCCATGACCGGGTCATTGCGTTCCAGCTGTCTCAGCTTGTCGTTGATATCCAGCGACGCAAGCGTGGTCTCAATGCCCGTTCCACGCGGCGGAAACTCGGCAAAACGCTCAAAATGGGCCATCACCTCGGCGTATTCATCGGCACCCACCTTGCGCCATGCCAATGGCAACATGTCGTCAATCCGTACAAATTCCCGTTGCTGCTTATTGGCCAACGGTTGGGGCTTGTTGGTTTCTGATGCCATCTTCTAATTCCTCGCAATGACCATTTCAACTCGTTCATCAACCAGTGCCGCTGCTGGTTTCACATCCTGTTGCTCACGAAAAAACGGCAGGGTATCGGCAACTCCCAGGACCTGCAACCGGGCAGGATCCATCTTGCCCTGCATCACCAGAAAATCAGCCAGCACAGCCGCCATCGTCACAGACCGTTCCCATCCATTCGTTGCAGCGCGGTCATCCGCTGAAGAGCGGCGCTGACCACCGGTATGTCCTGTGATGATCATGCGGTTGGGCAGTTGTTCCATCCGTTCCGCCAACCGCAACCAGAACGGCTGCAGCGTACTACGGATGCGCCGTGTCGCTGGATCGAACAACAGATCGGCGTTGACCTGAATCAGCAACCCTTCTTCCCGTTCGACCATGCGTCCCTTGCCGTGCTGCATTAGCTGGTCGAACAGCGGCAACAATTCCTGTCGCAAATGGATCAGGTTGATTTCATCGCTAAACTGGGCCACTCCTGCTGGTTGCCCGTCGCTGACCGGTTGTTCGTTGCTGGCAGGATCGATCAGATGGGAGGACGCCCGCAACGATCCAACAACCTTGAGAAAACGCTGATGATCAGGGCTGCTGGATGACAGAAACAGCATGGCAAGCCCCCATACCGCTAGCATGAAGCTGGCCAACAGCATGCTCCAGCGGGGCCATGGCACCCTGCCGTGCTGGTGACGATCAGCCAGGGTTGGTAGGGTCCGCATCGGACATCACCATCACGTCAACCCGTCCCGCTCGGCTACTCTCCAGAAACAACACCGACATGGCCTGTACTTGCAGCCTTTCCGGTTTCATCGTGGTCTGCTGGAGCAGAAAACGGGCTACGGCAGCGGCGCGTAAGCCAGCATCCTGCCATGGATTGTCAACATTGCGGTTGCTGTAGCCTGCCAGACGCAGGGAGCAGGGCGCTTCTGCCAGCAGCTGGGCCAGCTGCTGCAACAGGGGTTGGCTGTCGGTGCGCAGCTGCATGGTATCGTCCTGGAACAGCACCGACTTGTCCAGCTCAATCACCAGTAATGGGCCCTGCCGCACCAGACGGGCCTGCCCCTGATCGAGCCATTCTCCCAGCAATTGTTGCAGGGGTTGCTGCAGGGGAGAGTCCGGTACAGCTGCTCCGAATAACGGATGACCTGCCTCCATGCGGGAAAACGATAGCAGCAGCAGCGAGACCAGACATAGTACCGTCATCAGTCCAGCCAGCAGCAGCAGCCAGCTGTCACGAGCATGGTTCCTGATCAATAGACCGCTCATGCTGATTGACGCAACTTCGGAGGCACAATCGACTTCAGGGACTCCTGCAACAGGCGTGGTGTGATGCCTTTCTGGATGCCGATGATGCCATCGATGACCATCTGTCGCACCGCCTGTTCTTCCTGGCTGTAGGTGGCCAGCTTGCTAGCCATGGGAAAGGCAAAACCATAGGCAAACAGGGCACCGTACAACGTTGTCACCAGCGCCATGGCAACCGACGGTCCGATATGGGAAGGATCGTCCATCTGTCCCAGCATCAGAATAAGACCAATGATGCTGCCGATCAGACCAAACGCCGGCGCGCTGTCGCCCCAGCCCTCGACAATGCGAATACCGCGTGCATGCCGTTCGGTCATGTAGCGCAACTCTTTGCCCATCATCTGCTCAAGAAACTCTGGATCAGCCCCATCCAGGCAGTGATGCACAGCCATTTTCAGGAATTCGTCTTCTATTTTAACCTTCTCCAGCGCCAGGATGCCATCGCGTCTGGCGATGGCCGCCATTTCGGCCATCTGGGCAATAATCTGCTGCGCATCCAGCTGGCGTACCATGACTGCTTTCAGGATGATTTTGACCGATGCTACCACATCGTTCAGCGGGTGGCGCACCATGGATGCTGCCACGGTTCCCCCCAGGGTAATCAGCAGCCCGGCTGGATCGATAAACTGCCGCAGCTGTCCGCCACCCAGGAAAACAGCTCCCGCAATCAGGATGATGCCGAACAGAAGGCCTAAAATGGTGGAATAATCAACTTTATTACGCATGGTTCTACTACGTCGTCCATAAAGCAGCTATTGTAGCCTCGTTGGGGGTAAAAATCACCTGTTTTTCAGTCACCAGCATCGACACCAGCGTGGCAGGTGTCACATCGAAGGCCGGGTTACGTACCTGAACACCCTCGGCGGCACGGCGCAGCCCAGCCCAGTGGGTGACCTCCACAGCTGCCCGTTCCTCAATCGGAATGGCGTCGCCATGAGCGGTAGCACGATCGATGGTTGACAGGGGACAAACCACCATGAAGGGGATGGCATGATGCCGTGCCAGGACGGCTAGCGCATAGGTACCAATCTTGTTGGCAACGTCACCGTTGGCAGCGACACGATCAGCGCCGACGATGACCACATCCACCTCACCAGAGCTCATGAAATGGCCTGCCATGCTGTCTGTGATCAGTGTGGTGTCGATGCCATCACGAACCAGTTCCCAGGCGGTCAGTCGGGCTCCCTGCAACAACGGTCGGGTTTCGGTCGCCATGACCCGGATGGGTCGTCCCTGATCACGCAGGGCACGCACCACTCCAAGGGCGGTGCCATACCCGGCCGTGGCCAGCGCTCCAGCATTGCAGTGCGTCAGGATGCGCAGAGGTCGACCCGACGGCTGGGTGATCTGATCCGCTCCCAGCTGCCCCATGGCACGGCAGGAGGCTAAGTCGTCTGCCAAAATCTGCTGTGCCGCCATCAACAGTTGCTGGGGCACCTCGTGCGGGGCCATACCGGGCAGCAAACTCCAGAGGTGGTCCAGTGCCCATGCCAGATTGACCGCCGTGGGCCTGCAGCTACGCAGTCGCGCATAACCGGGCTGCAGCCGCTCGATCCAGCCCAGTTGCTGATCCGCAGCTAGACGCATTGCCTCGACGGCCAAACCAAAAGCGGCGGCACAGCCGATTGCCGGTGCACCACGCACCACCATGGTCTCGATGGCCTGTGCCGTCTCTTCGGCACTGCTGCACGCCATCAAGCGTTCCTCAATCGGCAGCAGGCGCTGATCAATTAGACCAAGCCGGTTATTGTGCCAGCGTACGGGTGCCAGTGGTTCCATGGAGTAGGGTATCCTGCACAAAAAAGGTCATTCATTCGGACGGACAGAAATGATCCCATTATTAACCGGATTGCGCCGATATGCAATTGCTGCTGGCATCCGCGAAAAATCTATCATTTTCCTTTGAATCGTTCGGGCCAATATGATTCAATAAGGCCCTGCTATCGCATCATGTCGGAGAGATGGCCGAGCGGTCGAAGGCGCACGACTGGAAATCGTGTGTACCCTAACCCGGTACCGAGGGTTCGAATCCCTCTCTCTCCGCCACGACTATTAGAGCATTGTTTCTCTGTTGCCGTACCAGCTTTTGTGCTTCCTGATTTACCCCAAAAAACACCAATGTTTTCAATGGTTAGCGCGTGTGTGGTTAACCCATTTCGGCACCAGTTTTGCCGCTAAAATGGGTCCACCACGCTTTCTATTCTCTCTCCGCCGCTTTTTCTCTGTTTCAACTATACCGTTGGCTAAACGGTATAGTTAACTTAACCGCTGATTCTATTCACTTTTTTCTAAGGCCCGTTCGTATCGGCCATTGCCTACCAAGTGAAGCTCATTTGAACTTTTATCGTTATAACCTACTGATGAAAGCCATATTTCTTTCTCTGTTCTTCCCATGCGACGGGAATACCACCGCGAAAACACTCCAAGGTCAACCCAATCGGCTGTCGTCCATCTAAAACGGTACGGACGATACCCTCTGGTCAGCCTACTACCGCAATGGCATGATCCCACCCAGTAGCTGGGATAGTCTCATCCACCATACCGAACGCTGGCGCATTGGCTATGGCAGCTACGTCTACTACCGCGTCACCTTCTACAACGTCGACCATCTCAACGATTACGAGTGCTTTCCGCCGTATACCAACCGGTTGGGGGATGAGTTTGAGGTGGTGGGGAGAAATGGGGTGTGATACCTGTTCATCGTTCTAGCCACTTGCTAAGATGGGTGTCACCCGATATTCTTAACTCATTGCAACGACGTATAGCCCAGATAAATGGATCTTCCAAACAACAGGAACGCATTGGAAAGCCTCTTGGTATCTCCTCTTTTACAGTCTCAAGTGTAACCCTGTCTATATTAGTGATGATTTCATATCCACCGAAGGCACTCACTGGAAAGGCGGCAAAATTAGTTCCTATTGGTTTACCATCTCTTAGTGTTAAGTAATCGCGATAAAGATCACCAGATTGGTACTCGTCTATTTTTTTATCACCCTTGCTACTGGCCAAAGAACTATACAGCTGAGCATGGGGTGGCGGTAGCTTATCGCTGGATGATCCAGATAGATGTAAAAATTGTTCCAGACTCTGCCATATTTTTTCCATTCCTCCTTTGCCATTATACATGGGATTATCAAAAGAGATTTGTCTATCCCATTTATTTATCAACAACGCGACAGGAATTTCTCGTGGTTTCTTGTTTTGTTCATTGATATTATAAAAATATCGTGTTAAATCATTTAGTTGCCTAATAAAATCAGTATTTATTATATCAGAATCATCAGAAAACAATGCTGGTGCTAAAATAAGGATGGCGTCTTGTTCTCGTAATCTATTTAGTAATAACTGTGTATAATCATATTTGCTTAACATTGGATTAAGCAATATTCCCGAGTAATCTGTCACCTCGACTAGATGTGTTTTTCCCCGTTCAGTGAAGTTGAATACAAGAGTGAGAAGATCCTGGCAAGCAGCATGTGTTGGAAGCGGAAGATCTTTATTTTCTAGGCACTGTATTGCGAGTTCCAATTGGGTACGGCCTGTTTGGTTGCTGTGGGTTGACCAAGTAACACTAAACCCTGCGGGATTGCTTATCCGATAAAGGGGCATACCCAACGCTGCCAAAATACAGGTTTTACCTGAACTTTCCCCTCCAAAAAGACCAATGCGATATTTATGTTGTGCCTGTTGTGTTGATTCAGGATCTGTGTTGGTCGACTGTAAAGCCTCAAAAAATGACGACATTGATCACTCCCTTATAAAGAGCTAATGGTTACAATTCTTATGGGATTTTCCGCCCTATGCCAGCACAAACCTGGGGATGAGTTCGGGTGATAGGGGAGGGATGGGATAAGCCACTCAGCCTCTTAATCGAAAATCCTCTCCCTCATAAACCCGCACCGGATTGCCGCGTACCAGCTGGTTATGGTGGCTCCACTGATCTTGTTGTGCCTGTTGTTGCTGCTGTTGCTCACGATTGGCTAGCAGGATGGCCAGCCGATCCAAGGCTCGTTTACGATTGATCAGTTGTGAACGTTCGTCCTGTGAAATAGCCGAGAGTCCCGTAGGCAGGTGTGTCACCCGCACAGCGGTTGCCGTGTTGTTGACATGCTGTCCCCCGGGACCGCTGGCCCGGAATGTATCGATACGGATGGCATCGTCCGGGAACGCCGCCGGTTCATAACGCGGCAGGCGGGTGACACCGACGTACCAGTTTTTACGCTTGTGACCGGGACGGAATCTGGAAAAACCAATCCACTGGATCGTTCCCTCATACCGGGTTGCAAACAGTTCGGCTGCTTCACCCTCAATATCGATCAATGCCGATAGCAACGTTCCAGCTGAGGGGCCGGCATCAGCAGCGATCAACTCGGCCGATAATCCGGCTCGTTTGGCGTCGGCCAGGAGGGTGTTGGCCAGTTTGGCTACCACCCAGCAGCATTCCACCGGACCTCGACCTGATGTGAGTTGCAATAGGATCTGTCGTTCCATGGCTCAAACCAACCAAAGGCCGCGTAGCTTATTCAACAAGGTATGCATCCACCCTTCTTCTCCGGTATCGGTCTGGTGATACCGACTGGCATAGAGCACCAATCCAACCGATGCTGCAAAAGCCGGGTTAGCGACCTTATCAACCAATCCACCCATACCTTGTTGTGGTCTGCCAATGCGCACGGATCTATTGAAGGTACTCACTGCCCATTCAATCCTATCAGAGGTCACAGATGGGTCTCCTGTCAAGACGACGGTTTGGATGTTCCGTGGCAGCCGGTTCACTGTTTCAGAAAGCTGGCTCATTTGCTCAACCGCCAGCACGCTGGTATGTTCGACAGAGCCTTGACTGAAAATAGTCATACCCGTTATGTCCCTATCAATGTTCAACACGCAGGCCCCATGGTTGCGCTCATCTAGGGTCAGCACGGCTTCAGCCGCTGCCAATGGCGTGGCCATGAGCATCATGACGTCCATACCACAAAGGTTGGCACATTTGACAACATCCTGAGTCGATGAGGTCGAACCCGTTATGATATGGGTACCTACCTCCAGACGAGACCCTGACATACCAAGAGGCTTGAGCGTTTCAGTCGTGTCGACCTTATACTTTTGCAAGATGACGTGCAGGGTTTCACGATCAGCGCTGGTAGGTTGGGCACGGGCCGCATCCCATGCCTTGCGAACGTCACGTTTGGTCACTTCTCGATTGTGGATAGACACCACACCATGAGAATTAACACAACGGATATGGGGGGCTGAGATCCCCACGTAGACCGGTCCGATTTGAATACCGGACATCGCTTCTGCCTGTTCCATGGCCTGCCACATATTTTTCTGGGCTGCCTCGATATTCATCACCGATCCGTGATAGAAACCGTCAGAAGGACTGCTGCCTACCCCAAGGATATCGACATGGTCACTGTGCCGAGTATCAGCCACGACGCAGCGCACCTCGGTTGTGCCAATATCCAAACCAACATAGATTCCATGATTGCCAGACATCATAAACACCTCACCAAAGTATTGATTGTGATCTTCAGGCGTAACAAATAGCTACGCGAGATCTCATGATACCGTGGCAAGACGACAAATTATGTCGTTTATAAACTATGACGCAATTACCGCAACGGCGGCAGGCTATCCGGAACAGCTTCGAAAAAGGTTACCAACTGTTGCTGGACCACCAGCTCGAGCCGCACAGTGGCACGCGTCATACCGCAATAGAGCAATCGTTGCCATTTATCGGTCAGAACGCCGCCTTCTGCCATAGTTGGGGCCACATCAACCAGGATAACGGCAGCGGCTTGCTGGCCCTTGAAACGATAGATGCTGTCAAACAGGATTTCTCCGTTGGAAAACAGCTGTTGCCCCATGTTGTCATATTGACCGGTAAACCGTTTCAGGGTGTGACTACCGATTTGATCCATGGTGCTGAATACCGAGTTGCCAAAACCACGGCAGGTGATGATGACCACATCCTGACGCTGAAATCCCTGCTTGACCAGTCTGGACAACAGCCGATTGACTCGGTCAGGCTGTTGTTCTGGCACATCGTAGCCAGACAAACCGACCCCAAGCCCGGGCAATGGATTGGCAGGGATTAGAGGCAGTTGCAAAATGCGCTGGATGTACTCAGAAATGGTATAGGGCGAACGGAAGTTGACCAGCGAGTGGTAGCGAACCGTTGCCTCTGGCAACTGCACGGCTGAACGGTCCATCAAATTTTGCAGCGGATCTTCAATCCAGATCAGATCGGCTGTTGGGTCATCTTTCAGGAACAGCCGGGCAATATCAAGCCAGTCCTGCACAAAATCCTGTCCTTCATCGATAATGAGGGTATCAAAACGCCAGTGGTCCGGTACTGACTCCTCAACAACCCGGTCCTGCACCTCGTTCCAGTAATGGCGATTCTGCTGCATATCCTGGTAGTCCAGTTGGTAGCCACGTTCCTGCAGAAATTGGTCACAAAAGCCATACCAGGTGGATACCATACCACCTTCCTCCACCACAGCCTTGATCTGCTCGCTCAAAGGTCGGTTGAAGCAGAGCAGCAAAGGCCGTTTGCCATGGGATAGGGCATGGTCAAAAAAATACTTGGCCAGGTGGGTCTTGCCACTACCCGCTGCAGTGCTGACACGCAGGCGGTAGGGTTCCATTTCCAGGTTGGCAAAAAAAGCCAGCATGCCACCACTTAGACGGGTGAACTGCCTTTCCTGATTGTGGATAAAGGCGTGAATATCCGGTACCACTTCAAAGGTCTGTTGAAAGAAAGCCGCCACCCGTTCACGCCATATGGGCCACGGCGACACATAAGCAGGCAACAATTTCTGAATGCGCTGTGCCAGCTGGTCACGATCTTTGGCATCCACCACACGGCTGCTGTCCAACGCCACGGCATTGGCCACCTTGATACGGTAATCCGGGCAGTAGATCAGATAGTCGACGGCTAACGGGTTCGATTTGCCATGCACCTGCTGAAATTTAGCCTTGACCTGATCAATCGACCGACGAATCTGCTCACCCACGTTTTTACGCTGGGCTCCATACCACTTCCATAAGCCACCCTCGTCGGTCTCTTCCAGTGGACCGTTTTTCTGTTCGATCAACACCACCGCGCCATCAGGTCCCAGCACGACAAAATCGATCTCACCATAGCGACTTACATCACCAGCCTGCCACGATTCACGCGACCAGTGTACACTGTGGTAGACGGTATATAAATCGGGTAGCGTTCCCTTGAGCTGGTGCAAGGTGTCCAGCTCAGAACAGTGGGCCCCAGCCAAGCTCAACTGGCTGATGTCGGACGGAATGATCACGGCCATGGATGGTCCAGTTTCATAGCTCCTTCACCAGCTGCCACAGCATCCTGCCTCCTGTCACAGCTTGATTCCATGCTTTTTCTAAATTCACCCCAGATCCCGCCTCAATCTGACCACGCAGCAATCGCGCATTCTCGGCATCCGGTAGGTAATGTGAGATCGTAGCCCAGGCAGTCTCTACATTGTAGTAGCCCGGCGGTTGCCTGAGGCAGACCGGGACCACATCGTCTACGGGCAGCTCCAGATCAGCCCGTATAGTCTCCAACGCTGTCCGTATGGCCACAGCCTTTGGTCGGTCAGACTGTGCGATATCATAAGGAGGGGCCCACTCCTTGACCGGCCGTAGCAGATCAATGTGACTGACCACCAAGACCACCCTGGGTCGGTGTTGCTCAGGATGAGCCGCAAAATGGTTGTGCAAGGCAGTCAGCGCGGTCCGATCCAGCTGCCGGTCGGCACGGTCAGCCGAACAGACCCACAGCAGTAAATCACACTGAACCGCTTTTTGTACCAGCCGTGTCACCGCCTGGTCATCCGACAGACCTTGGCTATCGATCAGCTGGGCATACATAACCCCTTCTTTCTCTAGTGGGTAAGCGGTAAACCCCGTCGTTGCCGGCAAGATATCCATCGGAGCCTGAATTTGCGCCAATAAGGCATTGACCAAGCTCGACTTGCCAGCATTGACCTGCCCAGCAATCAGAATTTGCAGAGGAGTAGCCACTTGCAAAGGGCCATCCGTCGACAAAGGCGTTGCAACCGGAACCCGTAGATGACCACCATAGAGGTCAATGGCCGCCCGTGCCACCTCTTCAATGAACATCCTGACCAAAATCTTGGCAAACCGTTCCTGACCAAATGCCATCAGACGATGGGTCAGTGCCCCGCGAATCTCACCAACCAGGGCACTGAGTGGATTGGCTAGGCGTATCACCCGGTAGCAGTCCCACAGGACATCCGCGTAATCCAGGACTCGACGCCAGCCGTAGATACGCAACACCGTACCAATGGTCAACTGATCGGCAAAGGGAATGGCCCCATCGACTTTGGCATGCAGGCGGCTGCTGACCCGTTCCAGCAATAGCAATGCCTCTGGCAGGGTAAAATGCCACACGGGCTCGCTGACTTGTGGGTAATAATGGCCAGCAACCCGACGCACAATATCACTACCCAGATCAAGCCAAGCTTGGCTGTTATTCATTTCAGCTATGTGGGTAGCTCGGGCAAACTGCTGTAAATCGTTCCATGCCGCCCGATCTTTGGCTGTCCAGTGGGGTAGCGTAGCATCCAGGTTATCCTGCCAGTCATTCCGGCCAGCGTCCTGACTGAGTAACTTCTTCTGGTATTGTACTACCAGCCAGCCTGCCAGTGTGCAACCGCACGCCCCAATCAACCATGTCCACAGATAGCCAGCCTGCCACAACCAGAGCAATCCCAGCGGCAGTAATACCAGCACTGGCAACACGATGGCCAGTATCAGAGCGGGCAGTAGTAGGTTATGGGTGAAAACGGGATTTAGCATCATTCAGAACCGGTTTTGCCCCGCCAGGGTTGGGTTTTTGCCTGTTCAATGGCTTCTTTCAAAGCAGTTACGTACCCCCGAGCAATCTCCTGTTGATCAATAGCCAACCCAGTTCTGGACCGCTGCAGATAAAGACAGGCGACCTTACCCAAAGCAAAGGTGGTGGCAAAGCTGGTGGTTGCCGCAGCAGCAGCACCAACAGTCTGACCCCAGACCGGAATCAGCTTGACCAACCCATATAGACCAAATTGTGCTGCATAGCGCACCAATAGGCCAGTGCCCAGGCATCCCAGGAATTCACCAATCTTGCGTCTATCCCATTCAATCCCATAAAGTGTGGCCAAACTGTGCAACAGTTTGCCTTGAATAACCGGCACAGTAACCGTTCCCACCACTGGGACCGCGTCCGTTAAGGCGGCTGCAACAGCATACCCCATAATGTGGGGATGGGCTTGCTGGGCAATGGCGTCACCGATCTGATCGGTTTTCAGTTGCAGCAGGGTCACCAATCCCTGCTGGGCCTGGGCAGCGATGGCTTCCCACAAGGCTGCCAAGCCGTAGTCGACAGGCTCAAATTGATCTTCTGGCAAGGTGAAGTCAACCGGTACAAAACGGGGAGGTGGCCCCGGTACATCCTTAAAAAGACCACGTTGGTACAGCAACAGCCGCTGCAATTCCTCAGGGATCAACCCACTGGTTGTGGTTGCCGTTTCATCGACAAAAGGGTAGGGTTGTCTATGATCCTCGCGCGGGTATAGCTGGTGCAGACAGGTTTGGGCGACAATCAAGGCCCAGTCCGGACGACGTTTTCTAATCTCGCGCACCGTCGCTGCAATAGATTCCTGCTGTGGGTCACTGGCCTTCAACACAACCAGTAACAGGTGCGCTTGCTGTTCACAAAAGGCAATATCCTCGGTTGGATCGTAACCAGCTTCACCCAGACCACGGGTGTCCAGAAAACGTACCAGCGGGGCCTGAGCGGGAAAGTCAAAGAAGTCTGACTGCTTGGTACAGGCGCGAAATCCACTACCCACTTCAGCACGACTGCTATGGGTCAGCTGGCTGACAATGGAACTTTTACCCGATTGGACCTTGCCCAGCAGCCAGACCACAGGAATCTGCTGCTGTACCGATTGCAGCCAATCTGCGTCCAATTCGGATTTGGGAGCTACGACGATGTCTTGGATTTTGGACCAGATGGAGAAGCTACCGATGACGGACTGGAGATCAGGCCAATTAAAACTAATAGACATAGCGGTGAATGATTATTGTCCGACTTTTACCCATTGGGAGTACTGTTCTCATCACTCTGTTCCCTGCGTTTCTCCATGTAACCAAGAACCTTCTCCCCAGCCCATACACTGGCAGAGGCTACACTAATAACCGCTGCTGCTGTAGCCAATACGGGCGCTGCCGTTGTGGCTGTCACAGCCACCGTTGAGCCAATTCCAACAGATGCTAAGGCCCCCATAACACCAGATGGAGCAGCAAGAGCTGCTGCGCTGGCTATTGCTCCTGCATATGACTGATATGGCCTCAGTTTTATCCGAAAGTTTGCTCATTATTGCTTGTCATTTATTTTATGAGATGCTAAAATATTATCAACTAATTTATAAGCTACACTAATTTCTATTCTTCCAGTTTCAACTCCTTCTATTAATTTTCGTGCTTGTTCTGATGAAATAAAATCATTTTCAATTGGTTTAATAAGAAAAATCTCGAAGTTGGTTAAATCTTGTTTTGACACCTTAGATGCTTGTTCTTTTCGTTCTATGTCAGCAATCTTTTCTTTGATGTGTTCTCTCATTTGGCGCATTTCGGCTTCACTTGATGCTCCGCCTCCTATTAGTTTTGACAACCCATAAGCCAAAGTTGCACCAGCCGCCGCCGCAATAGCAACCCAACCGACAGGTGTGGCAGCAACGAGAGTAATACCCAACCACGATGCAGCAGCGGTCAAACCAGTTATGGTAGTAACCCCAGCCGCAGCAGCAAGGCTACCGGCCGATGCAGCTCCTAACACTCCCCCAACTATAGTGACTCCAAGCTCCCCAAACAGCTTCTCCTTTGAGTTAGGATCTTTCTCAAGTGCATGTAATGCCTTTAGTAATTGTTCCTTGTCAGGTTTAGTACCCCCCACAATTTATGCCTCCTCAAGATGACCTGTAACCGCTCCATGAAATATCGTGTTGAAGATATCAACCAGAAGTGCGAAGAACTTCTTAGATATTTCAATAACGTCCTTGGCTACCGTCAAAAATTCCAAACTAAACGTGACGTCCTCCCCTTTTGCCAAGCTGTCCAATCTGTTTCCTGCAAGTACTCCAAGGGCAAAGGCAACAGGGCCCAGCACAACTCCGAGGAACGGGATAGAAC
>JADGCH010000045.1:0-7735 GCA_015229115.1 Magnetococcales bacterium
GGATCCAGTCAGGAACAACTCCAAACCGACGCCGCATCTGGCGTAGCAGAATGGCAGCATGGCCCTGGGGGTGCTGGAGCTGAAACGTTCCACCGTATCGGTGACCGAGGGGATCCGCCAGAATCTGGACAATCAGAAAAAGAGCTTCATCCAGCCCTTTTTTTCAACCATGCAGTGGGTGATGGCGGGCAACGACAGCGAGGGGTTGCGCTACGCCACCATAGAGACACCGGAAAAATATTACCTGAAGTGGTTTGAAGAGAGTGGTCCCCATGCCTGCGAACCGAACCCACTGGACCGCCAACTGCTTCAGGTGTGCGCGAAAGAGCGTTTTCTGGAGTTGATCCACGACTTTGTGGTATTCGATGCGGGCATCAAAAAGGTTTGCCGGCAAAATCAGTATTTTGGGGTCAAGGCTTCCCAGGAGTTCATCCGTCGCCGTGAGGGAGGCATGATCTGGCACACCCAAGGCAGCGGCAAATCACTGACCATGGTCTGGCTCGCCAAGTGGATACGCGAAAACCGTACGGGCTCACGGGTGCTGATCATTACCGACCGCACGGAACTGACGAGCAGATTGAGAAAGTGTTCAAGGGGGTCAATGAGCAGATTTACCGCACCAGGAGCGGCAGCGACCTAATCGACACCCTGAACAGCACCACGGAATCGCTGTTCTGCTCATTGGTACACAAATTTGGACGCCAGGACAATGCGGCTGGAGATCAGGGCACCAAGGCGTTCATTGAGGCCATCCAGCAGTTGCCCGTTGATTTCCAGGCCAAAGGGGACATCCATGTGTTTGTCGATGAGTGCCACCGCACCCAGTCGGGCGATCTGCACCAGGCAATGAAGGCGCTCCTGCCGAATGCCCTTTTTATCGGCTTTACCGGCACGCCGCTGTTGAAAGTGGACCAACAGAAAAGCATCGAGGTGTTTGGCCGCTATATCCACAGCTACAAATTCGATCAGGCGGTGCGTGAAGGTGTCGTGCTGGATCTGCGCTATGAGGCCAGAGCAATTGACCAATCACTGACTTCACCACAGAAAGTGGATGAGTGGTTTGACGCCAAGACCAGGGGGTTGAATGATTTCTCCAAGGTCCAGTTGAAAAAGAAATGGGGCACCATGCAGCTGGTGCTTTCTAGCCAGTCGCGGTTGGAAAAGATTGTGGCTGATATTCTGATGGATATGAATACCAGACCACGTCTGATGGATGGTCATGGTAATGCCATGCTGGTGGCTGGAAGCATCTATGAAGCTTGCAAATTCTATGAGCTGTTCAGAAAGACGGAATTGCAAGGCAAATGTGCTATTGTCACCAGTTACACCCCAAGCATCGATAACGCCAAGGGAGAAACCAGCGGTGAGGGTGAAACGGACAATCTGCTGAAATATTCTGTCTATGCCAGGATGCTGGCGGATTGGTTCAGTGAACCAGAAAAAAGTGCCATCCAGAAAATGGACCGGTTCGAACAGGAGGTCAAAAAGAAGTTTATCCATGAGCCGGGGCAGATGAAGCTGTTGATCGTGGTGGACAAGCTGCTCACCGGTTTTGATGCCCCACCAGCCACCTATCTCTACATCGACAAACAGATGAAAGATCACGGTCTATTCCAGGCTATCTGCCGTGTCAACCGGTTGGATGGAGACGACAAGGAATATGGATACATTGTTGATTACAAAGATTTGTTCAAGCAATTGAAGGGGGCGGTGGAGGATTACACCAGCGGTGCTTTTGATGGTTATGATAGATCGGATGTGAATGGACTGCTTCAAAACAGATTGGCCAAGGCAAGAGAAAAACTGGAACAGGCTCGTGAGGTGGTCAAAGAACTATGCGAGCCAGTGGAACCCCCCAGGGATGCGTCGGCCTACCGGCACTATTTCTGCGCCAGGAATTCTGGCAACGCTGATCAACTCAGGGACAACGAGCCAAAGCGGCTGAAACTGTACAAGTTGGTAGCCGCCTTGCTGCGCGCCTATGCCAGCATCGCCAACGAATTGCCCGAAGCGGGCTATAAGCCTGACGAGGTAGAAAAAATCAACAATGAGGTGGAGCAGTTTGCCAGGATAACGCAAGAAGTAAAGCTTGCCAGTGGCGACTTTATCGATCTGAAGCTCTACGAACCGGCCATGCGTCATCTGATCGATAGCTACATCCAGGCTGATGCCAGTGAGAAAATCTCCTCATTGGATGATCGGAGCTTGCTTGAGCTTTTGATGGATCAAGGGCCAGAGGCGGCGGTCAACGCCCTGCCAAAAAGTATCAAAAAGAATCAGGAAGCGGTGGCAGAAACCATTGAAAACAACATCCGTAAACTGATTATCAACGAATCACCCGTCGATCCGGCCTATTACGAGCAACTATCAAAGTTGCTGGATGCCCTGATTGAACAGCGACGTACGGCTGCGGTGAGCTACCGTGAATACCTGGAGAAGATCGCACAGTTGACCAGGGATACGACGACGCTAGGTGGTGGAGCAGGGGGATATCCTGAGTCGTTGAGAGTCTCCGAACAGAGGACCCTCTACAACAATCTTGGCCAGGATGTGAAGCTGGCTCTGGCGGTGGATAGCGCTATCCAGAACAGTCGCCAGGATGGTTGGCGAGAGCACCCGATGAAGCTCAAACAGGTTCGGTTGGCTATCCAGGATGTTTTGCAGGATGATGCCTCGACTGACCAGATACTGGAATTGGCAAAACATCAAAATGGCTATTGAGACTCACCATATCACGGTCAGTGGTCTTGATGTGGAGGTGGTCAGAAAAAATATCAAAAACCTTCACCTGGCCGTTTATCCCCCTCATGGGAGAGTGCGCGTAGCCGTCCCTCTGGTGGTCACGGATGAGGCTGTCCGTATGGCCGTGATTGAGAAATTGGCTTGGATCCGTCGTCAACAGACCAGGTTCCAGCAGCAACCACGACAATCTCACCGTGAGATGGTCCATGCGGAAAGCCACTACTATCTGGGGCAGCGCTATCGTCTAAGGATCTGGGAGCGGCCTGGAGTCGCCATGGTGGCCATCAACGGTGTCACTTACCTGGATTTGTCCGTTCGACCCGGAACATCACGGGAGCAGCGCGAAGAAATCCTGTCCAGATGGTATCGAGCGCAGCTCAAGCTGCTGCTGGCTCCCCTCCTGGAGAAGTGGCAAGCCAATCTGGGTGTTCATGTGGCGGATTGCGTCATCAGAAGGATGAAAACCAGATGGGGAAGCTGCAATCCAGCGACTCGCCGAATACTTTTCAACCTGGAACTGGTCAAAAAACCGGAGCAGTGTCTGGAGTACATCGTTGTTCATGAACTGGCCCATCTGATTCACCGGAACCACGGGAAAGAGTTTGTCGCCTTGCTCGATGCTCACCTACCCCATTGGCGCATGACACGTGAGCGGCTGAACAGCATGCCGCTTGGGCATGAAGAGTGGCCATCAGCATCGAGCACCTGACCACCCTTCACGTCTATTTCTGTCTGTCTCTGTCTATCTCTATGCCTGTACCAAATATTGCGAGGCTCCGCTGGCCAGTTGCTGAATCATCGACAGATAGCGCGTCATACCGAATGAGCGGTTACCGATCGGTGCCATGTTGAAAGGCAGCGCCTCCAGCATGTCACCATCGGGCGGTTGGCTAGAGTCCTGCGATGGCTCAACCAAGTTATTGGCGATATGACTGGCCAGTTCCTCTTCCGAGATCTGACCATCCCCGTCAGCATCGGCCACGGTGAAGTTCTGCGCCAGCGTGCCGGTAGCTTCTTGGGGCCCAATAGCACCATTGCCATCCTCATCCATGGCGGCGATGGTCTGTGCTGGGGAGATGGGTGTGGCGGCCGTCTCGCCTTGTCCTGACAGGCTGTCAATCAGGCGCTGAATCATGGTGATATGACTCGACAGACCGGCCTGCAAGGTTTCTGACGGCAGGACTTCCGAGGCTAGGGTACTATCGGGGCCATCAGGGCTGTCTTCTCCACTGTCACTGGACATTTGATCAATCATGCTGGGCCAGAACAGGGTGTTGATACCCAGGGTAGGATTGTCGATCGACTCGTCGCTGGCCATCTGTTCCGGGCTAACTTCTGCCACCTGATCCGGTTCGGCTGAGATACCGTCAATCAGCTGCTGTACCCGGTCGAGATGATAGGAAAGATCCTGTTTTAGCTCATCCAGAGATGGCCCTGACGTCGGATCGGGTAACGGGTTGAGGTAAGCCTCACCAGCACCGGCCATGTCATAGGTCAGCTCGTCAAGCGAGATTTGATCGTCACCGTCGGCATCAGCTATCTTGAATCGATCTGCCGCCGTTCCCAATGCCTCTTCACGACCAATGGCCCCGTTACTATCCCGATCCAAGGCAGCCAGGATGTCCTCTGCGGTCATGGTCGGCGACGGTGGCGTATCAACGGATGCTGGATCGGCTGCCTCATCCGGGCTGCTATAAGCTGCATTGGCCCGCTCCATGTCGCTGACCAGTTCTTCCATCGAGATCTGTTCGTCGCCATCGGCGTCGGCAGCCCGGAAGCGCTGGGACAGGACCTTGGAGGCTTCATCGAGACCAATGGCACCGTTACCATTCTGATCCAGCATGGCCATGATTTCGTCGGGAGACAGCGTGACCGTGTTAGATGGGTCGGCGGCCGAGTCAGCTGACTCGGTCGCATCGGGCGACGTTTCAGCCGACAGATCCTCGGTTGACAGAGCGGCTTCGGTCGAGTCGGTTTCGGTCAAGTCGATCTGGCTGGGCAGTTCGTCAATCAGCTGCTGCAGCATGGCCAAGTGATAGGACAGGCTGTCGGGCATGTTAGCGACTTGGTCAACCATGGATGTCTGGTCTGTGCTGTCGCTGAGGAACGGCTCTTCGTCGCTACCATCGGACGGGAAGAATGGTTGCATCACCGGAGACTGCAACTGGTGAGCCCGGATCTGCTGCCGGAAGGTATCCATGGCTGACCGCAGCTCATCGGTACTGATCAGACCATCGCTATCACGGTCATCGTCCTGGAAGCGACTCTCCAGCCTCGTTTCCTGGGCCTCATCACGGCTGATGCGGTCGTCCCCATCGCCGTCAAGGCGATTGACAAGCTGCTCTGCCGTTGGCTGCAGGCGCTGGGCCAGCTGCCGGAGTACACTCAAGTCAGCTGCACTAGGCGGCAGGGTGGTCATGCTAGTGATGATCATGGCAAGTAACTTCCTGATTGGATTAAGTTAAAGTTACCGGAATTCAGACGATAGATACCCAATTGTATAACAACCTCGATACGCTTTGCAACGACAGATCGCAACGACAGATTGATGCTTCTTCAGTAGGGCTGTTGTCTAATCAACAATAGCCGTGCCAGATTATTGAGTTGTTGTTTTTCAAGTGATTAGGTTGTTATAGCGGGTTGGCTACTGTCAAAGGTTGCCGCAACAGGCTGTCATGATCCCGTTATCAGGGTAAAATCTGCCCATGCATCGGTCGATCATCAGCGCCAGTCGGTGATCAGCGATTGATGGCGCTGCCGTTGCGTTGACAGGTCATGCGCCACAGCAGCCACAGACCGCACAGGGCAGTCAGTTCCCATGACAGCCACCACAGCGACGGAGGAATGTGCGGGTGGATCTGCGCCATCAGCAGGGCATCGCTGCTCTGTGTCGTTGCCAGGATCTGTAGCGGGCTACGGACGGCATCCATCAGCACATACAGACCACTGAAACGCAGCAATAGTTTCATCAGTTCCGGTTGGCGGCGACGCCATGGCCAGAGCAGGAACAGCGCCATAATAGCCATGATCGTCCAGGTGGTCTCATCTTCGACCCACAGCAGCGCTGTGGCCGCCAGTACAGCCAGCAGCAGGGCTGTCATCATGGAACTATAACGGGATTGACAGACCGAGGCACTGAGGTAGATGGTCATGCCCCAGAACACCGAACCTGCATAACCGGACCAGAGCACCCAGCTGCGATCCCCGCCACTGGTATGACACAGGCCGGCGCCGGACCAATGCAGTTCGATACGGTGCAACAGGCCTCCGGTGAGCCAGGCCACCATGCCGTGGCTCCACTCATGAAAGAAGGTTTCAAGCCAGGCAAATGGCCAGTGTATGACCGGCAATGACGGCAGCAGCAGGGCGATCAGGATCAGCAGTAAAAAGCCGATTTTCTTTTTCATGCTGGCAAAAAAATCTTGCATGACAGGCACTTTTTTCCTGGCCAACAGGCCTATTCCAAGATGGATCAATCTATAACAGTTTGTAAGAAAACATAAATAATATCCAGCGCCGATATGGTACGCCCTTTGAAAGAGCTTTGGCAAGGATGATGGATTCATAAGGGTATTTCGGTACAGGGTTGGGGGGTTGTTGTTATGTTGAACCGGTTGCAAAAACGGGTTGATGGTGCGGTCGTCATTACGGAGCAGGGCAGGGATTTAGCCCGTCTGGTCTCCCATGACCTTGTGGGCGGATCGGTAGCTTTGGCGTGTCCTGATTACGATGCCATGGTCAGTGCGACCCGACAGGATCCCTGCATGGATCAACCGGTATCGGATTCGATCTCACTGTCGCTGTTCCATATTTTCCGTCTGACACTCGACGAGACCACGATGGCTTGGCGCCATTCACCGGGTTCATTTCGTCGGGAACCCACGGTGCTGCTGCATGAAAAACAGCGCATTCGCCGTGATCTTGAGCGGTTATGCCGTTGTTCGGCACCAGCTACCGAGATGAGGGCGATCTGTTAGAATCATGACTTGTTAAGGGGGGATGGTTCATGGCTGTAATCGATGTTCAATGTCCCAGCTGCCACACGCTGGATGTGGTCAAGTACGGTCGGCAGGCCAACGGCGCCCAGCGCTATCGCTGCTGCAATCCGGACTGTGACCGACGCGTTTTTTTGCTCGATTACCATAGCCATCGTGATGGCCACGACCGGCGTAGACAGATTATCGAGATGGCCTTGTTTGGTACAGGGGCCATGGAAACAGCCCAGTTGCTAGGTGCCGACGCTGAAGAGGTGGTTCAGCTCTACCACCGGTTGACCCAGTTTTCCTGGCATCCATCCATGGAACCCGCCTCGTTTCAGGCTATGTTGTCTGCCCGCTGAAGGGTAGGGCAATCGAGCATACGGCCGTGGTGTAACATCCGATCGAAGGCATCGACCGGCAGGGGCTTGCTATAGTAGTAGCCCTGAATCTGGTCGCAGTCGTTGGTGCGCAGGAAGGCGCACTGATACGCGGTCTCGACCCCTTCGGCAATGACAGTCATGCCCATCTGGTGTGCCATCAGGATGATGGTCGTGACAATAGCCTCGCTATCCGGATCGTGTCGATCGTTGATGACGCTGATGAAGGAGCGGTCGATCTTGAGCGAGCGGATCGGAAAACGCCTCAGGTGACTCAGTGACGAGTAACCGGTACCAAAATCGTCCAGCGACAGGCGGATACCAATCTGGTCAATCTGTGTCAGCAGCGCCGCCACTTCAGCCATGTTTTCCATCATCAGGCTCTCGGTGATCTCCAGCTCCAGATGTTGCGGGGATAGCCCCGATCGGTCCAGGGCCTGCTGGATGGTGCGGAACAGCTGCTTATCCTGAAGCTGACGGGCAGACAGATTAACGGCGACCTTGAGGTCGGTAAAACCAGACTGATGCCAAGCCATGGTTTGATGGCAGGCGGTTTCCAGCACCCAGCTGCCAATCGGGACGATCAGTCCTGACTCCTCCGCCAGCGGAATGAATTCAGCAGGCGAGATCATGCCA
>JADGCH010000045.1:7834-19611 GCA_015229115.1 Magnetococcales bacterium
GAATCGGGAAAATTCCAGCGCAATAAGGCTTCCATGCCGATGATGGTATTGCTCTGCAGACTCACTTTAGGCTGGTAGAACAGCAGCAGCTGGTCACTGCCTATGGCATTGCGCAGATGATTTTCCAGAATCAGTCGCTGAGTGGCGCTCATGCCCATGGCCAGGGTATAAAACTGGTAGGAACCCGGAGAGGCCTTTTTGGCACGATTGACGGCGATGGTAGCATTCTTGATGAGCGTGTCGGCGTTGTCGCCATCGTCCGGGTAGAGGGTCATGCCGGTACTGGCGGTGATGAAGATTTCGTGCTCTTCAAGGGCAAACGGCTCGGACAGGACTTTGGTCAATTTGATGATCACCTGAACGCAGTCACGCACTTCATCCATTTCACGAAAAATGAAGGCGAACTCATCTCCGCCAATGCGGCTGATGGTGTCCCCCTTGCGCAGGGCATGTTCCAGACGCTGGGCCACCTGTTGCAGCAGTTGGTCGCCATGGCTATGGCCGAGGCTGTCGTTGACGTTGCGAAACAGATCAATATCCATCACCGCCACGGCTACTTTTTCAAGGTTGCGTTGTCCTGAACGAATGACCTGTTCCAGCCGGTCCTTGAACAGGGTACGATTGGGCAGGCTGGTGAGCGGGTCGTGGTAGGTCTGAAACCGGAGCGCCTCCTGGTTGCGTTTGATATCGGTCATATCCTGGGACACAAACACCAGGTGAGTCGCCTGTTCCTGCTGGTTGCGCACTACGGTGACGGTCGTGATCTCGGGATAGATCTCGCCATTGCGACGCCAAGCCCAATTTTCACCGCGCCACTGCTCCTGCTGCTGCAACTGTTGCTGCAGGGCTTGGCACAGCTTGCTTCCGGCTTCATGCAGCGGATCCTGGGGATCACAATAGAGAAACTGGATATTGCGGCCGATGACCTCATCAGCCTGATAGCCGGTGATGGCGGTAAAGGCTGGGTTGACCGACTGGACGACGCAGTCAATGGTGGTGACCACGACCGACTCAATCGCATGTTCGAACACCTTGGTGGTAATCTGCAGATGATCTTCAGCCTCGGACATGGCCTCGTTGAAGATGCGTGAGGCCACCTCCAGACGTCGCTCGGCCTCGCGACGCTCGGTGATGTCGTGGACCGTACCGATCATGCGTATCGGGTAACCATGTTCGTCGCAACAAACCACTTCTCCCAGTTCTTGCACAATGCGTTCACGGCCATCGGCGCAGATAATGCGATGTTCGATGTTATAGGGCAGCTGGGGATGGGCCAGCGTATGGTCGAGAGCCTCAGTCAGGCGGGCACGGTCGTCCGGGTGGACCCGTTCGATAAAACGGCTATAGGTCATGGGATGACACTGCGGTTGCCAGCCAAAAATGCGATAACTCTCATCCGACCAGGTCAGGTCATTTTTCAGGATATCCCATTCCCAGCTGCCGAGGTGGGCAATCTGCTGTGACTTGGCCAGACTCTGCTGGCTGCGTTGCAAGGCCTCTTCGGCTCGTTTGCGTTGCGACACGTCGCGCAGGATGACCTGCCAGACCGATTGATCAGGCAGGGTGATGGTGGTGGCAGAGAGTTCGACGGCAATGGCCTGGTCATCGCCACAACGGCGAATATGCAGCTCGGTGTGGCAGGATTGCTGCGCCAGGATGGTCAGGGCCCTGGATTGATCGGTTGCTGGTAACAGGTCGGTAAACAGGTGACCAATGACCTGTTCTTTTTGTTGCTGAATCAGCTGCAGGGCAGCGGCATTACAGTCGATGATGGTGTGGCTGTTGGCATCGACCAGGTAGATGGCATCGAACGAATGCTCGAACAGGGCACGATAACGCATCTCATTTTGATGGCGTTGCCGGCGGTTGTGGTAGGCGGCCGCGTGATAATGCAATCGCGCCACCAGCTCAATGCGATCAGGGATCTTGGTCAGATAGTCGTTGGCCCCCTGGGTAAAGACATGGGCCTTGAACTGGGACTCATCCTGTCCGGACAGCATGATCACCGGGACCATGCGCGTTGCCTCATGCTGCCTCAACTGCTGCAACACCTCAACTCCGCTCAGGACGGGCATGACCTGATCCAGCAGGATGACGGCAGGGCGATGGCGAATAGCCTCATCCAGGGCAGAGGCCGGATTGGTGCAACAGAACAGCTGCAACAGTTGCTCGTGGCGCAGATAAAGCGCTATCAACTGCTGAAAGTCGATATCATCGTCAACCAGCAATACCCGATAAAATTCCTGCATGTCGGGGCTACATCCCGCTGTGTCGCGAGGAGGCGAGATCGATCAGATATTGACCATAACCAGAGGCCTGGATTTTCTGTCCCAATTCATGCAACTGTGCGGTGCTGATCCAGCCTTGTCGCCAGGCAATTTCCTCAATGCAGCCGATGCGCAGCCCCTGACGGCGTTCGACGGCCGCTACAAACAGCGCAGCATCCAGCATCGATTGTTCCGTGCCAGCGTCCATCCAGGCATAGCCGCGTCCCAGCATCTGGACATGCAGCTGATTGCGTTCCAGGTAGACCCGGTTGACATCGGTGATTTCCAGTTCACCACGGGCTGATGGACGAATGGAACGGGCCACTTCCACCACGTTGTTATCGTAGAAGTAGAGCCCGGTGACGGCCAGGTTGGATCGGGGTTGGACAGGCTTTTCCTCAATGCTGATGGCACGTCCCTGCTCATCCATGACCACCACGCCATAGCGCTGTGGATCACGTACCGGGTAGGCAAAGATGGTGGCTCCCTCTGGCCGGCCGATGTGGGACCGTAACTTTTGTGGCAGACCATGGCCATAGAAAAAATTATCCCCCAGCAGCAACGCCACCGGATCGTTGCCGACAAATTCGGCGCCGATGAGAAAGGCCTCAGCCAGACCCCGTGGCTGGGCCTGCTCGGCGTATTCCAGTTGCATCCCCAAGGCATGGCCATCGCCCAGCAGGGCCCGGAAACGCGGTAAATCAGCTGGGGTGGAAATGATGAGCAGGTGACGGATACCAGCCAGCATCAACACCGATAATCCATAGTAAATCATCGGTTTATCGTAGATTGGTAACAGCTGTTTGCAAACCGGCAGCGTGGCTGGATAGAGGCGCGAACCACTACCTCCGGCAAGAATGATCCCTTTATGCATAACGGCTCGTGCTCCTGGATGAATCTTCTGGCAGTCCACAAGATAACTCACAAATACCCCGGCTATCACAATACCATGCTTACCAGATCGGGTTCAAGAGCAAGAAAAATCCTTGCATGGTCCAATCATCAGCGTTATACTGCCCCAACTTGAACGCATCGACGTCCCCATCGTCTAGCGGCCTAGGACGCCGGCCTCTCACGCCGGCAACAGGGGTTCGACTCCCCTTGGGGACGCCAGAAAACACAAAACAGCGTGTTCCCCGCACACGCGGGGATGAACCGCGTTGGGTTCGCGCTGGGAAATTTCCAGCTCCGTGTTCCCCGCACACGCGGGGATGAACCGGGGATTACCGGCTTCGGGTCGGCATGTGTGATGATGGGGATGCGGTACGGCGATGATGAGAGCAAGGATTTTTTAGATCGTATTCTAAGCGATATGGTCAATCACGGATGGGATGCCGGGTTCGGGCTAGCCGACGAAAAAGGGACAGCCCCTATCCTGTCGGAAAAAGCAGATCGGGTCAAATTTTGCCAGTCAAGATACTTTGACAATACGCTTGATCATGACTTGTTGGATGCAATCCTGCGTAAAGGGTCACGGTTCACGCATCATACATCCATCGCTCCCACTGGCACTATTTCCCTATCGTTGGGCAACAACTGTTCCAGTGGCATCGAGCCATCCTTTGCCCACGAGTACACACGCAATATTATCAAGCCCGGTAAAAAGGCCAAGGAATCGGTCCCGGTCTATAGCTACGAGGCCCTTGCGTACCGTCAAACGATGGGGCGGGTCCCGTTGCCAGATGAGCGGTTTTATTCCGCGTCTGACGTCTCTCCCCGTGATCATATCGATATTCAGGCAACAGCCCAACGGTGGGTTGATTCGTCCATATCGAAAACCATCAACGTCCCCACTGATTACCAGTTCGACGATTTCAAGGAGCTCTACCGCTACGCATGGGAAAAGGGCTGCAAGGGCTGCACCACGTTCCGGTTCAATCCCGACGTGACGCAAGGGGTTCTGATCAAGCAGGATGACCTAAAGAGCACTGTCTACACATTCACATTGTCGGACGGGTCCACGGTACAGGCCCGCGGTGACGAGATGATAGAGTACAACGGCGAGAGTCAGACAGCGGCTAATCTGCACGACGCTATCAAGGATGGCTACTATGGCAGACTATGAAGAAATCAAGAGTCTGTATATTAAGCTGATGGAAGCAATGATGGAAAAACCGACAACTTTTGACCTGTTGGACTATATTGATATTCCAGCTGAAACAGCTAAAAAGATGGTCGATCTATACTACGATCTGACAGAAAACCAGTATTTCTGCCGTGAGTGCGAGTGGATCGGCAAAACACCTACATTCAACGGTTTGTGCGGGCTATGCGTAGCAAAACAGGTAATTTATGAGAGGTTTTAGACATGGAGCAGCTTGAGGGTTATTTTTCTGGTGCGCTTCCGTATTCTGGGCATTTCGAGTTCAGGACCGACACCAACACGATCTGGGGCAAATGTGGCAGGACAACTGCCAACGCAATCAACAAATGCCTATACACCAACTGCTTGATTTCATTGGTTCCCAGCTATCCAAACGACGCGCTTGATGAGATTGCACCGCTACCGGATAGCGACAGGAACCTCCCTATTTTCCACATTCACGATTGCCAGAGGTGAGCAAATGAAAATTGATCAACAGATTGTCGGCGTATCAGCAGGTGGGGCCGCCGTGGCGGAGTCAGTCAAACAAGTGCTGTTACCAAGGCCGGTAACACTGGAGGGTAGGACATACAAAATCAAGGACACCACCCATGACCAGAATTTTTACGTGACGATCAATGACGTGATAGAGAACGGGCATCGCAAACCTTTCGAGATTTTCATCAACTCCAAGAACATGGAGAATTTCGCGTGGATCGTAGCTTTGACACGTGTCATTTCGGCAGTGTTTCGGCAGTCAACAGGTGATCTGTCGTTCCTAGTCGATGAGCTGAAATCAGTGTTTGACCCCCGTGGGGGGTTCTGGTCACAGGGGCATTATATACCATCGGTGGTAGCTGAAATTGGCCGCAGCATTGAGCAGCATATTATCGGCAGTGCTCCCACAGCAGCGCCCACATTTACTGGCCGACAATGCCCGAAGTGTCTTGAGCCGGCACTGCTCAAAAACGATGGCTGTGATGTATGCACTAGTTGCGGCTATTCCAAATGTGGGTGATGTATGGGCGGTAAAATTCACGATTGCGCGGATCCGTGGCGAGGGCCGCCAGCTATTATCACGTGGCGGGACTACCGCCGAAAAATCTACGGGCGTTTTCTGCCATGGGTAAACATCGATACCAGAGTGGGGACAGGAATGGTGATCTATGGGGATTTTGATGATCTGGATGCGGCCATGATCCTGAGTTCAGGTGGTCACTACATACAGCGATGACCGAAATCAGAAAACACAGAATCGTGATAATTGCGCGCATAAGTACCTCCTGATCAATTCTACCACCACCGCCAATTGACGGCAAATATGTTGATTTTCTGGAAAAATCTTCCTTTTGGAAAAATAATATCGAAAAATCCAGAATTCTTCATTTTTCTTCTTGCTGTTATTCTAAAATCTGGTATAATCCAGACATCAAGCGGGGAATGGTTCTACCGCAGAGAATAAGGGGGTCGAGATGGATATGGTTCAGGCAGTGATCGAACGGAATGATGGGTTTTTCTTCGACATGGCCAACAAGGCCGCTGATGTTGACCATTTCATCAAGGCCGATGTTCTGGAATGGATTGGGATCAGGATTGAGGAACAGCGAGAGATTCAGGCCATTGCCCGCCGCCGTGATGCTGAGAATCAAGGGGAAGTCTGGAGTTATGAACAGCAGTATCGTCATGACTTCATGGAAGAAATGGGCTGGGGGATTTGATCATGGACGAGACAGAAGCTGAGGAATTGGCAGGATGGGGGATGGACTTGGTAGCCAATTATGAGGAAGGGGACGTGTTGGCGTCATTTTGTGGGTACTCTTCCTATTTTTGGAAAACCGATTATAGCCAATGGAATACACGGCCAAACGTGTTGAAACAGATCGGTAAAGAAATTTACAAAGCAATGGGAGGGAATAATGAGTAGCATAACAACGGTCGGTGATCCGCAGAAAATGGCCACGGCATCGTGGCTGGAACATCACGTCAATTCGTCCATGATCAGCAACGACCCGGCCTATCTGCAATGGCTGGATGTTCAGATCAAGGGCAGCCAGTTGATCCCCGGGTATTTCAAGAACGTTATGGACATCGGCATGCTGATCAGCATGTCAAAAGCACTGGGTGACCCGCTCTGGACCATCCTTGATCATCTTTACCTGATAAAAGGTAAGAAAATGTGGTCAGCACAGTACGTGATGGCCAAAATCCTGTCGTGCAAACGGCTTCGCGGGTTTGTGACCCGTTGCTATCCAGACCCGAAAACGGGTGAGGAGACCTGTATTGCTGAAGCCACTCTGCAAAGCACTGGGGAGAAGATCAGCTGCACCTTGACCCTGAGTCAGGCCCGTGCATTGGCCAGCGGTGGACGTAGTGAGACCTGGCAGAATGATCCTATCAGGATGTTGACCTACAGAACAGCTACGAAGTTCGGGAATATGTTTATCCCTGATTTGTTGCTAGGTATTGAGGGTGGGGATGAATTACCGGAAGAGCTCTATCACGTTGACCCGTTCGAGGGTCTGTGATGGTAACAACGTCGCAACGCGGGCGATCAGCCCGCATCAAGGGGAAAGGGGGGGAACGAGAAGTCGTTCTCCTCCTTCGTGACGTCGGGTTTGAGTGCAACAGGAATCTTGACCAGACCCGTGATGGTGGCGGTGACATCGTTGTTGGCCCGTATCTGTTTGAGGTCAAGCGCAGGGCGGCAGCTATCGGACAGAATGAGCGGGCGC
The DNA here is from genome assembly GCA_015229115.1 of Magnetococcales bacterium. Taxonomy (GTDB): domain Bacteria; phylum Pseudomonadota; class Magnetococcia; order Magnetococcales; family JADGCH01; genus JADGCH01. Next base: position 14,917 of record JADGCH010000045.1, read on the forward strand.
ATTGGTGGGTACAGGCCACGATTGCCGCCAATGATAAGGGATTGCAACCCATACTGGTCTACAGGTCAGATCGACAAGATTGGTGGTGCAGACTGCCGTCATCAATGACGGGAAACCGTATCGGCTGCTGGGTTGAGATTCCATTTGTGTTTTTTCTGGATTTCATGCGGGGGGGATTATGAAAGAGGTTCTTGAGGCCAACAGGAAGGCGGCCGAATTTGTGAGGGAGAAAAAGCGGGTGTCTTTCAACGCCCACAAAGCCGAGCGGGTGACAGGGATTCCCGGTTACGGTGAGGTAGTGCGGCGCAGATGGGTTCCTAGGATTGACCAGTTGAGGCAGCAGGCCATTGAAGCAGCAGGCATCGCGGATGCGGTACAGGAGCGGATTGACAACAACCAGTTTTATCGTCAGGTGGAGCTATGAACTTCGAGATTGAACAAACAACCCTTTTGCAGGCATTGTCGGCGGTATCCAGCATCTGCAAGACGCGGATGACCATGCCGATTGTTGAGTATGTGAGCATCCGTCCCATTAGCAACAAATCAGGGATAAACATGTTGCCGAACTTTGTCGCCGTTCTGTACGTCAGCATCCGGATGGGGTCGTTCTGCCATGTCTCAGAGCGGCCACCGCTGGCTAAGGCACGGGCCTGGGATAGGGTGAGGGTGCACGAAATCTTCTCGCCAGTGGCCTGCAACGTGGCCTCAGCAATACAGGTCTCTTCCCCTGTTTTCTGGTCGGGATAGCAACGAGTTACGAACCCACGAAGCCGCTTGCATGACAGGATTTTTGCCATGACGTATTGGGCACTCCACATTTTTTTACCCTTGATCAGGTATAAATGATCCAGGATGGTCCAGAGCGGATCACCCAACGCTTTCGACATGCTGATCAGCATGCCGATGTCCATGACGTTCTTGAAATACCCTGGAATCAGCTGGCTGCCTTTGATCTGGACGTCCAGCCATTGCAGGTAAGCAGGATCATTGCTGATCATGCTGCTGTTTACGTGATGTTCTAACCAGCTGGCAGTAGCCATCTTCTGGGGATCACCGACTGTTGTTATGCTACTCACTGAATTACCCCTTGTAACCTGCCTAACTCGTACCCGATGTGTTTCCATGTGTTCGGCCTATCGACCGGCTGAAAATCTCTGTATTCAGCCATGCCAAGCTGCCCTAACGGGCACGGTCTATATGAAGCCTCACCACCAAACGAATCGACTGCGCAGCTTGCCTCATAGTTGTCGATCAGATCGCTGGCCCATTGGGCCAGGTCCGCATACTCTGTTTCTTCCACGATCAAATCCTCCCCCACCATAGGTCAGCCATCAGATCGCGCTGATATTCAGCGTAATTTTCCCAGTACTCAGCATCGCGTTTGTTATCCTCATCACGCTGGCGGGCTATCTCGCTGCGCTCTCTCTCCATCTCGATCATGACCCCAATCCATTCCAGAACGTCGGCCTTGATGAAATGGTCAACATCAGCGGCCTTGTTGGCCATGTCGAAGAAAAACCCATCATTCCGTTCGATCACTGCCTGCACCATATCCATCTCGACCCCCTGCCTTCTGCTGCGGTAGAACCATTCCCCGCTTGATGTCTGGATTATACCAGAATTCAGAATAACAGCAAGAATAAAAATGAAGCATTCTGGATTTTTCGATATTATTTTTCCAAAAGGAAGATTTTTCCAGAAAATCAGCATATTTGCCGACAATTGGCAATGGTGGTAGGATTGATCAGGAGGTACTTATGCGCACAATAATCGTGATTCTGTTTCTGCTGCTTTCAGTCAGCGCTATAGCTGACCAATCGGCGGACATTTGGGCGGGAAATTACAGCGGCCTAACCCAGATTGAACGGCACTTGATGGATGGGAAGAGGTTGGAATTTCGTGGCGTGCGCGTAGTCGCGCATGACGAGTTAATCGATCCGAACCAGGCCGACAATAAGGGACGTGGGAACTGTCTACGCATGGGAAAGGGTGCGGCCCCCGTGGATACCCAACGGGAGCCAGTACATCTGCACCATATGTTGCAGGACAATGAGGGTATCATCGTTGAAATCAATGACGACGACCACCGCCTATTTTACAAGGACTTGCACCACTATCGAACCGTGTCGGAAATCAATCGCGCTAAATTCGATTCGTGGAAGCGGCACTATTGGAAACATAGGGCAGGGATGCTGTGTCACGTGTACAGGTGATACGCTATATTGACCCCACATGCCCTGATCTGGCCCTCGTCCATAGTGCCTGAAAACAGGGCAGGGGGTGTTATCGTGGTCTGTATGTAGTGGCCTCCTGATCCTAGTATCATTGCCGCGTCGTTATCCTCGAAATCCCCATAGATGACCATTCCTGTCCCCACTCTGGTATCGATGTTGACCCATGGCAGAAACCTGCCTTTGATTGTGCGGGCATAGTCCCGCCATGTGATAATAGCTGGCGGCCCTCGCCACGGATCCGCACAATCGTGTATTTTACCGCCCATGTCTCACCCACATTTGGAATAGCCGCAACTGGTGCATACATCGCAGCCATCGTTTTTAATCAGTGTTGGCTGGCTGCATTTCGGGCATTGTCGGCCCCATTTGATTTTGGCAGCTAGTTTATCTCCCAACAGTGCTAACGCCTCTACGTTTGGTTTTGGTACAAACCATGATCCTTTTTCCGTTGGTTTCTGTTCTGATTCCTCCGTATTCGATGGAATTGGAGCACTGCCTACAATGTGCTGCTCAATACTCCTACCAATCTCCGCCACTACTGACGGCACATAGTGGCCTTGTGACCAGAACCCCCCACGGGGGTCAAAAACGGATTTCAGCTCATCGACTAGGAACGACAGGTCACCTGTTGACTGCCGAAACACTGCCGAAATGACACGGGTCAAGGCCACGATCCACGCGAAATTCTCCATGTTCTTGGAGTTGATGAAAATTTCGAATGGCTTGCGTTTGCCGCCATCAATCACGTCATTGATCGTCACATAGAAATTCTGGTCATGGGTGGTGTCCTTGATCTTGTACGTCCTGCCTTCCAACGTTACCGGTCTTGGTAACAGCACCGGTTTGACTGACTCCGCTACTGCGGCCCCACCTGCTGACACGCCGACAATCTGTTGATCGATTTTCATTTGCTCACCTCTGGCAATCGTTGATATGGAAAATAGGAAGACTCCTGTCGCTATCCGGTAGCGGTAAAATCTCATCAAGCGCATCGTTAGGATAGCTGGGGATCATGGATATAAGGCAGTTGGTATACAAACACTTGTTGATCGCGTTGGCTGTGGTTCTGCCACATTTGCCCCAGATCGTGCTGGTGTCGGTCCTGAACTCGAATTGCCCACTGTATGGCAAAGCCCCTGAAAAATAACCCTCAAGTTGCTCCATGTTGAAACCCTCTAAGAAATTCTTGTTTTGATACACATAGACCGCACAAACCGTTGATTGTCGGCTTTTTGTCGATCCACTCACACTCACGGCAGAAATACTGGTTTTCTGTTAGATCGTAGTACAGATCAACCATTTGTTTCGCTGTTTTAGCTGGAATATCAATATAGTCCAGCAGGTCCATGGTTGTCGGTTTGCTAATCATTGATTCCATCAATTTGATATACGCCCCCTTCAAAACGTCATAGTCTGCCATAGTAGCCGTCCTTGATCGCATCGTGTAGGTTGGCCGCTGTCTGGCTCTCGCCGTTGTACTCGATTATCTCGTCACCGCGTGCCTGAACCGTGGACCCGTCCGACAATGTGAAGGTGTAGGTGGTGCTCTTTAGATCATCCTGCTTGACCAGTACACCCTGCGTCACGTCTGGATTGAACCGGAACGTGGTGCATCCCTTGCAACCTTTTTCCCATGCGTAACGGTAGAGCTCCTTGAAATCGTCGAACGGGTAATCAGTCGGCACGTTGATGGTTTTCGATATGGACGAATCAACCCACCGCTGGGCTGTGGCCTGAATATCGATATGATCACGGGGTGAGATATCGGAAGCGTCGTGGAATAGGTTTTCTGGTAAAGGCTTATCTCCGTTCGCTTGACGGTACGCAAGGGCCTCATAACTATAGACTGGCACTGACTCCTTGGCCTTTTTGCCGGGCCTGATGATGTTGCGTGTGTACTCGTGGGCAAAAGATGGCTCGATGCCACTGGAGCAGTTGTTGCCCAACGATAGGGAGATAGTACCAGTTGGGGCGATGGATGTATGATGCGTGAATCGTGATCCTTTACGCAGGATAGCATCCAACAAGTCATGATCAAGTGTGTTGTCAAAATACCTTGACTGGCAAAATTTGACCCGATCTTCTTTTTCCGACAGGATAGGGGCTGTCCCTTTTTCGTCGGCTAGCCCGAACCCTGCATCCCATCCATGATTGACCATATCGCTCAGAATACGGTCTAAAAAATCCTTGCTCTCATCGTCACCGTACCGCATCCCCATCATCACGCATGACGAACCGAAGCCGGTAATCCCCATCCCGTGGCGACGCTTCAAACGCAACTCCTCTTGCTGTTCCGTCAATGGTAAGTTGCTGATATCGGCAACATTGTCTAACATGCGGGTGAAATTTTGTACGCATGTTTTGTACCCTGACCAGTCGAAATTTCCGAAGAACACGAATGGATTTCTAACAAATTTGGAAATATCGATCGACCCTAACAAGCACGCCCCATACGGTGGCA
>JADGCH010000046.1 GCA_015229115.1 Magnetococcales bacterium
TCTGGCTTGTTCGCGAAAATAAAAAAAATGACGTCAACAACTGCGGAATGTCGGATTTTAAGGAACAGGGACAATTTATGGCAACCCCATCCGATCATGCCCAGGAATTATCCAACCAGATCGGTCATTTGGTTGATCTGAGCCAGCAGTTACTGGGAACCGAGCAGACCAGACAGGTGCAGCGCGCCATCGACATGGCGCTGTTTTTTCATGAGGGGCAATACCGCCGTCTGGATGGTGCTCCTTATGTGACCCACTGTCTGAGTGTTGCCACCAACTGTCTGATCTGGGGTCTGACCGATATGGCCGCGGTCTGCACCGCTCTGTTACACGACTCTATTGAGGATGCACCGGCTGATCGTGAACCGGAGCAACGGGTGAACGAATTCAGTCCGGAAGTGCTGACCATGGTTCAGGCCCTGTCGAAAATTCGCAACCTCAAGACTGGTGATGGCGATGTTGCCGCCACCTATCAGCGCATTCTGCAGGCTGCCTCGAAAGATATTCGCGTTTTGCTGATCAAGGCCTTCGATGTCATGCACAACTCCGAGTCGCTCCACGCGCTGGGGGAAGTCAAGGCCAGGGCCAAGGCCAGCATCGGCCTGATTTACGTTGGCGTTACCCGACGTCTGGGCATGATCGACTTTGCCGATCGACTGATCACCTACCTATTACCCTGGTTGATGCCGGTACAAAGCCGCAAGGCCGAACAGACCCTGATGCAGCTGCAAAAGGAGGGGCAATCCAGCATGGATCGCCTGTTGCACCACCTGCGGGTAGGGCTGGGACAGGATGGCATGATTCAGGATATGGCCATCGAACCGAAACACATCGGTGATTTCTTCATTCTGGCTGAAAAACCAGGTACCGGCCAACTGCAGCGGATTGGCTGGCCGGTGTTCCGTCTTAAGTTGCTGGTCGATCACCACGATATCGCCTGGCAGCTGCTGGGACGGTTGCATCATACCTATGGCCCCATGCCACGTCACGTGCGCGATTATCTCAACGCTCCCCGCATCAACGGCTTTCGTGCCTTGACCAGTCGTATCCTGTGGGAAGGCAAACCAATCAACATCCAGATCGTGCTGCAACAGGACAATGCCACCAATCAGAGGGGCATTCTGGCACAGTGGGGTGACCAGTGCGACGAAAGCGGCCCCAATACCAGCGGTTACATGAAACTGCTGGCTACCCTCGGTGACAGCGATCTGCGCATGTCGGAGGTTCATGCCCATGTGCTGCCTGATATCCTCGATATCTACACCCCCAAGGGTGACCGCCTTACCTTCCCGGTTGGGTCGGTGGTGATCGACTTTGCCTACCTGGTCCACACCCATCTCGGGCAGCGCTGCAGCGGTGCCCGTGTCAACGGCATTCCCTGCGCTCCGGAACACCCGCTCTGCGATGGCGATGTTGTTGAAATATTGACATCCAGAGAGGCCAGACCCCAGCGCTCCTGGCTGGATGCCGTCAAGACGGCCCGCGCCCGTACCCTGATCAAGCAGGCCATGAAAGAGGAAGAGGTGATCATCCGCGGTGTTGAGCGCCTGCCCAACAACCGGTTCCGCCTCACCGCCCTGGATGGGCCTGATATTATCTGGTCGGTCTGTTGTCTGGCTACGCCAGGGTTGCCCGTTGTTGGCCGCTTTTCCTCCGATGGTCACTGGATCGTCCATCGTGCTTCCTGCCATAAAATTCAGGGTGAGGAGCAGTGGGACAGTGGTGAGTGGTCCCTTGCCAACCACGCCAATCACCACCTGTTCGTCACCCTGATCCTGGATCATCGCACGGGTGCCCTGCTGCCGGTGCTGGAGCTGCTGGCACGGCACGGCATCAACGGTCATTCGATTACCGGCAAAGGGCGCACCGTCGACACTTACATGATTGAAATGGAGATGGAAGGCAACAATCCGGCCATCATGGGTCGGCTGTTGTCGGAGCTGCTGCAGGTCGATTCGGTACAGGAAATTCGGCGCTATTACTGGAGCGCTAGTTGAACAGAGAAGATCAGCCATGACCCAATCAGACCAACTGCTCGTCCTCTGGCATCAACTGCAACCGCAGCAACAGTCCTGTCTGTTGCGCTATGCCCGCTTTCTGGTACAGGAACAACAACAGCCCCCTGAATCGGTAGCGTCATCTCCGGAGCCGGCCGCCATCTCAACACCGTTGGCGATTGAACGACCGCAGCAAGAGTCGGTGGTCCATGCCCTGAAACGGCTGAAACGCACCTATCCGATGATCGAAGCCGACATGGCCCTGCTGAATCGGGCTTCGCAGATGTTGATGCAGAAAGTGCTAGGGACTCCCGATAAGGAGATTATTGATCAAATGGAGCAGCTCTTCCAGCAATGCTATCAACAGTGGTACCAGGAACACACACCGTGAAATTTTTAGCCCGCTGGTTCAATTACTCGCGCTGGACTATCCTGCCCAAGATTCTATTTATCTCGGTTTTCAGCGTGACCACCATGCTGGTGGCAACGTTTTTCTACTTCATCCCGTTCATCAAGGACAAGATTGTTGAAGAAAAGATGAACGCCACCCGACATGTGGTGGAAACCGCTTATGGGGTATTGTCCCACTTCCACGGCCAGGTACGGGAAGGATTTATCGAAGAAAACCAGGCCAAGACGATGGCCATGCGCATCATCAAGAAGATGCGTTACCGGGAAAAAGAGTATTTCTGGATCAATGACTTTACGCCTACCATGGTGATGCACCCCACCTTCCCGGAAATGGATGGTTCTAATCTGAGCGATTATCGGGATCCTACTGGAAAATTTATCTTCAGGGAATTTGTCGAGGTCGCAATCAACAAGGGGTCTGGCTTTGTCAATTACCAGTGGCCCAAGCCGGGCAGTACCCAACCGGTCGCCAAAACTTCCTTCGTCAAAGGGTTCTCACCCTGGCAATGGGTGATCGGCAGCGGTATCTATCTGGATGATGTCGAGACCAGTATCCACGATCTCAATCTCTATTCCGTGGCGGGCGCTTCCTCGTTCGCCTTGGTGACCTTGATGTCGGCCGTGGTCATCGGTATGGGTATTACCAGCCGCCTTAAAAGAGTGATCGATGGTCTCAGGGATATCGCCAACGGCAAGAGTGGTTCCAGCCTGTCGCAACGCATTGCCATTACATCGATTGATGAAATCGGAGTCCTGTCGACCGAATTCAATGCCCTGATGGAATCGATCCACTCGCTGTCGCTGTTCAAGAAGGTGATTGAAGGCGACGAAAAGCTGCAGGATATCTATCTGCGCATTTGGGAGATTTTCAAGAAAATTGATGGTGTTGACCAGTGCATCATCCTGGAAACCAGTGTTCTCAGTGAGGGAATGCAGATTGTCTATCCTGATGCTGGTGGTTGTCAACTGGCTTGCAGCCAGGAGATCCTGGACAACTGCGACGTCTGCAAGGTCAAGCGTACCGGAGCGGTCATCCATTCAGCCGAGTTTAGCCGCATTTGTACCCAGTTTATCGGTCACGACAACCAGGAACACATCTGCTTTCCGATGTCGATCGGCGGCAGTACCGTTGGTGTCATCCAGGTGACTTACGACAGAGCCGTGGATCCTGACGTCATGGCCCTGATCAACCTGGAACTGTACAAAGCCGAGCAATACGTCAAGGAAGCCCTGCCGGTCATCGAAGCCAAGAAGCTGCTGAGTACCATGAAGGAATCAGCCATGACCGACGCGCTGACAGGGCTGCGCAACCGGCGCTTTCTGCAGGAAAGCTTTGAAAGCCTCTGTTCCGGCAGCAAACGTCGCGGTACGCTGGTCGGACTGCTGCTGTGTGATCTGGATCATTTCAAACAGGTCAACGACAGCTATGGCCATCCTGCTGGCGATGAGATCCTGCGACAAGCAGCCACTCTCATGAAAGAGGCGGTACGCATGACCGACCTGGTGTTCCGCTTTGGTGGCGAGGAATTTCTGATCGTGCTGGTGGATATCGAACCGGATCAGGCTTGGCAAATCGCTGAAAAAGTGCGTAACTCAATTGAGAAGCACCGTTTCAAACTGCCAGAAGGTAACTTCATCGAAAAAACCGTCAGCATCGGTGTCAGTGAATACCCGAAGGACATCGATAACTTCTGGCAGGCGGTCAAGTACGCCGACTTGGCGCTGTATCAGTCGAAGAGCTCTGGACGCAACCGCTCAACGCGTTTTCAGCCGGAAGAACAACCGGAGCAACCACCAAACGATCAGTAAAGGCGCTCTGGAACAATCTGCCCATTTTCGATGCGTGCTGGCTCGTAATGACGCTTGGGGGCCTCTTCCACCTCTGACAGATGCCAGCCAGCGGTCAGCAGCAACAACAGCAACAGTAGCAACACCCCCCAGCTGACCGGGGAATAGCCTAACCAGGTGGTACGCAGACGCCCCATGAGATAGAGCACCACCACCACGACAACCAGGACGACCCCAATAATCAGCGCGATCCTCATGCGCCCATCCCAATCCCTGCCAACACACGGGCAACCGCCTCGGAACGGTTGAGGGCGAAGAAATGGAGTCCCGGCACTCCCCAAGCCAATAACTCACGACACTGCCGCGTGGCCACCTCGACGCCAATGTCCATCATAGCTGCCCGATCATCGCTGACCCGTTCTAGCGATTCGACCAACCAGGCCGGCAGCAGCGCTCCTGAAATAGCGGCAAAACGCTGTACCTGACGAAAATCGGTAATCGGTAGAATGCCAGGAATGACGGGGATGCGCCCGCCAAGACGGTTAACCTGCTCGACAAAACGAAAAAAGGCTTGGTTATCGTAGAAAAACTGGCTGATGGCAAACTGGGCACCAGCGTTGATTTTTTTCAGTAGAAAGGCGACATCGGCATCACGATCGCGTGCCTCGGGATGCCCCTCGGGATAGCAGGCCACCCCGACACGGAAATGGGGATAGTGGTAGTGGATATGGGCCACAAGGGGCAACGATGAACTAAAATCGCCACGATCCAGGCTATCGGCCGCCATCTGCGGCGTGCGGTCACCGCGAAGGGCCAGAATGTGACGAATACCGTTGTCCTGATAGTGGTGCAACAGCGTATCGAGGTTGACACGGCTATCACCGATACAGGTTAGGTGCGCCATGGCGGCGAGATTGAAGCGCTGCTGTGCCTGGCAGACCAGACGGGCGGTATCGGCGCGATTGCCACCACCGGCCCCATAAGTCACCGAGATAAAATCAGGCCGGTACTGAGCCAGCTGTGTCAGCACCTGCCAGAAAATAGCCTCTCCCGCTGCTGTCTTGGGTGGAAAAAATTCAAACGAGAGTGTCGGTCGATTCATCAGGATCCTCTTTGTATAACAGGCTCGTCTAGCGTAGAATGACAGGTTTGAATCATTGTAGCATATTGCTGTCACCAACAAGGAGTCTTTATTGGAAAGCCACCTGCTCGCCACCACCTTACAAAAAATTCTTGATGATAAAAAAGCCGAGGACATCCAGCTGCTCGACTTGCGTGGTCGTTCAAATATCGCTGATTTTTTTATCCTGGCTACCGGGTTATCCAGCACCCATGTCGCCGCTTTGGCCGAAGAGATGGACCGTTTCGCTTCACAACAAAAAATCCAGGTACTCGGAATCGAAGGGTTGCCTTTGGCTGACTGGGTGCTGATCGACATGGAAGATGTGATCATTCATCTGTTCCGCGCCAACGTGCGAGAGTTCTACAACCTGGAAAAGCTGTGGCATCCCACCACAGCGATGATTGCTGCCGGTCGCGGTTAAGGCGGTTATGCGGATCCGGCTGGTTGCGGTCGGTCGCGGCATGCCCCCTGCCATCCAGCAGCTGGTACGGGAATACAGTGACCGGTTGCACCACTATGGCGGTGTCGAACTGATCGAGGTGCCCCACGCGCCGTGGCGTACCGACACGCCGGAACGTATTCAGCAGGCCCTGTGCTGGGAAAAGGAGCGCCTGTCGCCCCACCTGACACCAGACCATCCGATCCTGACGCTCGACAGCTGCGGAGAAGCTTGGACGTCAGAGCAGTTTGCCCATCATCTCGACCGCTATCGCCATCATGGCCATCAACGGCTGGCCTTTCTCATCGGTGGTCCTAACGGCTACCACCCCTCGCTACAACCTCCAGGCATCAAGCCCCTGTCTCTTGGACCGATGACTTTTCCCCATCTGCTGGTACGGGTACTGTTGCTGGAACAGATCTATCGCGCTTTTACGCTGATCCACCGGGTGCCTTATCATCGCTAGATGGGGCAGCTCCAGCCAAAGCGCTGGCCACCAGTCCGTACCGTTCCATCATGGTACGCACCTCAGCAGCCTCCCGTGGTAGATCCAGTGCCTCAAACGCTGCCACAGCTGCCATGAACTGGCGCATGGCCTGATCGGGATTGTCTCCCTCTTCCATCAACAGCTGCGCCTCCCAGAACAGTGTATGGGCCTGGTCGCTCTCACTGCTTGATGAGAGCTGCTGCGCCTGTACCAGATGTTCACGTGCCCGGCGCGTATCATTCCTTCTGAGACAGAGTTCGATGATCAACCACTCATTGGCAACCAGCTTGCGTTTCAGATTGAGCTTGCGATGGATGTTGATGGCCTCCAGCAGGGTTGTTTCAGCCTGATCCAGCTGACCGGCACGTAACTGGGAACGGCCGCGGCACATCAGGGCGGTACCAGCCCCATACGGGTTGCCAATACGCTGCATGATCTCGTAGGAACGGTCGAAATAGTTGAGCGCATCGGCGGGACATTTCATCTTGTCGTGCAGAAAACCGAGCGACAGGTAGAGATTGGCCATTTGGCGGTGATTGCCTAGATCGGAAAAGATTTGCAGACTCTTGCGACCATGCTCCAGCGCCTCCAGCAAGCGGCCCTGATGCTCCAGAATGACGGCCAGGTTGTTGCTGACATGGGCAATGCGCTCCCAGTCGCCGTGTAGCTCGAAGATATCCTGGGCACGGTTGGCATCCTGGATGGCCTGTTGCGATTCCCCCATGCGATTGAGAATCCAGCTGCGGTTGGTGAGCAGCATGCCCATCTCGATCGAATCGGGTACATCCGCCAGCAGTGTCTCGGCCTGCTGGTAAACCGCCAGTGCCTGCTCAATCGCCCCGCTCTTTTCATGGATGCGGCCGATGTTGCGCATGGTGTCGGCCTGCTGCACCACGTTGGTCGTAAGCCGGATGGCTTGCTGCAGCGACACGATGGCCGCTGGCAAGTCGCCGCTGAACTCCTGCACCTCGGATAGGACCAGGTAAATCTTCTCCAATGGTTCCGGTAGCTGCTCCAGTCGCGGCGCCAGATCAATAGCCTGGGTGAAGTAATTGACAGCATCGCTGTTGGCATAGCTGTTTCTGGCCTTGAAACCACTGCGCACCAACCAGGAGAAAGCCCGCTGCCATTGACCAGCGCGATAATAATGATAGGCCAGTACCTCACAATGGTCATCCAAGCGCTGTTGATACAGTGCCTCCATCGATTCCGCTACCTGTAGATGAATCTCCTTGAGCCGCTTGTTAAGGATGGTGGCATAGATGGCCTCCTGCACCAGCACATTACGGAAGCTGTATTCCACCTCCGGAAAAGAACGGGCCTCGAAAATAATCCCCAGTTCGATCAGGCGATCGATACGGACTTCCATGCCAGGCTGGGGAAAAAGTCGCTGGATCAGCGGTTGACTCAAGGTGGGACCAATGACCACCATGGTATGCAGCAGATCCTTGAGATCGCTGGAAAGACGGTCGATGCGGGCAATGATCATGCCCTGCAGGGAATCCGGAATGGTGACACATTCGAGATCCTTGACGATGTTGATCGATCCCTTGTCGTCGGTTAGCACCACAGCATCTTCCACCAGACTGCGCACGGTCTCCTCAATGTACATCGGATTACCGTCAGAGCGCAGCCGCACCAGCTGCAGCAACTCCTCCGGTACCTGCTCAGTGGTACGGAACAGATAGCTCACCATGCGATCGGTATCGGCATCGCTCAAACGCCTGATATGAATCTCACTGGCACGATCGTTCAACAGCCGCTGGGCAATCGGTGGCAAGCGGTGCGACGGATGACCCGGCGCCGGCCGCATCAGCATCAGCATCAGCATCGGCACCTCGGCGACAACATCGAACAGATATTCGATCAGCTCAATGGAGGTGGTGTCGGCATAGTGGAGATCTTCAAAAATCAGCACCAGTGGCCGGTGCAGCGCTATCTTCCGGAAGAACCAGGCAAAGGCGCGGAAAGTGGCCATTTTGATCTCTTGAGCGCTCATCTGCTCCAGCAGTACGTCATACTGCTCACCCATCTGCAGACCAAGCGCTACACCGATGAAAACAATGGCATCGCGCGTCTCATCGCTCAAGGGTGTTGCTGGTACATGAGCCAGCAACGGAATATGGGCCGCCAGTTTGTCGGCCATCCGTTCCGGCACATCTTCCGACTCGATATCGAACAGAGGATGGCAGATACCGACAAAAACGGAGTAGCTGGTGGAGCGGCTGAACGAGCGACAGGCGCCACTGAGTACCGATAAACTCTTTTCCTTCAGAGTGGCAGCAATTTCCATCTGCATGCGGCTTTTACCGATACCGGGATCAGCCACCAGGAAAACGGCCTGTCCCTGATTCCGTACCAGCAGCCGGTCAATACAGGCCATGAGGGATTCGGTCTCCTGGGTGCGGCCCACCAGCGGTACAGTAAGACCAATCGACGGAGCGGCCTCACCTGATTCGCGGCTTTTAACCTTGGTTACCTCGTAGACCGCCACCGGTTTTTTCTTGCCCTTGACTTTGATCGGCTCATGGGGAATGAAATCGAACAGGTGTCGCACCATGTTGTAGGTATAGATCGAAACGAAGATCTGTCCGTTGCCAGCAATGGATTCCAGCCGCGATGCCAGATTGACCGTGTCACCCATGACGGTGTATTCCATCTTCTGGTCACAGCCAACGCCACCAGCGATCACCATGCCCGAGTTGATGCCGATGTGGAGCGAGAGCGGCTGCTCCAGTTTGACTGGCAGACGCTTGTTGTATTCGTTGATCTCGCGGTTCATCTCCAGGGCCACGCGCACCGCCAGTTCCGGATCATTTTCATGGGCTACCGGAGCACCAAAAATGGCCATGATGCAGTCGCCGATGAATTTATCGACATAGCCATCGTAACGAATGACGACATCGGCCAGCATCTTCATGCAGCCGTTCATCAGATCGGTGACGTCCTCGGCGTCCATGGTTTCGCTGATGGCGGTGAATCCGGAAATGTCGGCGAACAGCACGGTGACATATTTCCGTTCCGATCCCATATCGGGCGTTGGCTGCTGGGTCCCACTGGCAACGGGACAGACGAGTTCCGTCAGTGGCTTACCACAGCCACGGCAGAACAGATCGCCCTCTTGCGCCCGGGTATAGCAGTGCAAACAAAACCAAAACAGCGCCGTACCGCACCGGGTGCAGAAACGGGCATCTTCGCCGTTGTCGAAATGGCAATGGGGACAAGTCAGGCAGATCACGGGTTATCCATCCTCTTGTTGACGAAGCGTCTTGTTGACACGATAGACATAGGCCAGCACCTCGGCCACGGCCTGAAACAGTTCACGGGGAATGGTATCGCCAAGAGGAACCTTGCCCAGCACCTGCATCAGGTCAGCATCCTGGAGTAACGGCACTCCGGCATCGCGCGCCTTCTGCATGATGGCCTCGGCCAAGCGGCCACGACCGGTTGCCGTGACACGCGGAGCATGATCTTGCGAACGGCGATAACGCAACGCCACCGCCTGACGCTGTCCTGGTGAATCGTGCTCTTCGGTAGTCATCCCCTTATGGTCATCCTCTGGTCACAAATCCTTCTTCCAGCAGGCCCAACATGCGTCGACGCTCACTCTCCAGCGCAGCCCCAGTCAACCGCTGCAAATCGAGCGACTGCAACGGCAGTCCAGCAGCCAGTAGTCGGTCACGCAGCTCGCCCACCTGCTGGCGCAGTGCCGACAGCCCCTGTTCCTGCTCGGCTGCCAGATTGATCCACAGCTGGCCATTGCTGGCCGAGAGACGGGCCTGCACCCGACCCAGTTGCGTCATGGCCAACGACAACATCACGGTGATCGTATCACGGTTACCACCCTGGGATCCCTGCCCCCGTGAGCCAGACTGACCGCCATAACGCCAGATGGCCTCCCCCCAACCCCCTTCATCAAGCAGAAACAGCCGATAACCGGCTAGCACCGAACCATCCTGATCGGTTAGGGATAACGAGGGCAACAAGGTTTGCAAGGTGAGTAGATCGCTCAATTGAGACAATGTGGTCTGCACCGTTGTCAGGGCTGCTCCAGCACCAGATCGACCACCGGACGAGGCCGCAGCGGACTGTTGCTCCTGATCGGCCTGCAACTGGGCCATGGCCAACCGCAGCTGCTGAATGGCATCACCACTCTCGGTCAATAGTTGTCCATGGGTCAACAATTGCGATACAGAAGTGATCTCCCCCTGCCATAAAGCCTCTACCGGCACAGTAGGCAGATTCTGTTGAAGGATACGACCAATCTGCGCACGCAACGCTGCAGGCAACCCACCACCCTGCTGGGTCTGTAACAGGGTGACCAGGCGCGCCAGCACCTCCGGCGCCCGTGCCACCGTCTGCTGGGTGCTCTCCGCCAGTTGGGTCGCCAGGGCCGACTCGCTGCCAGCCAGACGCAGCGTGATTTGTGGTGCCGTTCGGGATACCTCAAGCTGCACCATCTCTCCGACTGCCAGACTACCCGCCGCCAGATTGTTGCCACCCGTGAAGGTGATGGCGGTACCATCCGTCAACCGCAGACTGCCTTGCCCACTGACGCTATCGATGGTCAGCACACGCCCGACCAGCAGATCCCCTACAGACAGCTTAAGCTGCTGAACGAGATCCGATACGGACGAGGCTGCCGCAGGCGTAACCGAAAGAACAGGATACGATGGGGATAATGGAGAGACCGGGTTGTTGATCATGGCCAGACCTCACCATGTCGGGTCATTCAGGAGTTATCGGAAGCTGAATCTTTGGGGCCGCTGCGTAACAACATGCTCTTGATCAGGCCCACTTCCTCCATGGTCAAGCCAGTACCGGAACTGACATGCTCCTCATCGACCCCATGGCTCAACAACAGCCTCGCCTCGCGATAAGAATCACTGGTATCGATGATCGGTGCCACATTGTGATCCGAGTTGTCGTGCCGAGCCAACAGGCGAATACCGCTACGCAGCTCCTCGAACTCCGACTTCATCCGCTCTGGCACCTGGTTGATATCGACCAGCAACCGCTGCTCCAGCGTATCGATGCGCGCCACAGCCCGCTCAACAACGAACGCCACCCCTTTCTGAACGGATTCGTTCATCAATTCGTTGGTCAGCCTCTGCTGGCTCTCGTTCATCGACTCCATTTTTTGCAGTAGCGGCCCAATCAGCTGTTCCGCTTCGCAACGGAAAGCATCCGTCTGTGATAGATCACGGTTTTTATCCCGCTCCAGACGCCATTCATCCTGCAATCGACGGATCTGCAAAAAGACCAGGGCAATCGCCATGTAAAGAATGATAAAGCATAAAATGACAAGGAAATTCCAGATTGTCATACTCCCCCCAGAACGTGCCGGCCAGACATCGGCCTGACTGCGCAACCAGCATCCCTGGGGGTATTATACAACATGTTAGGGCAGATGGATAGCTTTTGGGTGATTAGGAAACACGTCTTTTTTTCTTGCGTGCCAGTTCCTGGCTGATACGGGCCCGAATGCGCAGGGTGGCCTTGCTGTGCAGCTGGGAAATACGCGATTCGGTCAGGCCTAGCACGGCACCAATCTCCCCCATGGTCAGCTCCTCGAAGTAGTACAGCGTCACCACCAGTCTCTCTTTCTCCGGCAGACTGTCGACGGCCTGCGCCAACGCACCGCGCAACTCCGCCAATCCCAGTTTTTCGACCGGATCCACCAGACTGGTATCGGCCAGAATATCGAGTGCATCCCACTCCTCGTCCTCGGAATTGGGCCGCAGATCCTCCAGTGAGATGATGGAGACGCCGCGGATCTCATCCAACTGCTGATAAAGCTCCTGCAAGGAGATGCCCATCTTGATGGCCACGTCGCGATCCTCAGCCGGATGGCCCTGGCGGGCCTCAATTTCCTGGTAGGCCGCTTCGATAACGCTGGCAGTTTGCCGAATCGCCCGCGGTACCCAATCCATGGCCCGCAGCTCATCAAGAATGGCACCCCGGACACGGAACTCGGCGTAGGTCTGAAATTTGATGCCACGACCTGGGTCAAACTTGGCCACGGCATCAATCAGGCCAAGAATACCGACCTGATAGAGATCGTCCACATCCACCGAACTGGGCAACCGCATGCAGATCCGGTTGGCCACATACTTCACCAACGGCGCATAGCGCAGAATGATCTCATCGCGAGTGGTGCCATGCCACGTTTCGGTCATGCCTGAACCTCTGTGTTACTCGGCTGATTCATCAAGGACCTGCCGCCAGAAAAAGGTCGGGCGGCTGCCATCGGCCTGACCGGTCTGTCTTACCTGTAGAATGTTGTTCGCCATGCGCTTGAAGACCTGCATGTAAGGCAGCGTGTCATCCATGATGATCCGGTTCTGCCGCACCATCCGGGCCAACTGGGGATCATGGGGGATGGCCCCCAGATAATTGAGTCCAATGTTGAGAAACCGTTCAGCCGTCTGGTGGATGGTGCGATAGACATCCTTGCCATCCTGCTCGGCTGCCATAGCATCGACCTGATTGACAATCAGATCGAAGTTGGCAATACGGTGGTTGAGAAACATGACCTTGACCAGTGCATAAGCATCGGCAATGCTGCTGGGATCGGGCGTGGCCACAACCACGATCTTCTCAACGGCCAGCACAAAATAACGCACATTGGTCGATATGCCAGCACCGGTATCCACCAGCACGACATCAAAATCGGCATTCCAGTGATCGATATGGTCCAGCAGTGCGATACGCTGCGCGTCGCTGAGGTGACTCAATTCAGCCACCCCGGACGCAGCCGGCAACACCGTGATACCCATCGGCCCCACCACGGCCACCTCATCGAGCGTCATGCGACCATCCACGACATCCTGGATGGTGAATTTAGGATGAAGATCCAGCATGACATCAATGTTGGCGAGGCCAAGATCAGCATCGATAATCAACACCTTCAGACCCATGCTGGCAAACTGTAGCGCCAGATGGACCGTGATGACGCTCTTGCCTACACCGCCCTTGCCACTGGTGATCGCCAAGGTGTAGGGCACGCGCCGTCGGCTCAGGGATCGACCCGCCTCACCCGGCTGTAGCCGTGGGCCATCCTGATGGTCACGTTCGACTTGGTGACGGTTGCGTTCGGCTTGACGGGCCATCTCCCGCAAGGTAGCGACCTGATTATCCATTTCCTCGATCATGGCCGATTCATTCCTGTTGTGACTGCGGTTGTTCAAACCATTGGGCCATTGTTTCGGCCGAAAGCCAACCGAGATTCTCCGGCACCCGCTGACCATCGGTATAAAGCGTCAAAGGTAACCGGGCGCGCAGAGCGACATTGAGGATGCCACCATAGGTCATGGTCTCATCCAGCTTGGTAAAAATGAGCCCGGTAGGCTGCAGGGTGGCAAAACGGCGGTAAATCGCCTGTTGCTCGGTCTCCCTGACGTTGCCGGCCATGCAGAGCAGTACCTCACGTGCGTCACCCATCACCGGCAGCAGCGAACCGGTTGAGTTGACCTGACGCCGGTTGTAGGGACTCGATCCGACCGTATCGACCAGAATGTGGTCACAACGCCCGAGCGACTGCATACCAGCCCGTATATCGGCCAAGGATCGCGCCACAATCAACCGCACCTGCAACAGCTTGGCGTAAGTCTCCAACTGCGCCACCGCTCCGACGCGGAAGGTATCGAGGGTGATCATGCCGACCGAACGCTGGCGCCGCAGCAGCAGGTCGGCCGCTATCTTGGCCAGGGTGGTGGTCTTGCCCACGCCAGTCGGCCCCACCAGAGCGATAATGCGGCTATTGTCGTTGCCATCCACCAACGGATCACGAAAATCGAGGAAACGGTGCAAGGCGGCTTTCAATCCACCGCCGCTTTGATCGGCTTGTTCAATCTGGACCAGTTTCCGGGCAATTGGTTCCTCGACCCCATGCATCATTAAATAGCTGTAGCGCCGTTTAGCATCAACACTCCAGCCGCTCATCTCATGGTTGGCCTCGCTGTCGCCACTCGGCGATGACTGGGGCGATGTACCGGCAAAGCGCTCCTCCAGGTTGGCCAATGTCTTGCGGATGGTGGACAGGTCGTTGGCAAGGGCTTGCACCGCTACATGATGTTGCGAGGCATCCGACCCCCCCTCAGCCGCACTGGCAACCGCCGTCATGGTGCTGGCTACAGCCCCGGACACGGCAGCAACGGCCTCCCGAATCGGTTCAACGGCTACCGGCAGTTCCGGAGCGACCGGTCTGATGATGGCCTCATCGACAACAGGTGCAACGGAACGGCCCTGCCGTGGTAGATCTTCCGCTTTGACGGCAACGGCACTCTGCGCCTGTCTATCCTGCTCCAGATCTTTATCGCGCTGCTCGCGGGCGGAAGAGGGACAAGCGGTGACTTCAATCAGGGTGCGTCCCGTTGGTATCATGCCCTTACCCTTCTCACGAACGCTCCGTGTCGACAGGATAACGGCATCAGCCCCCAATTTCTCTTTAACTTCTTCAAGCGCCTCACGCATGGTCGACGCCTGGAATGTGCTGATTTGCATAGCCTATACCATTCTGTTATGAAGAGAGGTTAACCGTCCCCAAAAATTCCACTTGCACATTGGCAGGTACCTCATTTTGTGACAACACCACCAGATGCGGTATGACGCTCTCGGTCATCTGCTTGACAAAAGGACGCACCCTGGTACCCGTAATAATCACCGGTTGTATGACCTGTGCCGCAATTCGCTCCACCCCGTCACGCAGCCGACCAATGAGCAGGTTGGCATTGCGCGGTGACATGGAGAGATAGGATCCGAACTCGCCATCGACGATGGCTTCCGCGACAAAGTTCTCGGCATCAACACCCAGCACCAGGGCAAACAGTTTGCCCTCTTCATCGCTATAACGTGCCACAATGGAACGAGAAAGCACCTGGCGTACCAACTCGACCATTTGGACCGGATTTTTAACCACTTTGGCATAATCCGAAATGGTCTCCAGAATGGTGGTGATATCACGAATGGTGACCCGTTCACGCAACAACCCCTGCAGCACCTTCTGGATACCACCCAGGTTGATGACGTTGGGAATCAGTTCCTCAATCAGCTTGGGCTGGTTCCTCGCCGTCAGGTCGATCAGGTTTTGCACCTCCTGACGTGTTAGCATCTCATGGGCATAGGTGTTGATCAGCTCGGTGATATGGGTCGCCAGAACCGTTGAGGCATCGACGACGGTATAGCCCATCATCTCAGCCCGTTCACGATCGCTGCCAGAAATCCAGACGGCTGGCAAACCAAAGGCTGGTTCTGTGGTCGGCACCCCTTCGATGCGGCCGGTGGCATTACCGCCGTCCATGGCCAGAAACGAACCGGCTTTCAGTTCACCGCGCCCAACATCGACACCCTTGACCAGGAAGACATATTCGCCCGGACGGAATTGCAGATTGTCCTTGATGTGAATGGGCGGCACCACAAACCCCATATCACCGGCAAACTGGCGCCGAATGGCGCGGATTTTGTCGAGCAGATCACCGCGCTGGCTCTCATCCACCAGCGAGATTAGCCCGTAGCCCACTTCCAGACGCAACAGATCGATGGCCAGGTAGTTTTCAATCGGCTCCTCCACCTGACCAGCGCTCTGGGCCTGCATGGCTTCGACCCGCACCTTTTCGCGATCCTTGACCTCGGCCTGCTGGAACAGGTAGTAAGCCCAGATGCCCATGCCGATGGCCATGATGGCAAAGGCCGTGGTGGGCATGCCAGGCATCATGGCAAACAGGCCAAGAATGGCGGCACTGATGAGGATAACACGCGGCTGGGCGGTGATCTGTCCACCGACATGATCGGCCATGTTGCGATCGGTCGAAGCGCGTGTGACCAGAAAACCAGCTGCGGTTGAAATCACCAGCGCCGGAATTTGCGCCACCAGACCGTCACCGACCGTCAAAATGGTGTAGATATGGGCCGCATCGCCAGCGCTCATACCCTGCTGGGCGACACCGATGATAAAGCCACCGATGATGTTGATCAGCACGATCAGAATGCCGGCAATGGCATCACCGCGGACGAACTTGGAAGCACCGTCCATGGCACCAAAAAACTCGGCCTCCTCCTCAATCTCACGCCTCCGCCTTTTGGCCTCGGTCTCGGTCACCAGACCGGAGTTGAGGTCGGCGTCAATGGCCATCTGCTTACCTGGCATTTTATCGAGGGTAAACCGCGCCGCCACCTCGGCGATACGCCCGGCACCCTTGGTGATGACGATGAAGTTGATGATGACCAGAATGGCGAAGACGATCAACCCGACCACCGGATTACCACCAACCACGAACTGGCCAAAGGAACGGATCACCTCACCAGCAGCCCCCTCTCCCTCGGCACCATGGAGCAGAATGCGTCGTGTGGTGGCAATATTGAGCGACAGGCGCAACAGGGTTGTAACCAGCAGGATGCTCGGGAAGGATGAGAAATCAAGTGGTTTATGCACATAGAGCGTGGTCAGCAAGATGACAATGCCCATGGATATGCTGATGGACAGCAGGATATCCAGTGCCACAGCCGGCAACGGTACCACCATGACTCCCAGAATCATGATGATGCCAATAGCCATAAAAATATCACTGTGACTCTTCAGATCCGACAGAGAGAGTGGTAACCTGAGCGTAGTCAAAAGATCCTCCCCAACCCCGAAGTCAAACCACGGAGCAACTGTTCCATGTTATCATTCAATCGAAATACAGAGGAATGTAATGCAATAAGCGTACCATGCAGACGGCTGGCTATCATACCCGCCCGCAGCGGTAGTAAACGCTTACCGGAGAAGAACATCCGCCCTTTTTGCGGCAGGCCCATGATTGGCCACATCCTGACGACGGCCCGTCTCTCGGGCCTTTTTACGACGATTCATGTCTCGACCGACAGCGACCGGTTCACAGCTGTGGTGACAGAGCTGGGATTCCGGCCTGACTTTGCCCGTCCGGCCCATCTTGCTGACGATCACACTCCGCTGTTGCCGGTGTTGCGTTATGTGACTGAGCAGTATCAACAGCGTGGACAACAGTTCGACCAAGTCTGGCTGCTGATGGCCTGTGCTCCCCTGATCGAACCGGACGATCTGCTGGCAGCGGACCGATTGTATCAGCAGTTCGGAGGACAGCGGGCCATTTTGAGCATAGGCCGTTATGCCATGCCGATCGAACGGGCCTACCGCCGCGATGAACAGGGAGCGCTGACAGCCGTTGATCCAACATCGATGCCAAAACGTACCCAGGATCTGGCACCCGGTTATTTTGACGCAGGTGCCTTCATTGCTTTTCCGGCCACACGCATCCTGACCACCGATGGTGTCAACGATGGCAGCGGTTTTGCTGGCTACCTGCTGCCCCGTCATAAGGCGATTGATATTGATGATGAAGAAGACTGGCAGCTGGCGGAGGCCCTGTATCACATCAGGCACGGGTCATCCTGACATGCCAACAGCCCTGTTGCGTTTTGACGCCTCACCCACCATCGGTGGTGGACATGCCATGCGCTGTCTGACATTGGCCAACGCCCTCCATGCCGGAGGATGGTCCTGTGTGCTATGGACCAACGAAGAAGCGCCGCAGCTACTGCCGCAATTGGTGCAGGGACCACACGCATGGTCTTCGTGCCTCCCTGGCCGTGGCACCCCGTACGCATGGGCCATCGTGGATCATTACCAGCTCGATGCGCACTTTGAACGATCGCTGCGCCGCCATGCCGATCGCATCCTGGTGCTGGACGATCTTGCCAACCGGCCACACGATTGCGACCTGTTACTTGATCAGACGCTGGGTCGCCCAAGCAGCGATTATCAGCCATGGGTGCCACCGTCTTGCACCCTGCTGACCGGTAGTGACCATGCCCTGCTGCGACCGCAATTCAGCAACTGGCGTTGGCAAGCACTGCAACGTCAAAGACCCCAGCCTCATCAGGCGTGGCGTATTCTGGTCAGTCTGGGAGCGGGTGACAGTGGTGATCTGCTTCCCCGTGTTGTGGAAGGTTTGGCCCTGGCCGCGCAAGCCCTGTCCCTACCTCTGGAGGTGACCGTGATCGCTGCGACGACGGTCCGACTAGAACAAAATCATCCTTTTCTGACGATCCGCCATCAGAGCGCTGTGACCGACATGGCACCCTTGATGGCCGAAAGTGATCTGGCCATCGGCGCAGCCGGCAGCACAGCCTGGGAGCGTTGCTGCCTGTCCCTGCCTACCCTGGCCCTTGAACTGGCTGACAACCAGCACGCGGTCATCACGGCACTGGCGCAGCAGGGCGCCCTGCTGTCACTGGGACGGTCGGATCGCATGCAGCCAGAACAGCTATCTCTTGCCGTCATGACCCTGATCCGTGATCGCGACCAGTGGACGGCCATGAGCCAACAGGCAGCGCGTCTCTGCGATGGGATGGGCACGGCGCGGTTACTGGACCACCTTGATCCGATCTACAGCCACGAGGGCCGGCCGGTGCGGCTGAGTCGTGCCAGCCTATCAGACACCGATACCATCCTGTCCTGGCAACAGCATCCCGATACCCGCCGCTGGGCCCGCAATCCACAGCCCCCGACGGCCACTGAACATCGGCACTGGATGGAACGGCATGTCGACGACCCTAACTGTCTGCTGCACCTGATTGTACACGGTGAGCATGAGCAACCGGTCGGCGTGCTGCGCCTCGATTTCATCGATCCGGCCTTCGAGGTATCGATTCTGATCGATCCCCACCATTATCGTCTTGGTCTGGGCCACGCCGCCCTGCGTCTGGCACGACGACTGCTGCCACAAGCCACCCTGCAGGCAGAAATACTGACCGATAACAAAGCCTCGCAGGCCCTGTTCAGTCAGGCGGGCTATCAGCGTATAAGTGAGACAATTTGGCAATCGGATTGGCAATCGGATTGGCAATCGGGTGGCACGACAAGTTCGGTCACACCTGCTCCCACACCTTAGGTTTGAAATTCTTTGGGTTGGCGATGGCCACTGTTTCAAACGACGGTACCAGCACAAACAACCCTTTCTTGTGGGCCAGACGGGCAATATCGTCGTGTACCACCATGCCGGTCACCGCTCCCAGTACCTTCATGCCACGGTATTCGTGGAAGAATTGCGTCACCCGCGGCAATTTGGCGATGAAATCGTCCAGATCATCCTTTTTCAGGGTAAACTTGGCTTCAACGACCATCAGCACGCCGTCATTGATGACCGTCAGGTCCAGTTCCATGTTCTCACCACCCCGACTGACCCGGCGTCGTGGTGCGACCTGATGTACCGGAATACCCCACTCCTGAAACAGCCTTTCACTCGATGTTCAAGTTTTTGAGCCGTCATTCCCGCGTAGGCGGGAATCCAGCCTG
>JADGCH010000047.1 GCA_015229115.1 Magnetococcales bacterium
TGACACAGCTGTCAAAAAATGGCATTCCCTGCCCGGTGTCCATTGCCGACAATGACGGGCAGGTGTTACAGCGGATCCATGACAAGCCAGCTCTGCTGGTAACGCGGTTACCGGGCGAGTCTCCTGTCATGCCAAGATCAACCGAATGCTACCAAGCTGGGGAACTGTTGGCCGCGATCCATTTGACCGACCAGAATGGCTTGCCTCACCTCGACAACCTCAACGGCTTGTCTCAATGGCGCCGATTGACAACACAGCTCTCCCCCGCTTTGACACAACAACAGCCACAATGGTTGCAACAAATCGCAACCGAACTAGCCCGACTCAGCAGCGGGTTTTTCCATAAGTCCCTGCCAACCGGTCTCTGTCATAGTGACCTGTTTCCGGACAATACGCTCTTTGTAAGGGGTCAGCTCACAGGCGTACTGGATTTCCACTTTGCCTGCCATGAACGGCTGATCTACGATGTAGCCATCCTGATGAACGCCTGGGGATTTGAGGCCAATGGATCGCCCTGTCGCGACAATCTGCACGCCCTGTGGCAAGGCTACTGCAGCCGGCGTTGTCCGACCGCAGCAGAGATAGAGGCTTTGAACGATGCTCTGCGCGCTGCTGCCCTGCGTTTCCTGCTGACACGGCTACGCGACCACCACTTTCCGCGCCATGGCAGTCAGGTACTGCGCAAACCGCCCGAGGAGTACCAACAACGGTTGACCTTCCACCAGCAGCATGACATCCGGCCCATGCTATGATCGGTCAATAATCACTCCTTCAATCAGCATGGGGTCGGAAGCATGGTGACTCTCACCCTCCATGATCCGGAACAGGTGTCCGTAATGGACAAACCATTTCTGCCCCTGTGTGGTCATCAGGGTAACCGTTTTTGGATTGAGCCGTACGATGGTACCGCACAGATCACCGCCGTTGTGGTGAAATCCGACCATCTCGCCGACCCTGAGTTGGTTGCGATCCAGTTTTTGCCCATACCCACCAGATCCAGCATGGATATCTGCCGGAATCCTGTCAAGATTGACCGAACCAAACAGAATAGACCATCTTCTGTCATCGTGCAGGTTGCGCACTGACAAGCGCGACCGATTGATTTCCAGCACCACGGCCTCAATCATCTGATTGCTGCTATCGTCAAAATAGGAGATGGTCATGCCGACCCGCAGTCGCCTGCGGACCGCCTGAATCCTGGCTGGATCCTTAATCATGACGTCGATGGCTGCGCTGAGCCGAAATAATTCAAACAGAGACGCCTGCTTCAGTTCATCAACAACTTTTGAGAAATCCATGTCACGCCAACCCCAGTGACTTCAGTTTACGGTGCAAAGCCGAGCGCTCCATACCAACCGCCTCAGCCGTGCGGGAAATGTTGCCCTGATGTTTCTCAAGCTGGCGCTGGATGTAGGCCCGTTCAAAGGCCTCCCGTGCGGTACGGATGTCATCGTGCTCCAGCACCGAATCCATCATTGATGGTCGTTGATGACGGCTTCCGACCACAAACTCCGGTAAATCGCTGACCTGAATCACCGGTCCGGAGGCCATGATCAGCAATCGCTCTACCAAATTTTTCAGTTCCCGCACATTGCCTGGCCAATGGTACTGTTTCAGGCAGGCCAACGCCTCAGCAGCAAACTGGCGTTGTGGCAGATCGTGGCTGTGCGCCTGGATAAAATGATCGACCAGCATGGGAATATCGTCCAATCGTTCCCGTAACGGCGGCACATGCAGCGGGATAACATTGAGACGGTAATAAAGATCAGCCCGGAATAATCCCTTGGCGATCAGTTCTTCAAGATTCTTATTGGAAGCGGCAATCACACGCACATCAACCTGGATCTGGAGACTGCCGCCAACACGTTCAAAACGTCGCTCCTGCAGGATGCGCAAGATCCTGGACTGCGTGTTCAACGACATATCACCGATTTCATCGAGAAACAGAGTGCCCTGATGGCCCTGCTCGAAACGACCGATGCGTGCCTCGGAACCCGGTCCAAAGACTCCTTCTTCCTGGCCGAACAACTCGGTCTCAATCAGCTTTTCCGAAATGGCCGCCGAGTTGACGGGTACGAACGGGCCTTCTGACCGGGCCGACAACTTGTGGATGCGACGCGCTGCCACCTCCTTGCCCGTGCCATTCTCGCCGGTAATCAATACCCAGCCCTCCGTTGGCGCCACACGACGGATCTGCATATCCAGATGGCGCACGACCGGCGTTTGACCAATCATGGGGTGATCGGGTTCGACCCGCGCCTTTAACTCGCGGTTTTCCCGTACCAAACCCAGCTCACGTATGGCCCGTTCGATCAGCAGCAATACACGATCAAGGGACAGAGGTTTCTCAAGAAAATCGTAAGCCCCAATTTTGGTAGCAGCCACTGCAGTATGAATGGTACCATGTCCCGACATCATAATGACCGGCGTCTCGCGGTTATGCCAACGCAGACCGTTACGCTCCCCCTCCGTTCCACCCTTGCCATCACCATAACTCTTGATACGGCGCAACGTCTCCAAACCATCCAAACCATCCATCCAGATATCCAGCAAAATGACCGATGTCATATGATGAGAAAGCACATCCAGAGCCATTTCACCGGATGATGCCTCCAGAACCTGGTAATTCTCATCCTCAAGAATACCGCGCAGACTGGCACGAATGGCATCCTCATCATCGACAACCAGAACTGTATTCTGCTTCATGACAGATCTTTACTCCTCAACAACCGTATCCGACGGATGATAGCGGCTTTGTATGGCTACCACCGGCAGCAGGACTTCAATCAGGGCTCCCTGCCAGATGGAGTCGCGTACCCGTAACGCCCCACCATGATCCTCAATAATTTTCTTGACAATGGCCAAACCAAGACCGGTACCACGCTTGCGTGTGGTAAAATAGGGATCGAAGATGCGGTCGCGGTGATCGGTGGGAATCCCTACCCCACTATCGGCAATCTGGATCGATACCCACTGGCCGCTGTGAACCATCTCAGTAGTTACCCGTAAGTGAGCCTCTGCACCCTCCACGTCAGGGTCTCCTTCGGCCCGCTCCCTGATCGCCATTAAGGCATTGCTGACCAGATTGGTCAAGACCTGTTTGATTTGACTACGGTCAAAGGGGATCGTGGGCAGTCCACGACACAATTGCCGCTCGACCATCACACCGCGGCAATCGGCATCATGCAGCACCAGCACCTCCTGAATAGCTGCATTCAAGTCATCGTGACGCAGGCTGGGACGTGGCATGCGGGCAAAGTTGGAAAACTCATCCACCAATACCCGCATCTCCTCGACCTGGTTGATAATCACCTGGGTGCCCTCATCCAGCACCTGCCACTCCGGCTGCGGGCTAGCATCGTGGGCCGTGCGCAGATATTTGCGTCGCATCCGCTGCGCCCACAACTGGATGGGGGTCAGAGGATTTTTGATCTCGTGGGCAATGCGCCGCGCCACATCACTCCAGGCACGCGATCGCTGCGCAATCAGCACGTCTGTCAGATCGTCGAAGGTGACCAGAAAACCGCCACTGGCTCCATCTCCAGAACCGAGCAGAGTCATGCGTGCCAACAGTGTCAGAGGCCTCTCGGCACCGTCGATGCGGATCTGGATCTGCCCGACACCACTCTTGCGCAAACCATCCAAAGGCTGTAGCACCGACTCTGGCAAGGCCGTGCGATAGTGGGCACCCAGAGCAGGCTGCGGCTCGACCCCAATCAGGCGGGCTGCTGCTGGGTTGATCAGGGTAATGCGCTCCTCATGGTCGACACTGATCACCCCGGACGAAATATAACGCAAAATAGCCGCCATAAAACGGCGTCGATCTTCCAGCAGATCGTTGGTGGTCTGCAATTCACGCCGGTTCTCGCCCAACTTCTGTGTCATGGCATTGAAGGCTGCCATCAACGTGGCCAACTCGTCGTCGCCCGTAACGGCCATGGTAACCGAGAGATCTCCATCCGCTACCTTACGGGTGCCCAGAACCAACTGTGTGATGGGACTGGTCAGACTGTCAGCAATACGCAGACCAGACCACAGGGCCGCTAGTAACAACAACAGGGTAATGGTGACCAGTGTCATGGTATGGCTGCTTTTTAACAGTCCATGGGCAGCACGCAATTGCTGATAATCAACAAAGGCCGTTTCAATCTGCTCCATCTGACTCAGAATCTGGCGATCTATCCAGCGTCCTGCCGATAAAAACTGGTCACCGCCGAGATAGACAAAGGCCCGTACCCAGGTGCCGGTGTCATCCGTTACCAACATCGAACGCAGGGTACCATCGATCAGGGGAGCCACATCGGGCATGGCATCCAGGGGCAGTTCACCAGCTACAGCAATCCGGGTCCCATCGGCCTGAAAGATGGTGATTTCATCAAGACTGCGCGCCTGCCGTTCGCTTTCCAGCAACGCCAACACCCGATCACTGCGCTGCAGGGTCATGGCCGCCGCCACCAGCCGACGGTTGCGCACCATGTCTTCAGCATCGTGTCGCACCGTGCGCTGGCTCTCACGATAATAGGCACGGGCAACCTGAATCGACTGTTGCAGTGCCTGTGTGGTACGATCGGAAAACCAGGAGTCAACCCCCCGATTGAGCAGCTCCACCGAAAAAACGGCAATGACCACAGTTGGTAACAGGGACAAGGCGGCAAACAGCGTTGACATGCGGGTGCGCAACCGGGCACCTGCCAATCGTTGCCGTCGTTCCAGCCATAACCGGACGATACTGCGCACGACCATGATGCCCAGTGCCAGGACGAGAAACAGGTTGATATAGAGCAGGATGAAGAAGGCGATGCTATAATGGCCCCCACTCAGGGCCGATGGGCTATACAGTGACCTGCCAGTTAGCAAGGTCATGGTCACCACAAGGACGAGGGCGACTCCTGACACCCAACGTCCGGGCGTAACAGCCATCCAGGACAACAGGTGATGCAGCAGGCGGCGCAAGAAAGCGGCAGCGTCCGTCAAGGATGTCGACCCTCGACACGCTGGGTCAGGACATGGACTGCATCGGGCGACTGACTAAATCCAACCATGCGGTGCAGAACGTGAAACAGCCAAGGCACATTGTTCGGTTCCATCTGGAAGCGCACCTCAATACGATACATATCGCCAGCAACAACCTGCTGCAACAACAGTTCCCGTATCGTGCTCAAAAAACGGACTGCCTCGTCACTATCGTCACTGTAGGCAACGGGCCCTCCCTCTTCCTGCATCTCGAACCGCTCGGTGATGAGATGAAAACGCAGCCGGTGGGTGATATCCCGATCCACCAACTCCTGATCCAGCCACCAGTCCTGCACACGATACAGCCGGAGTTGATAGCGTGCCGTTATCAACTCTCCCTGCTGTACGCGTGCCATCAACTGTTGAACAAAAGCCGGCTTGAGCACCGCCTCAACATACAGTCTGCCGTCATGAACGCTGGCTGACGCCGTGTCAACCGGATCGACGGTGACAGAAGCACAACCCTGCAGCAACCATAATACCGATACCAACAGCAGCCGCAGCAACGCTAACTCAATAGGCCATAGCCATGGCAGGCCTTACGGGAGCCGCGACCAGCCGTGCGGCAGCACTCCTGACACCCGTCTGGGATGACTGCTGCACTGGACTGGACTCAACCATATCCCAGGCATCGGCATGCTGCAGCAACTGCCTCAGCAGCTGGTTGTTGAGTTCATGACCGGAACGAACACCCTGAAAATGGCCTAGAATTGGGTGCCCCAACAGATAAAAATCACCGATCGAATCCATGATCTTATGACGAGCAAACTCGTTGTCATAACGCAACCCGCCGTCATTCAACACCCGAAAATCACCGATGGCAATAGCGTTATTCAACGAAGCCCCTTTGGCAAAGCCATGGGATTGCAACGTTTCAACTTCGTTCAGAAAACCGAACGTCCTGGCGCGGCTGATCTCCTTGATGAAGGTGGTCTCGTTGATATCGAGCGTTACCCCCTGCCTAGCCAATAGAGGATGATCAAAATCAAGGAAAAAGCTCACCTTAAAGCCATCGCTGGGATAAAATGAGGCCTTCTTCTCCCCATGTCCGACTGAAACCGGGCGACGGATACGCAGATAGCGCCTGACGGCACGCTGCTCGACCACTCCGGCACACTGAATCAGAAACACGAAGGGCGCTGCGCTGCCATCCATGATAGGCACCTCGGCATGATCCAGATCGACATAGGCATTATCAACACCCAACCCAGCAAAGGCAGCCAGGAGATGCTCCACCGTGGAGACAGTAACTCCGTCGGCGTTGGCCAGCGTAGTACACAGGCGGGTATCCACCACCTGTTCCACCCGTGCTGGAATCACGGCACCACCGCAATCCATCCTGCGAAATACGATACCACTATTCTCCGGAGCCGGTCGCAACGAAAGATAGCATTTTTCACCACTGTGGAGGCCAATACCCGTACAGCGAACGGTATTTTTTAACGTCTTTTGAAACATGAGATCAATCCAGTACCAAGCAGGCTCCGATAACCCATCACGATAGGTCACCAGATGAAGTTAAAATTACAATAAATCAATCCATTTGCAACCGAAGAAATGTCGGTTTATCCAGATCAACAAGACCATTTTCACCTGAACCAAATTTTTCCAGCTCAGCTCCCCGAGTGCGCCAGCGACCGCTCTGCCCACCGATCTGGGCAATTGTCTTACGGTCCACCGTCGACACAATTTCCTCAACATTCTGCGCACCGTTATGCAGCACACGGCTCCTGGTTTGAAGCTTGGTCGTGCGACCAGAAATCGCGTTGGACAGGCCGACACCCTGTGCTGGACTGGCCCCATCCGATGCCGCACCAATACCGGTTGCCACCACGGTCACCCTGACACTCTGACCCATATCGGGATCGATCATGGCCCCAAACACGATCAGCGCCTCCTCATGCACCATGTTACGCACCACCATGGCCGCTTCGTCGATCTCACGTAACGTCAAGTCAGCACCACCGGTAATATTAATCAGTACACCACGGGCGCCATGGATCGAGGCATCTTCCAGCAACGGGCTCGCTATGGCGTTGGTGACGGCGTCAAGGGCACGCTGTTCACCCGTGGCATTGGCGGCTCCCATCATGGCCTGCCCCATTTCCGCCATGACGGTACGTACATCGGCGAAGTCAACATTGATCAAACCTTCCATGGTGATCAGGTCGGTAATACCACGCACAGCCTCATACAGGACATCATCGGCCTTGCGAAAGGCCTCCAACATGGTGGTGCCGGGACCAACGCTACGCATCAGCTTCTCATTGGGAATGACAATGGCCGTATCAACATACTGACGCAGCTCACGCAGACCCTCCTCAGCAACCCGCATCCGGCGTTTGCCCTCAAATTCGAACGGCTTGGTCACAATCGCCACCGTTAACAGGCCCATCTCCCGAGCAACACGGGCAACCACCGACGCTGCTCCTGTTCCGGTACCTCCGCCCATACCGGCTGTGATGAACACCATATCCGCTCCGCTGAGCAGTTCACGAATGCGGTCATGACTCTCTTCGGCAGCACGCTGGCCAATCTCCGGTTTAGCACCAGCGCCCAAACCACGCGTGATGCCGGCACCCATCTGAATCCGGTTGGAAGCCAAACTGCGTTGCAGAGCCTGGGCATCGGTATTGGCCACAACAAACTCAACCCCATTCAGCTGCATTTGAATCATGTTGTTGACGGCATTGCCTCCTCCTCCACCGATACCAATAACCTTGATGCGCGCATCAAAGTCACTGTTACCTGACTCGAATTCAACACTCATGGTTCGTTTCCCCCCGGTTTCTAGTTCATCCTAAGTCATGACATCATGATCAATGTTGACGAACAGACTACGCAAATGCTATGCCTGTTTGAAATTTCTTTGAACTACAACAACTTTGTTACCCGCATCATCACGTACCGTGGGCAACGGTCTAAATCCTGACAGTGTTCGTCATGTTTTTGTGATTCATACGGAATGGCCCGTATCAATTCGCCCGTATCAATTCGAAGACGGACTGGAATGGATCGACTTCCTGTACTGTGCTAACAGTTGCTCTGCCTCAGCCACCTGTTCCGGCGTCATACGACCCAACAGATTCTGCAGGTAACTACGAGCATCATCCCGTCCCCCTTCAATACCCAGCTTCAACCACTGGTAGGCCGCAATCAACTTGTCCTGGCGTGCCAGATTGCGTTCGAACAGCAGAATACCAAGACCTCCCTGGGCTGTAGCATTGCCCTGTTCTGCGGCCTGACGGTACCAACGCTCAGCTTCCGTCACGTTGATGGGCACACCAAAACCACGATGATACATATGGCCGACAATGGCCTGAGCCGGCAGATCATCACTCATGGCCGATTTCTGGAACCAGTAGAAAGCTGTGGCCATGTTGGGATCGACCCCATACCCCATGTAGTGGTACCGACCCAGTTGGTACTGAGCTACAGCATCACCCTGTTCCGCAGCCTGACGATACCATTGCAGGGCGAGTTGATGATTGCGCGGCATCTTCTGTCCGTCCCCATACAACTCACCCAGTGCCAGTTGTGCTGGGATGTAGCCCCGCTCGGCAGCCTGATGAAGCCAGCGCAAGGACTCACGCACGTCGTGAAAGGAGACATTCTCTGAACTGTTATCAGCATAAATCACTCCCTTGGCAGACTGCGCCAGAGACAGACCGCGGCCAGCCGCATCCTGCAGCCATGCCAAGGCTTTTTCCCACTGGATCGGTTTGTCTTTAGGGAGTGAATGACCGACCTGCTGCGAAGCAGCCTGGGCTGCTGCCGTGCCATTGGTCGAGGTCGACGACGAAGTAGCTGAAAGAAGAGACTGCTCCTGTGACGCTGTCACGGATGCCGATCGGATCGACAGGAAAGGTTCCAGAAAGGAGTGTTGCGGCGGCTCCATCTGCTGAGCTTCGCCGGGAATGGTCGCTTTGCGGACATCTTCCTGCACCCGGAAAGAGGCCGCGTTTTTCAGATAGGACAAACCAAGGTAAAATTGCGCCTCGTATCGACCATTTTTAGCCAGCGGCAGCAGTATGGCCTGGGCCCGGACCACGTCACCGGCGCGAAAAACCTGAACACCTTCCCTCAAAGCCGCTTCACTGGCTTGGTCATCACTCCCCGTACGGGCAACAGCCGATCGTCCCTGCCCGACCGATTGATCCTGTTCGGCATGAATCGCGTGCGCCATCAGAAAAAAAAGCGCCAAGACGAACGACAACAGAGCTGCTTTCATCGGCCACTACTCCATCTGCGTGAGCGAACCACTAACAGGAATTACGCCGTACCATCCTGGATAGAAGCCAATTTTCTGGCCACATCTTCGATACTGCGATTTTCCAGCGTCTGCTTTTGCACAGCTGGACGGGTACCCGATGCCGCATCAACCTGAATTTGCGGAATGAACGCGTGACTCTCCTCAGCAATCACCTCGCCCGCATCCCGTAACGCAAAAGACTCCTCTTCGCCACCATCTTGGCCGGGAGCCTGGCTCGTGGCCTGACTGGGAGCTGCTTCCTCCACCGCTTCCAGGTTGGCTACCATGCCTTTGACTTCACGCACCTCACGCACCACCGTGTTGACCATATCGCGCACATCGCGTAGTTCCCTGTTAATTCTCGTCAACTCATTGACGCGCGTTTCGATCTTTTCGATGGTCATAAGAACGCCGATCAACAACAACAAGGCCATCAAACCAGGTAGATAGTGCGGAATGCCCCCGTAGTACAAGACAGCAACCCCTGTTGCGACCCCTAACAAGATACCCCAGACAAAATTTCTCATCCTCTGTGACTCCGTCCATTGTTTGGTAGTTTGATGGTTTCTTCTTCCTGCTTACGCTCAACCGCATTCAGCTGATCTGCTGCTGCCAAGAGATCAAGCCCAACGTGCCTTTTGTCCAGATTGATGGGTGCTCCAGACAGACTGACTGGCTGAAGCGGGGGGACAAAAAGGGCCTCCTCAGTCATTTTAGGCCGCCGGTTTGTTCCACGTGGGGTCTGCTGCGGCGCCACGGGACGTTGCCGGAAGCGGCTCCACCAAGCCAACAGCCCTGCCCCTGTTGCAGTAATCATGGCAATGATACTCCAAATATACCAGCTTGACCAGTCAGGTGGAGTATCGCGCATCAATTTCTGTTCCATGGTGGCGACCTGCTGTTCCAGAATAGCAATCCGCTCTTCCATCCTGACGCGTTGCTCACGCTCCTGATTGAGTTCAATCCGGAGCGTTTCATCGCCACGCACGACCGGTTGCGACGTCTGCGTCTGATGCGGAGGCAGTACTCGTTGCAACTCGATTTCGGGGGCATGCTGTTCGACTCCCCACTGCTTGCGGTACTGTTCCAGCCACATTTGCCGGGCCGATTCGTTGTCAATCTGGCGTATCTCAGCCAGCGCTGGCATGTAGAGCAACCCTCCCACGTTCAGGGCATGCATATTGCCATGTCGAAACTGTTCCGGATTGGCACGCCAGATGGCCACCATGGTCTGGAAAATACCCTGATCGGCTTGACGGATCATGGATCGGGCAATGGAGGCCAAGGTCTCATTGTCACGCACCGGCCCGTAAAAACGTTTGCCGGCACGGTTGGTGAGTGGCATGGAGACCGTCGTGGCAGTCGGTAGCGGAGCCACGATGGGCGGTGCTATCACCGGCGCTGGCACGGCCAACAGTTCGGGTGACTCTGGCGAAAGCCCCTTGGGAGCGGTAAATCGAACCGGGTAATAGGGGAAGCGAAACTCCTGATTGGAAACGACATGCAGCATCAGGATGGCATCCTTGGCCTCCTGCCACGGCTTGGGTCCGACCACATGAATCGCGGCGGTGCCATCATCGCGTCGTTCAATGGTCGGTAACAGCGACGCCACCGGAGCATGATAAGGCAGGTGCAGCAGCTTGTAATCAGCCCTGGAAGCGATGGCAACACGTTGAACCACCTCTCCGTCCACGGTCTGAACCGGCACACGAGCGCGCAACGGCTCACCAGCACGACTGAGTACCTCCAATTCACCAAAGGTCAACGCCGCTGCTGGCGGTGATACCGTACCGCCAAAGATCACCAGACAAATCATTATGCCTAGGGCGATGCCCCAGGCTAGCCATGAATCGCCCCGCTGGGGCTTGTATGAAGCATGATTCATGAGATCATACGCCCCAATGGTTGCTTCACTGCTGTTTGTTTACCACCGTATTGTTTGCCAACCTGATTTTCTGCTCCACCAAACTAAGCGTGTTCTGTATTTCGATTTCCTTCATTGCGGGATCATCCGCTTGGATATACTCCACCTCCAAAATCCCGTCACCCCTTCTCCGGTTCTGGGGAGGTTCCAAATTTTCAATCAGTAGTGCTTCCAGTGTTGCAATCAGACTGGTCTGATCCACCTTGAGCGGTTTCTCACACAGGGAGCCATCCTCTTTTACACCCAGCAAACCAAACCAGGAAAAACGGTTCCAACGACCTGCCAAACGATCAACCGTATGTTCCCAAAGACGCTGACCCAATGGTCGATCGGTCACCCGACCGATATAGCCCACTGTATGGTTATCGTAAAGTACGTAGATGCCTTTTTGCCTGCCAAAGTCAACTGACTTTGCCCCTATCTGTTTACCAAACAGTTTGACATCCCTGCACCAAACAACACGATCTCTTTGCCAATACATGCCAAAGGCATTGATGATGGATGAGGATGGACTATCTTGTGATACGTTTTTTTCTGAGGCGGATTGGCTGTCTGTCTGTGACTGAGATTGATAAAGCGGGTTGAGTTGATAGGTACCTTTTCCAGCACGCATAAAAGGAGATTTCAACCCCTTATGCTTAATGGATGCAGTAATCTGGGCATTGACAGTCGACGCTGGCGTTGCCCCACCCGTCTTATAGTACCCTCGTAGTAAAATTCGCTCGGCAATATCGGTATAATGCAACCCATCCGATGACTGCTCTTCGCGAAAGACCTTCAGAATGGCGTCGATCCAATTGTTTTCTTCCATATTGACAACTCCCCACCTTCAGGCGCAGCCCCTCCTCCACGCCATGAGATATCATCTATCGATGGGGAGATGATAACAGAATCATGGTGGTTTGTCGATCAAGCACATTTCACGCATGACAAGATAGCTCAGACGTGAAAATCACTGTTTCAACCACTGCTCTACCTGGCTGCCACTGGGTACACTGCCTGCGTGAATGACCTGACCGTCCAGCACTACTCCTGGAGTGGACATGACCCCATGTCCTAAAATATCCGCCAGATCAGTCACCTTTTCGATCTGAACCTCAATCCCTAAAGATCGGGATTTTTCCTCAATCAGTTTGGTTGTGGTTGTACAGTTTTTACAGCCAGTCCCTAACACCTTGAACGTTTTCATCCCAACACCCCATTCAGAAGATAGCCCACCATGATAAAGGAAACCGTAAGAAAGACAGCAAAAAACAGTAGCATCTGTGGTTTAAGCACTTTACGCAACATGACAAATTCCGGGATAGATACCCCTACTACGCTCATCATGAAAGCGATCACCGTACCCATAGGCACGCCTTTGGCCATCAATGCCTCAGCCACCGGAATGATACCGGTAGCATTGGAATAGAGCGGCAGCCCCATCAAGACCGCAATCGGAACGGCCAATGGGTTTTCAGCCGAAGCATAACGAAGAAAAAGCTCCTGAGGGACGTATCCATGCAGCCCTGCACCAATGGCAATACCGAGGACTACATAGAGCCAGATGCGTCTCACGATGGAACCAACTTCACCCCAAGCATAGGCAATCCGGGCATGCCACGAACCATCAGCCTCGGTTAAAGCCATTTGCCCTAGCTGAATCTTCCAGACATACTCCTCGACCCAGCGCTCAAGATGAAACCGGTCGATCAGAATACCACCGAGTATACCAATCCCCATACCGGCTGCCACATAGACCAGCGTCATTTGCCAGCCCATGACCGCCCCAAGAATGACCACGGCCACCTCATTGACCAACGGAGAAGTGATCAAAAAGGCCATGGTCACTCCCAGAGGAATACCCCCTTCAAGAAAACCGATGAACAGGGGTACCGACGAACAGGAACAGAATGGGGTAATGGCTCCCAGGACCACTGCCAACAGATACCCCAATCCGCGGGATTTGCCGATGATCAGGGTACGGACCTTTTCCGGAGAAAGCATGCTCCGGAAAAGCCCCATGACGAAGACAATCACCACCAGCAACACGAAGATCTTACTGGTGTCTTCAACAAAAAAATGCACTGCCTGCCCCAAGGCAGACTCCCGGGCCATGCCAAACCACCCCCACACCACTGTATCGGCCAGGACTGTGAATATTTCCAGCATAGCCATCTCCTGTCAAAGTCTGTCAAACAGATTCATCATCCAGTGCAACAATCCCAGGCAAACTACGTCCTTCCAGCATCTCTAGAAAAGCCCCACCACCAGTCGAGATATAGGAGATGCGATCAGCTACACCGGCCTGACGTACCGCAGCATCGGTGTCACCACCACCAAGAACCGAAATAGCGTCCATACTAGCAACAACCTGTGCCGTAGCTAGTGTACCATAGGCAAAAGCCTCTACCTCGAACATCCCCATTGGCCCATTCCAGACAACGGTTTCCGCTCCAGACAAGGCCTCTGAAAACAGCCTGACTGTATCTGGTCCAATATCAAGCCCCATCCAGCCATCTGGAATCGATTCGACTGCTACCGTTTGCACTTCAGCATTCTGTTCCGGCTTTTGGGCGATGACAGCATCAACTGGTAACAACAGGGTTACTCCCTTGGCTGAAGCTTTAGCCATGGTAGAACGGGCAACAGAGATCATGTCGTTTTCGACCAAAGAGTTGCCAACGGTATAACCCATGCTGCGCAAAAAGGTGAAGGCCATTCCACCACCAATAAGAATTTTATCCACTTTTTCCAACAGTGCCTCAATGATCTGGATCTTGCTGGAAATTTTCGATCCTCCGAGAATGGCCACCAACGGTCGCTGTGGCTGAGTCATGACCCTATTGAAGTAGTCGATCTCCTCAGCCATCAGAAACCCTGCCACGGCAGGCTGGACAAACCGGGTGATGCCGCTGTTGGAAGCATGGGCACGATGGGCAGTACCAAACGCATCGTTGACTACCACATCGGCTATACTGGCAAATTGACGTGCCAGAGCAGGATCGTTCTTTTCTTCACCAGCATGGAAACGCACATTCTCTAATAACAAGAGATCTCCAGGCTGCATAGCGGCAACCATACTCTGCACCTTATCACCAACACAATCGGGGGCCAGTGGAATGGACCGGCCTAACAACAACGACAGTCGCTCTGCCACCGGTTTCAAAGAATATTTTGGATTAGGTTGGCCATCCGGACGGCCCAGGTGAGAGGCCAAAATCACCTTAGCACCCTGTTCAACGGCCCATTGAATTGTTGGCAGGGCAGCACGAATACGGGTATCTTCCCGTACCTGACCGGTTTTTGAATCAATGGGAACATTAAAATCGACACGCATGAACACTCTTTTGTTGTGCAAATCGACGTCACGAATAACACGCTTTTTCATGAATCATCTCCTTATCCCATATTATGAACCAATCAAGCTGCTGATTGATCATGTTTTTTCGGTAACCAAACCGACAACAGGGTTGCTGCCAGCAAAAAGCCGCTTGACCACCACAGACAGCTGATCAATCCTTGGGATTGGCCGCCCTGCATCTGATAAACCCACCCCGATAGTACCGTGCCGGTCAACCGTCCGGCGGCGTTGGCCATATAGTAAAAACCGACATTCATGGCTACCTTGTCGTGATCAGACCAAGCTAGAATGAGATAGGAGTGGAGCGCCGAATTGATGGCAAAAACGGCCCCAAACAGAAACAGTCCGCCGATCAGCACCACATCGGGCCGCCAGCCCTGCATCAACCCCAACGCAATACCGGCCGGCAACAAGGCCAGCACAAAAACCCAGTTACGAGCACTGCTTCCTTGCGGACCCGTTCCGGCGTTGGCCCGTTTCAGCAAAATCGGCGCACTGGCTTGGACGATGCCATAAATAATGACCCAAACGGCCAGAAAACCACCGACCTCGACATGATTCCAGCTCATCACCGATTGCAGGAACACCGGCAATCCCACCACAAACCAAACATCACGCGAACCAAACAGAAAGAAACGTGCGGCTGATAAAATATTGATGGCGCGGGTCTTGGCAAAAATCTGACTAATTTTTGCTTTGGCCTGCGCGATGCCCATCTGGGCTGGCAACAGCCACCAAGTCACCAGATAGACCAGCAACAGGGTTGCCGACATAGCCGCCATGGTCCAGCGAAAACCAATCAGGTAAAGCAGCAGACCCCCTAGGAAGAATCCCACCCCCTTGAGAGCATTTTTGGAACCGGTGAGGATGGCCACCCATTTCAGCAGTCGGGTCTGGCTGGTGTCCCCTTTGGGTAACACCAGTTTGACACCGGCCTTGGCACTCATTTTGTTGAGATCCTTAGCAATCCCCGACAGAGCCATGGCACTCATGACATAAGAAACGGTCAGCCAGGCTGGATCGACTGCCAGCATGCCCAAGGCAATCACCTGCAGCAACCCTCCCATGACCATGGTTCGGTTGAGACCGACATGGGCTGCGATCCAGCCTCCGATACCGTTGGTGATGATGCCGAACACCTCGTAAAAGAGGAACAGCAACGCGATATCAAGCGGGCTGAATCCCAACTGGTGAAAATGGAGTACCACCAGCGTATGGATGGCCCCATCGGTCAAGGTAAAAAACCAGTAGGCCAGGACGATGATCAGATAAAGCCGCAGATCCTGCGGGTGCGTTGCTGTTTCGTTCATGGCTGTCAACCCATCATCACGGCCACTTTTTGTGCCAGTTCCACCATGCGGTTGGCGTAACCGACCTCATTGTCATACCAGGACATGATCTTGACGTGGGTACCATCAATGACCATGGTCGACAAGGCATCAACAATCGAAGAGCGTTCGTCATTGTTGTAATCGATTGACACCAGCGGCAGTTCCTCGTAGCCGAGAATACCCTTGAGCGGACCCTCGGCAGCCGCTTTCAGCAACCCATTGACTTCGGCCACAGTTGTGGGACGCTCAACCTCAAACACCATATCGGTCAGCGAGGCATTCAACAACGGCACCCGTACCGCCGTACCGTCGATCTTGCCCTTCAGTTGCGGAAAAATCTGGATGATGGCACGGGCCGAACCGGTACTGGTGGGAATGAGCGACAAGGAGTTAGCACGCGCCCGACGCAGATCCTTGTGACCAAGATCAATGATAGTCTGGGTATTGGTGATATTATGAATGGTGGTCATGCTACCACGGCGAATGCCGAGTGATTCCAAGATGACCTTCACCACTGGAGCGAGGCAGTTGGTGGTGCAGGAAGCAGCGGTCACAACATTGTGACGGACTGGGTCGTACTGATGGTCATTAACCCCCATGACGACGTTGAGAGCAGCCTCCTCCTTGACCGGACAGGCCACCACCACCTTCTTGACGCCCTGGTCGAGGTAGGTCTGCAAAGCTGCCATGGTCTTGAAACGACCAGTGCACTCCAGCACCAGATCAACTCCCAGGGCACGCCAATCAATCTGGGCTGGTGAGGCTACCATGCTGTAACCCAGCCGCTTGCCATCGATGACAATCTGGTTACCATCGGCTGACACATCATGATTCCAGCGCCCATGCACCGAATCGTATTTGAGCAGATGGGCAGCACAGGCGGCATCTCCCAGAATTTCATTGACATGGACAAACTCCAGATGGGGCCAACGCCCCCAGGCTGCCCGCAGCCCCAGACGACCCATACGACCAAAACCATTGATAGCTACTCGAAGTGCCATTGTTATCAACCCTTTCTTTTCTCTTTGAACCATAAAGCAACACGAACCAGCACAATCAGTACGGGTACTTCCACCAGCGGTCCAATGACCGTGGCAAACGCAACAGGTGAAGAAAGCCCGAATGTCGCAATCGCCACGGCAATGGCCAGCTCGAAATTATTGCTGGCCGCGGTAAAGGAGAGCGCGACGGTACGGGGATAATCGGCCTGAATCAGCCGACCCATAAAAAAACTGACCATGAACATGACGATAAAATAGATGGTCAGCGGCAGGGCTATACGCAGGGTATCGCCCGGCAGATCGAGCACCATGCCTCCCTTGAGGCTGAACATGGCCATGATGGTCAACAGCAGTGCCACCAGGGTCACTGGTGCAATTCTGGGCAGGAAACGATGCTGATACCAGTCATCGCCCTTGGCGCGACGT
Source organism: Magnetococcales bacterium (assembly GCA_015229115.1). Taxonomy (GTDB): domain Bacteria; phylum Pseudomonadota; class Magnetococcia; order Magnetococcales; family JADGCH01; genus JADGCH01. The sequence goes on from JADGCH010000047.1 coordinate 17,291, forward strand.
AGATACAGCCGTGTCAAAAAACCACTGATAAAAGGAATACCGAGATAAATAGCCACCGCCTGAGCAATGGTGGTCAACGATACATCAATGACCTGGCCAGACAGCCCCAACCAAGGTGGTAACAGCGTCAGAAACAACCAGGCATAAACACTAAAAAACAGCAACTGAAACAAGCTATTGAAGGCCACCAGTCCGGCAACGTACTCGTTCGATCCTCCTGCCAACTGATTCCAGACGATCACCATGGCAATGCAGCGTGCCAGACCGATGAGAATGACACCGGTCATGTAAGCCGGTGTATCGTGCAGAAAAATCACAGCCAGGACAAACATCAGGACCGGCCCAATCAGCCAGTTTTGCAGCAACGACAGCAACAGAATGCGCTTGTCCTGAAAAACCTCGCCCAACGATTCATAACGCACGCGCGCCAACGGCGGGTACATCATCAGCACCAGGCCCACAGCAATGGGCAGATTGGTAGCCCCCACCGACCAGCTATCCAGCAGCATCGGTAACTGGGGCCACAACCGTCCCAACGTCACCCCCAGCGCCATAGCCAGGAAAATCCACAGCGTCAGATAGCGGTCCAGAAAAGAGAGCCTCGGACGACAAACGGTCATAGCTGCACCTCATAACCGGAGTTAGCACATCGGCCGGGACGATCGGCCATGGTTTGCAACCGGGCCCGGTCGTCAAGAAAAGGCTCCATCGCTGTTGCCCCTTCTGCGGTAGCTCGCAGGATAGTCCAAGCCCAGGGAGGTAGATCGGGATGAATATCGTAATGAACCCAATGGCCACGACGCCGATCCTGCACCATACCGCTCTGCCGCAGCAGTGCCAGATGGCGCGATATTTTAGGCTGGATCATGCCAAGGGCATACCCCAGCTCGCAGACGCACAGCTCACCTTCACATACCATCAGCACCAGACAGCGCAATCGCGTCTCATCCATCAGGGCTTTGAACAACACCAGAGGATCGATCATGTCTTTCAGCCGCTCCATTGATTAAAGGTACGTTAAAACATATATATCTTTCTTCAGATATATTGTCAAGCATATATTATCCAAGAGCCGATTTTTTCATTGCCGCCTGAGCCATCTCTTATATGATGTTGCAGAATTATCTCACACCTCCAGCCTGTGATTGAGGATATTATGCCACTCAGATGCGGTATCGTTGGTCTTCCCAATGTAGGTAAATCGACCATTTTCAATGCCTTGACCTCTGCCGGTGCCGAAATGGCCAATTACCCATTCTGTACCATTGAGCCCAATGTTGGTGTCGTGGCCGTGCCGGATGCGCGTATGGAACGGTTGAACGAATTGATCAAGCCGCAGCGACTGGTACCGACAACCGTGGAGTTCGTCGATATTGCCGGATTGGTCAAGGGAGCCAGCCAGGGGGAAGGATTGGGCAACCAGTTTCTGGGCCATATCCGTCAGGTGGACGCCATTGCCCACGTGGTGCGCTGCTTTATCGATGATGATATTACCCATGTGCAACAGCGCGTCAATCCGGCCGACGATATCCAGGTCATTGATACTGAATTGATGCTGGCCGATCTGGAAAGCGTGCGCAAACGCCACGACATGCTGGTCAAGAAGGCCCGCTCTGGCGATCGGTCCTCCCAGGAACTGGTGCAGAGCTGCGAACGGCTGCTGACAGCCCTGGATCAGGGTATCCCGATACGACGCCTGACCCTGAACGATAGCGATCAGGCCGTGTTGCGTGACCTGTTTCTGCTGACCGCCAAACCGGTCCTGTACGTCTGCAATGTCGCCGAACAGGAAGTAGCCACGGCCACTCAGCCCGGACAGCATCCACTGGTGGAACAGGTACGCACCATCGCGCAACAGGAAGGAGCCGATTGGGTGGTGATCTGTGGTAAAATCGAGGCAGAACTGATGGATCTGCCCACCGAGGAGCAGCAGGCCTTTCTGACCGATATTGGTCTGACCGATTCAGGGCTGCATCGCATGATCCACCACGCCTATCAGCTGCTGGGACTGATCACCTATTTTACCGCCGGACCGAAAGAGGTACGG
>JADGCH010000048.1 GCA_015229115.1 Magnetococcales bacterium
CTTCGGCCAGAGGCTATGATCATCTGGTGCAGGCTACCCTGGTTGACGGTGATGGTCGCATCAGCCAGCAGGTTTACGGTGAGGTGTTCGACACCCAGTTGTTGGTTGAACCACTTAAAGCACTGCTCATGGGACAACCTCTGCCGCAACTGTCCTGGCTGGAGCGGGTGTCGCGCCGGTTGCGTCTGATCTGTACCACTTACGACCCACGTCAGGATCGGTATAGATTTGACTACTCGATCTTTATCGAAACCGCCGTCGGCGCATCGGTGCTGGTTGGTGGCATGCTGTTCCTGATCCGCGGCAGACGCCGTTCATCATGAGATTCATTCAAGAGATAACAAGAATAGGGAGTGCTTCCTGTGAGCGCGTTGCACCGGTTGGGTCATGGTGTCATCCAGGCCATCGAACAGAAATTCAATCATGCCTTCGGTAATTCATGGAATCCCTGGTACCACCTGGGATCCCTGAGCTTCTTTCTATTCTGGATTGTGCTGGTCTCCGGTCTCTATCTGCTGATCTTTTTTGAAACCAGCCTGTCCGGAGCCTATCCATCGGTTGAGTCCATGACCCACGACCAGTGGTGGCTGGGGGGCATCATGCGCAGTCTGCACCGTTACGCATCGGACGGTGCCGTCATCACCGTGGTGCTACACGCTGCACGTGAGTTATTTCGCGACCGTTATCGCGGTGTACGCTGGTTTTCCTGGTTCACCGGTGTGCCAACCCTGTGGCTGGTGGTGCTGCTTGGCATTTCCGGCTACTGGCTGGTGTGGGATGCCATGGCGCAGTACATTGCCGTCACCACGGCCGAACTGATCGACTGGATCCCGATTCTGCCTGGCTCCATGGTGTTCAATTTTATCGAGGGGCACGTTTCAGACCGTTTCTTTACTCTGATGTCCTTTCTCCATCTATTAGCCTTCCCGATCGCCATGGTGTTCCTGCTCTGGACCCACGTCAGTCGCATCAGCAAGGTCGATTTTATGCCACCACGGGGACTGGCCGTCGGCACCGGTCTGGCCTTGCTGCTGCTCAGTTTGATCAAACCGGCCCTCAGCCATGGCCCAGCCAATCTGTCCCAGGTACCGGACCTGCTACGTCTCGACTGGTTTTACCTCAACATTTATCCAGTTGTTGACCGCCTGGGTGCTGGTGCGGCATGGTCGCTTGGCATTGGTATCACCGTACTGCTGCTGTTGCTACCGTGGCTGCCGCCGCAACGACCCAAGCCTCCCGCTTTTGTATCACTGGATCAGTGCAATGGCTGTAGTCAGTGTGCCAAGGATTGTCCATTCGGCGCCATTTCAATGCGCCCCCGTACGGACGGTCGCGACACACCCTTTGAACCCAGTATCAAAAACTCGCTGTGCACCTCCTGCGGTATCTGTATCGGCTCCTGCGTCTCGTCCAATCCCTACCGCCTGTCTAAGACAGTATTGAGATCGGGAATGGACATGCCCCATGCCTCCATTGATCAACTGCGCAGCGATCTGCTGGTTGGTCTGGCACAACTGACCGGCCCAGCACCACGCGTGTTGGTGATCGGCTGTCAGCACGGTGCCGATCTGAAGGCGTTGCAGGATTCCAGAACAGCCGTGTTATCATTACCATGCAGTGGTATGTTTCCCCCTTCCCTGCTTGATTTTGCCCTTAAACGGGGAGCAGATACCCTTCTCATCACCGGCTGCCGCGATGGTGACTGTTATTATCGCATCGGTAACTGGCTGGTCGATGAGAGGGTAGAAGGTCACCGTGAACCTCATCTACTCAAGCGCACCGACCGCCAGCGCATTCACATTCACCGTGCCGCAGCCGCTGATCATCTATCACTACGGCAGAAACTCGCCTCCCTGCAACAAGGAGAAGGATGATGCGTACCGTTACTTCCTGGCTGTGGCAAGCTGTTGCCTACGGTGCTTTCTGCCTGCCGATCTGGTTCCTATCGGATCAACCCCCTTACCGCTACCTCCAGCCCAATGAGTCTGAGATCAAGCTAGCGTTCAAACATGCCGGAGCACCGGTTGAGGAATGCCACAAACGTACACCGGAAGAACTGCAGAAACTTCCTCCCAACATGCGGGCAGCACTATCCTGTTCCCGCGAGCGCTCTCCGATCACCATCGATATCCTGATGGATGACCAGGTCATCACATCACATACCTTCCGTCCACCCGGTATTCACAAGGATGGTTCGACCTTTGTTTATGGTAAATTTTCGGTGCCATCCGGTCTGCACCGCATGAAGCTGAAGATGGAGGATAACGTGCGCCATGCGGGGGTTGACCATACCCTCGAAAAGCAGGTACAATTGATCCCGAATCAGATCTTATTGATTGGTTTCAATCGCGAGGAGGGTGGTTTTGTCGTCCATTAAAGGCCCGCGGCTTCCATGAAGCCATGAAAGTTCGTCTGAGTCTTTTTCTGCTGGCTACCATCGTGATCACCGCCGCCATCATCGGCTTTGGGGTCAGTCAGCTGGCTCAGGATCTGTACATTCGCCTGAGAGATCAGCGCATCTATCAGACGCACCAAGAACTGCAAAACAAGTTCCACTCTTTTGAGCTGTTTCTGAAGGATCTTGAAAAAGAGATGGATCAACGTCTGGGGTCCATCTTACCCCAAATTGCCGAACGGGTCCGTATCGATCCAGCACAGTGGTCCTCTCAAGCCTTGTCGCACCTTGCGTCTGAATTTTCCGTCAACGATATCTACCTGATCGGACCGGATCTGGTCATTTTCAGTACCACTTTTGCGCCAGACCTGGGGCTCAACCTGGGTCAGTTGTCGCAGGAACTGAAAAGCCGGTTGACGGCACTCATCGGTAGCGGCCGACCAGAAATCGACCGCATGTCCATGTCCAGTCGAACCGGCCTCATCAAGAAATACGGCTACTACTCACCACAGAGCAGCTCTCTGCTGGTGGAGGCCTCCATCAACATGTGGGAAGGCGCTGAGACGTTTGGTAGTGAAGCCCAGAAGCGTTTTTTCCTGAAAGAATTTTTCCAGAGTCTGGTGGATAGCAGCGATATCCTGCTGGATCTGGATCTTTACATCGCCGATGATATGGCCCAATGGTCGATCCTGCATGAAGGGGTCGCCATGGACGCCAGCGTGGTCAAGCAGCTGCTGCAACGCAAATACCTTGAGATTCGGACAGCGGATCGTCTGACCGTTTACACGCAACTGCCACGTCTGGATGACATTAGCGGCTTCCGTTATTACAGCAAAACTGTTTTCAACACCTCTATCCCGGAGGGATTCCAGCAAGGGATTACCCTACGCACCATAGCCCTGACCCTGGTAGCAGCCATCCTGGCCTTCCTGCTGGTTGACCGTGTCATATTCCGGTGGCTGGTGGTTCGCATTGGCACGATCGACATAGGGATCCAGCGAATGGCACAGGGTCACCTTGATGCATCGATTCCTGTGGATGGTATCGACGAGTTATCCCGTATTGCCAAAGCCATCAACAATCTGGCCCGGCAGGTGCTCAATCGCGAAGAACAACTCCAACATGCCAAGGGGAACCTGGAACAGCAGGTTGAACAACGTACCCATGAACTACGTCAGTCCATGACTGACCTAGCTGAAAGGGAACGCAGCTACCGCTATCTGGTGCAACATGCCCGCAGCCTCATCGTGCGCTGGCAACCTGATGGCACCATCACCTTCTTCAATGAGTTTGCCCAGGAGTTTTTTGGCTATCCGCAACAGACCATCCTGGGACGAAGCATCTTTGACTCCATTGTGCCCCAGCTTGAGACCAGTGGACGTGAACTGCATCAACACTTGCAGCGTATGCTCCTTGATCCGGAAAGCTTTACCTACCACGAAAACGAGAACCTTTGCAGCAACGGCAGACGGGTGTGGGTAGCGTGGGCCAACCGGATGCTGCGGGGACCGGATGGTCAGCCAGAAGAAATTCTCAGCATCGGCACCGACATCACCCATCTCAGGCAGGTCTATCATGAGCTGATCCAGGCACGCGATCAGGCCAATGCCGCCAACCGTGCCAAAAGTGAATTCCTGGCGATTATGAGCCATGAAATCCGGACCCCCATGAACGCCATTCTCGGTATGGCCGAGCTGTTGTTCGATACCGACCTGAACGACGAGCAGAAGAATTATGTCCGCATTTTCAGCAGTGCTGGCAATACGCTCCTGGTACTCATCAACGACATCCTCGATCTGAGCAAGATTGAGGCGGACCGGCTGGTGCTGGAAAAGGTTACCGTCAACCTGACTGAGCTGGTGGCAGAGATCACCTTCACCCTATCGGTACGGGCGCGGGACAAGGGATTAGAACTCAGCGTTGTCATCGATTCAGACATCAACCCTGTTCGCCTGGGTGATCCAGCCCGGCTGCGCCAGATCCTGATCAATCTCGTCGGCAATGCCATCAAGTTCACCCATCAGGGTAGCGTGCGTCTGTTGATCTCCGAACCCAGCCACGGATGGATCCGTCTGGTGGTGGAAGATACCGGCATCGGCATGGCTCCCGAACAGCAGGAGCTGATCTTCGAGGCCTTCAGACAGGGCGATAACAGCGTCACGCGTCACTATGGCGGCACAGGCCTGGGATTAACCATTTGCCGTCGTCTGGCGGAACTGATGGGCGGAACCATCACCGTTGACAGCGAGGTGGGCGTCGGTAGCCGGTTTATCTTCACCCTCCCCATGGAACAGGTCAATCTCCCTGCGCCACATCCTGTCGCGGACGACCTGCCACAGCATCAGGATGGGATACTCTCCGAACCGGCCAGCCGACCACTCAACATTCTCATGGCCGAAGATTCACCCGACAACGTGCTGCTGTTCAAATCCTATCTGAAACGGGAACAGCATCGGATCACCGTGGTCGATAATGGCCATGAAGCCGTGTTGCGGGTCCAGGATGAACCCTTCGACCTGGTGATCATGGATGTCCAGATGCCGGTCATGGATGGACTACAGGCAACCCGTGCCATCCGTGCCTGGGAGGCTAAATCAGGCCGCCCGCCCTTGCCCATTCTGGCACTAACCGCCCACGCCATGAAAGAGGATGATCTGAAAAGCCGCGCAGCAGGCTGTACCGAACATCTGACCAAACCGATCCGCAAGAAGGCTTTTCTGGCGGCTATTGATCGTCTGGCCCACAAACCGGCTGTGACTGATGGTCTCGATCAGCTTTGACCAAGGCACCCTGTGCCTGCAGGCAACACCCGATGAAATGGCCCCGGTGGCCTCTTATGTCCAATGGGACGAACGCAGCCACTGCTACCGTGCACGGGGCTGTGACTATGGTCCCATTCTGCGCACGCTGCACCACTTGGCTGTTGCGTTCGACGACCAGGCACGCCAGTTTCAGAAACGGGACTTTCAGGGTCATGGGGAGCCTTCACTGCGTCCCCATCAGCAACAGGCCTTACAAGCTTGGCATCGGTGTCAGCAGCGCGGTGTGATCGTGCTGCCCACCGGTTCCGGTAAAAGTCTGGTGGCCCGCCGTGCCATTACCCTGACCGGACGCGACACGCTCATTCTGGTCCCCACCATCGATCTGCTGCACCAGTGGTTCGAACAACTGTCAGCGGCCTTCCAGCAACCGATCGGCCTGATGGGAGGCGGTGACCATGAACTGCATCCGATCACGGTCAGCACCTACGATTCGGCCCTGATTCATATCGAGCGCATCGGCAACCGCTTCGGTCTGCTGATCTGCGATGAATGTCACCACCTACCGGCCCCGACAACGCGCCATATTGCCATTTTATCGATTGCTCCGTTCCGGCTTGGTTTGACAGCCACCCCGGAGCGCAACGATGGCAGCACCACCGATCTTGATGAACTGCTGGGACCGATCTGCCATCGCAGCGAGATCACCGAGCTGGAAGGTTCCTTTCTGTCGCCTTATCATCTTGAGACCATCCCCATCAATCTTGATGCTGACGAACAACAGGCCTACATCACCGCCTACCAGCACTACCGCCAGTTTGCCTCCATCAATGGCATCAGCTTTTCCCGTGAAAACGGTTGGCAGCAGTTCATTCAGGTATGCGCCCGCTCCAAAGAGGGACGCGACGCTTTTGCCGCCTATCGCATGCAAAAACAACTGGCACGCGCCTCACGGGCCAAGCTGCGTGCCGTGTGGTCGCTGCTGCGGCAGCATCACCAGGAACAGGCCATCATCTTCACCGATGACAACGCCACGGCCTATACCATCGGCGAAGTCTTCATCCTGCCGGTTATCACTCACAGGACTAGGGTCTCGGAACGGAAGCGGCTGCTCGACCTGTTCCGCAGCCAGCAACTGCCGGTGCTGGTGACCTCGCGTGTGCTCAACGAAGGTGTCGACGTGCCGGATGTCTCGGTAGGCATCATCGTCTCTGGCACCGGATCGGTACGGGAACACGTGCAGCGGCTGGGACGCATCCTGCGGCCCCGAGCCGGCAAGCAGGCTGTCCTGTACGAACTGGTCTCCGCCGAAACCTCGGAAACCTTCACCAGCGAACGTCGGCGTCAGCATCTGGCCTATCAGAAAGAATTTCAGAATTAGGCTTGATCGGTCAGATTGGATCAATTTGACACTTTCCTGATACATTCCCCGACCAATTTGACCCCAATTTAATCTTCCTGGGCGTATAGTGCCGACGTCTTGAAGAATAATTGGATAGCAAATGATCTTGGGGTACAAAAAACATGAATCAATCGACTCACAGTATTGTTCAAAAACAACCTATCCTGCCACTTATTATTGGTGCTGTTGGTGTCGTTTTCGGTGATATCGGAACAAGTCCCCTTTATGCCGTCAAGGAATCCATAGCCAGTATCGGCCATACCCCCAGCCATGACGAGGTATTGGGGGTCATTTCACTGATTTTCTGGTCTCTTGTCGTCGTTTTAACCATAAAATACCAGTTTTTCATTATGCGTGCAGACAACAAGGGAGAAGGAGGAACCCTGGCCTTGGTGACGAAGGCCACACAGTGTGCGGCCGAACAACCTAGAACCAGAAAAATCATATTGATCCTCGGCATGGTTGGCGTAGCTCTATTCTTTGGTGACGGAGCCATTACACCAGCTATTTCCATCCTGAGTGCCGTAGAGGGGCTCGAAATAGCCACTCCTGTGCTAAAACCTATCATTATTCCAACTACCCTAGCCATTATCATCCTGCTGTTTATCTCCCAACGCTATGGTACGGGCAAGATAGGGGCTATTTTCGGACCGATCACTGCGCTATGGTTTATCGCTATTGCCGCGGTTGGCATCTCCAACATTTTTGATCAACCCTCCATTTTGCTGGCCCTAAACCCGGTTTACGGCATAGATTTCTTGCTACTGCAAAAGTCTCACGCACTGTACGTGATGGGCTCAGTGTTCCTGGCGGTCACTGGTGCAGAAGCTCTGTATGCCGATATGGGCCATTTTGGCAAAAAGGCGATCAACTGGGGCTGGGTTGTTTTGGTTTTTCCGTCGTTGACCTTGAGTTATTTTGGTCAGGGTGCCCTGATATTGGCACAACCCCAGGCCGTACAAAATCCGTTCTATCTTGGGGTACCAGAAGCCGGATTGTATCCCATGGTGGCTTTGGCAACAGCGGCCACAGTCATCGCATCGCAGGCACTGATTTCTGGTGCTTTCTCAGCCAGCTTACAAGCTATGCAAATCGGTCTGCTACCACGACTCAACGTGATCCATACTTCCAATCAGGCAATGGGACAAATCTATGTTCCATCGGTCAACTGGACCTTATTATTAGCTGTAGTAGCCGTTGTACTCGGTTTCCAGAATTCGAGCAATCTTGCGGCAGCTTATGGCATTGCCGTTACGGGAACCATGGTCATTGTAACCCTGATTGCCTTTGGCGTGGCCTTGCCAAGATTACTCGGCTGGGGATGGTTTAAGAGTTTATCATTCATGCTGCTGTTTCTATCCATTGATCTCACATTTCTGACGGCTAACATCACGAAAATTATGGAAGGTGGATGGTTTCCCCTGGTGCTTGGCGGCGTCATTTACTTTTTTCTTGCCACTTGGCAAAAAGGCCAGGCCATCGTCGCGGCAGCCGTTCGCAAAAGCAGTATTCCCCTGGAACCTTTTCTGCGTCAATTTGAGACCGACCGTCCCGTGGAAGGTCCAGGAACGGCTATTTATATGACATCCAATGCCGATAGGGTACCCATGCCTTTGGTACAGTTGCTCAGATCTTCATGGACCTTGCACGAAAAAGAGGTTATTTTAACTGTGCAGGGTCAGGAAACTCCGTATGTATCGGACCAAGAACGGATTACGGTAGAATCACTGCCTTGCAATTTTTTTCGGGTTACGGTCCGCTTCGGTTTCATGGAAGCCCCTGACCTTTCTGTCGCGTTGCGTTCCTGCCAAATCAATGGGGAAAATCTGGTGCTGGAAGAATCCATCTGCTATGTCGGTAAACCATCTTTTGTTGCAGGAAGCCAAACGCAAATGGCCTCTTGGCGCATGAATCTGTTCCTGGCCATGATGCGCGTATCCGAAACGGCCTCTTCTTTCTTTAAGGTTCCTTCGGAATATGTCGTAGAAATTGGTACACGTATCGTATTGTAATTGTAATACAAGTTAAAACGGTTCCCCTCATTTTTTGATTCATGGGATGGAGGGGAGCTTTTTTATGTTGTCTGCAAATCTAAATCTCATGTGATTACCAAACGGTAACCTACCCCCGATTCTGTCAGAATATGTTTTGGCCTATTGGGATCGTACTCCAGTTTATGCCGTAGACTGGACATGTAAACTCGCAGATAATGAATATTGCTCGTTTGATTGGGCCCCCATACATCATTCAATAAGGCCCGATGTGTGAGCACTCTTCCAGCATTGGAGACAAGTTGCATGAGAAGGCGATATTCGATAGATGTCAAATGAACGACCACTCCATTTTTTGTTACCGTACGTTGAATAAGATCCACTTCAACATCACCGAATCGGATGATGGGGGTATCCTCAGCGCAGGAACGAATAGAACGACGCAATAGTGCACGTACCCGAGCCATGAGTTCAGGTACACCGAAAGGTTTAGTCAGATAATCATCAGCCCCCAAATCTAGGGCACTAACTTTATCGGTTTCATGAGAACGAGCTGACAGAATGAGGATGGGAACATTTGACCAAGACCGTATATCCAGGATCATATCAATACCATCCATATCCGGCAAACCAAGGTCCACGACAATCAGATCAGGACGGCGGGTACCAACTTCCATCAAACCCAGCTTCCCGGTTTCAGATTCAACGACCACGTAACCTTCCATTTCTAGAGCAGCCCGGACAAACCTTCGTATTTGAAGTTCGTCTTCAATAATAACAACTAAAGCTGCGTGAGGATGACCGTTCGGCATCAGGATTCCTCAGGAATGATGGGAGGAATTCCAACTGGCAGCATGATGGTAAATAGGGCTCCCCCACTAGGCACATTTTCGGCTCGTACTGTGCCCCCATGTGCCTCTATGATCGATCTCACAATGGATAATCCCAACCCAAACCCGGCTGTCTTCTCGCTGCGAGTAAATTTTTCGAACAATTTTTTTTCCATACCAAGAGGCAGGCCAGGGCCATTATCGCAGACAGCTGTCTCAACAAAATCACTGGTGAGTTTGGCAGTAATGGAGACAATGCTACCATGTGGAGTGTGCTTTGCAGCATTTTCCAATAGATTGCTAAATACACGCTCCATGAGTACGCTGTCTAGTTCAAGCAATGGTAGATCAGCGGGGAGATCAATGTGTATGGTATGGTGCACAAGCGATGATGCACAATTTCCCATAGCCACTCCGATGACCTCTTCCAAGGTTTGCCAACCGCGGTTCAGGACGATATTACCCATTTGTAACCGGGCCATATCAAGCAGGTTATTGACCATGGTGCTAGTACGCAACACCTCACTCCGGATGACTCCTGCGAGGCTGATATGAGGTTCTGGCAGCTCCGGTTTAGCGATCAACATGGCATCTGTTAAACCGGTAATCACCGTCAGTGGGGTTCGAAGATCATGGGAGATGGCCGACAGCAAAGCATTGCGCAAGCGTTCCGATTCCATACTCACCTGGGCATCCCGCGATAAGACTACGTAGTGGATTCGTTCCAGGGCAATAGCAGTCAGGGTAGCGCTAGTATCTAATAATTGCTGTTGTTCCGGAAAAAGCTCCCAGATTACCGTGTTAGGCACTAAAGCAAGTATACCACATAGGCGTGATGGTGCTTTAAGAGGCACATACAACGCCTTGGAAGAAGGTAGTGTATTCGTTCCAAAACCAGCCACTTGACCATGGTCAAAGCTCCATTGGGCGATACCTATATCGACATCAATAACATTGGAAGATCCTTCAGCCAATAGGAGTTGTCCTTCTGATCCAGGAATAAAAATAACTGCTGAGGCATTCAGACCACGGTTGATAAAGCGTTGGCCTATCTCGACAATTTGATCTGCGCTCAGTGCACTGGAGAGATCTCTAGACATCTCATACAGTGCATGTACCCGTTGTTCGCGATATCGTGCCGATGCAACCTGAAACCGTAGACCAGCGGTAAGTTGGCCAATCACCAACGCAACAATAAGCATCACCCCAAAAGTGATTAAATACTGAACATCACTGACCGCAAAACTGAATCGTGGTGGTACAAAAAAGAAGTCAAACGATGCCACGGAAAGAAAAGCCGCTAAGACAGCCGACCTTCGACCCAAACGAACAGCAACCAAAACCACCACTAATAGAAACAGCATGACAATATTTGCCAGATCAAGCGTATCATGTAGTGGTGCACTACCTATTGTCACCGAAGCGACAATGACCACTGTCAACAGATATGAACGCCACTGGGCTGGTTCTCTTGCTTGAGTGATGACATGCTGTAGCTGAGCGGCAGGGGTCCGACTCTCATCGTTACTGGCGATCTGGAGAAGCTCTAAATCTGGTGCCAGTCTCCCAACCCTTTCGGCAAAGTTATGCTGCCATGGTAATACACGTCGATAGCGATCACGCCCCACCAACAATGTCCCAAGGTTATGCTCACGAGCATAATTGACAACCACCTCTGCTGCATCCTGTCCGGCAAGGGAAGCCGTCTGCGCTCCCATTTCCTGGGCCAGCTTCAGGATATTGAGAATACGTGTTCTCATCGGATCGGACAAAGTTTGCATTGACGGTGTTTCAATAGCAATGGCATGCCATGGGGCTCCGGTCTGTTGGGCATGCCTGGCAGCACGACGCACCAATCTCTCGCTGTCTGGTCCTGGTCCTATACACACCAGCACAGCCTCTCTGGTCGGCCAAACCGTCGTGACGGATTTTTCCCGTCTCCACGCACGCATATCACCATCCACCCGGTCTGCAGTACGGCGCAACGCCAATTCCCGCAGAGCCAGCAGATTGCCTTTGCTAAAAAAGTTTTCTACTGCTCGTTCCGCCTGCTGGGGAATATATACTTTCCCTTCTCGCAGTCGTTGCAACAGCTCTTCTGGCGGCAAGTCTACCAACACTATTTCATCTGCTTGGTCGATAACATGGTCTGGAACCCGTTCCCGTACAAAAACACCGGTAATTTTACCGATAACATCGTTAAGACTCTCAATATGTTGTACATTTACAGTCGTCAAGACATCAATGCCTGCCAACAGCAATTCCTCAACATCCTGCCAACGCTTGATATGGCGTGAACCAGGGGCATTAGAATGGGCCAGTTCATCCACCAGTATCAACTGAGGATTGCGACGGAGTGCCTTATCGAGATCAAATTCCTCCAGCACATACCCTTTGTATTCAATTTTATTTCTAGGAATAATTTCAGTATGTTTTAGCAGCTCCGCTGTTTCGCTACGACCGTGGGTTTCCACCACCCCAACTACCACATCCACACCCTGGGATTGCAAAACACGGGCAGCAGTGAGCATCGCATATGTTTTGCCTACACCAGGGCAAGCACCAAAAAAAACTTTTAGTTTACCCCGCTGCTGTCGCGAACACTCGGCATCGATTTGGGCCAATAAAGCATCTGGGTCTGGTCGCTGGGGCGATGGTACGTTATTCATGGGCTTCAAAACGTCTTGGCAAGGGAAACAACAATGTGCGTTCCTCCCAGGTTAATGTTATCTCCTGAACTTTTGATGGAGGAAGTATTGTTGTATACCTTATTATTGGTGGCATGCGTGACAGCCAATGAAAGGTTGACACCCTCATCAAAACCCTTGGCTAAACCGACTTTGAAGTCAGCATAATCAGGGTTGGTTCCCCCAGATGGAGTGGGGGAAGCCAACTTTGCCGTATAGTTGGTGTATCCGGCATGCAGGGGCATGGTGACATTCTGGCCGAAGATTTCCTCTGAAAGAGGTATGGTTGCCGTTAAATCACTGTAAGTGCTCCAACGGGTTCCAGATGTGTAGCCATTGCTGGTATTGACTCCAAAGTAATCCGTTACAGCGGCGGATAACTTGAACAATATCCATTTGTAACCTATTCCCCCGTTAATTTCAAGATTGTTATAAGACTGATTCCCATTCATGGCCACGGTGGGAACGACCTTACTGTAATTAGCTTCCGGATAATAGGCACCAGCCGCACCAATGGTCCACGTCCAGTCATCACTGGTGAATTTACCATTGTATCCCAGCCCCAGATCCAGTTCCACGATACCCTTGGCATATTGTCTGTCGCTAATATTGGAGGCCCAGACGCTGGCATACCAACCGTCTGCGTGATTATAGTCAATTCCTCCCTGCAAGGCCGGCTCATTCCAGGTTTGCGTCAGACCACGAAAAACATAGTTGTTGACTATGGCCAAGTTTGGGGTGAAAGTATGAGTGGAAGTGGTGGCGCCCACTTCTTCTGCCGTGACGATAGCGGGGAATATGAACGCACAAGTGCCGTACACCATTCCGATTAGCCTTGTTATACCATTGATATTCATGAAATACATTCCTTTCTCAGTCAATGACGGTTATGATGATCCAGAGCAAGATTAAGGGATAGAACGTTGACCCGTGGCTCTCCAAGAACGCCAAAGGTTCTTCCCTCGGTATGTTGGCGCACGAGATCTTCCACCACTGATACGGCCAATCCTCTGACCCTGGCCAACCGAGGGATTTGCCAAATCGCTGCTGCTGGGCTGATGTGTGGATCAAGACCACTACCAGACGAGGTAACCAGATCAACCGGAATAGCCATTGTCTGTTGTGGGTCACTTTCCTTGAGCGTGACAATACGGGATTTCACGACCTCTTCCAGTGCCGGATTTAGCGGTCCCATGTTGGATCCACTTGATGCTGCAGCATTATAGGGCATGGGAGCAGTAGCCGATGGGCGCCCCCAGAAATAACGTGGATCCGAGAAATTCTGCCCGACCAGGATAGAACCAATGTTGTGGCCATTACTATTGATCAGGCTTCCAACAGCCTGGGCTGGAAACAACAGCTGCGCCATGACTGTCACGATCGCTGGATAGATACATCCTGTTAGAATGGTAAGAATAGTCAACATCAGGAAAGCGGGTTTAAGTTCTTTAATCACGTTATGGACCTCAAGCAAGGTGAAGAACAACCAGAATTAAATCGATGACCTTGATACCAATAAACGGTACCACCAATCCCCCGACACCATAAATGAGCAGATTACGACGCAACAAATCAGCAGCTCCAATAGCCTGATAAGCCACCCCTTTTATGGCTAGAGGAATCAAGGCGACAATAATCAGTGCGTTGAAGATAACTGCCGATAAAATAGCAGACGCTGGAGTCGCCAGACCCATGATATTAAAGGCATCCAAAGCCGGATAAGTCGTGGCAAAGGCAGCTGGAATAATGGCAAAATACTTGGCCACGTCGTTGGCGATGGAGAAAGTGGTCAACGTTCCACGCGTCATCAGCATCTGCTTTCCGGTTTCCACCACCTCAATCAGTTTAGTTGGATTAGAATCTAAATCCACCATATTACCAGCCTCTTTGGCTGCCTGAGTACCGGTGTTCATGGCTACTGCCACATCAGCCTGAGCCAGGGCCGGAGCATCGTTGGTACCGTCGCCAGTCATTGCTACCAGGCGTCCCTCCCCCTGGTACTGTCTAATCAACCTAAGCTTGGCCTCTGGGGTAGCTTCAGCAAGAAAATCATCCACTCCTGCCTCAGCAGCGATGGCGGCCGCTGTTAGGCGATTATCCCCGGTAATCATCACCGTTTTAATACCCATGCGGCGCAACTCGATAAACCGTTCTTTGATGCCACCTTTGACGATGTCTTTTAGTTCTACCACACCCAGCAAACGGTTATTTTCAGCCACTACCAGCGGAGTCGACCCTCTACGGGCAATCTCATCAATGGATGTCTGGATTGTATTAGGCCAAACACCTCCTATCGACTCCACGTAACGATGTACAGCTTCTGATGCCCCCTTACGGATGGATCGTTGTTGCCAATCGATACCGCTCATACGAGTTTGGGCTGTAAAATGTATGAAAGTAGCGCCATCAGCATGAATGTCACGCCCCCTTTGGTGCAATACTTCCTTGGCCAGAGTGACAATTGAGCGTCCTTCCGGAGTTTCGTCAGCCAGCGATGACAATAATGCCGCCTCAGCCAAATCCTGTATGCTGACCCCTGGAATTGGTATAAAGACCGTTGCCTGTCGATTACCCAATGTGATAGTTCCGGTCTTGTCCAACAGCAGTACATCAACATCACCGGCTGCTTCCACGGCCTTACCAGATGTAGCCAGAACATTTTTTTCCATCATGCGGCTCATACCAGCTACACCGATAGCAGAGAGCAAGCCACCGATGGTGGTAGGAATTAGACAAACCAGAAGCGCCACCAATACCGTGACAGTAATGGGGGATCCAGCTTGAGAGGTTTCAACACCATAAATCGAGAATGGCAGTAGAGTAACGGTAGCCAGCAGAAAGACAATCGTCAGCAACACCAACAAGATGGTCAAAGCTATTTCGTTGGGAGTCTTCTGACGCTTGGCACCCTCTACCATATTGATCATACGATCAAGAAATGTCTCTCCCGGATTAACCTCAATACGTACGATCAACCAGTCAGACAAGACACGCGTACCACCAGTGACTGCGGAAAAGTCACCACCAGATTCACGAATGACTGGAGCTGATTCACCGGTGATGGCTGATTCATCCACCGAAGCCACCCCCTCAATGACTTCTCCATCCCCTGGAATAATTTCACCGGTAGTGACCAGCACCACATCTCCCTTACGTAGGGATTCCGATGAAACACTTTCAATTTCAGCATGTAGAGAAGGTTCCTTGAGCTTTCTAGCTAGGACAGTCTTACGTAACCCTCTCAGAGATGCTGCCTGGGCCTTGCCACGGCTTTCCGCCAAAGCCTCAGAAAAATTGGCGAAAATAACGGTGAACCATAGCCATAAGGTAATGGCCAGGATGAATCCTGATGAGGCCTCTCCATGACCTGTCACGGACTGGATAAAAAGCCCGGTTGTCAACAAACTACCCAACCAGACAACGAACATCACTGGATTGCGGATTTGATAGTGGGGCAAAAGGCGTTTCAATGACTCCAGTGCAGATTCTCTTAGTATGGCTGGGTCGAGAAGGGATTGTTGCTGATACATGATATCATTGTCTCCTGTTAACGTCCGTTGGTCATATGCACATGCTCTACGATGGGACCAAGAGCAAGTGCCGGTAAGAAAGTAAGTGCGCCAACAACAATCACCGTTCCGATGAGCAAGGTTATGAACAGCGGGGTATGCGTGGGTAGCGTTCCGGCAGAAACAGGGATACTCTTCTTAGAAGCCAAAGAACCAGCAATGGCCAACACAGGTATGATGATCCAGTACCGTGCTAGCAACATGGCCACACCTAACCATGTGTTGTAGAAGGGGGTATTAGCTGATAGACCAGCAAAGGCACTACCGTTGTTGTTCCCAGCTGATGAAAATGCGTAGAGAATCTCTGAGAAGCCATGTATTCCAGGGTTGGCAATTCCTGCCAATCCTGCCTCACTAACTACTGCCATAGCAGTACCGGCCAGTACTACCAAGCAGGGAGTAAGAATAGCGACAGCAGCCATTTTCATTTCAAATGATTCAATTTTTTTACCCAGATATTCGGGGGTACGGCCAATCATTAACCCGGAAACAAATACCCCTACCAAGGCAAAGACAATCATGCCGTACAGTCCAGAGCCAACACCACCAAAAATGACCTCTCCCAACTGAATCATCCACATGGGAACCAATCCACCAAGGGGAGTAAAGGAATCGTGCATAGCATTAACAGAACCATTAGAGGCAGCCGTGGTAGCCGTGGCCCAGATGGCTGAATTGACAATACCGAAGCGAATCTCCTTACCTTCCATGTTGCCTCCAGGAGATTGACTGGTGGCGTGCGCATCTAATCCCAGCTGGTTCAACAAAGGATTACCAGACTGTTCGGCCCCCACACAAAGCGCCAGTAAAGCCACAAAAACAATCGTCATAGCCGCCAAGATAGCCTTACCCTGACGCAAATCGCCGATGAAAAAGCCAAAAGAAAAACAGAGTGCCGCTGGAATTAGCAGAATCGCAATCATCTCCATAAAGTTAGACAAAGGTGTAGGATTCTCCAGAGGGTGGGCTGAATTAACATTAAAGAACCCCCCTCCATTGGTTCCAAGCTGTTTAATGGCCACCTGAGAGGCGACTGGACCAAGAGCAATCACCTGTTCTACAGACTTCGTTTTTTCCGTTGCAGGTTGCCCTCCGACATCTTGAACAGGTTGCTCATAGGTAACCGGCTGAATCAGTTGAACGTTCTGGTAGGGCGCAAAGGTTTGAACCACACCCTGACTAACCAATAGTAACGATAAGACAAGGCTTAATGGTAGCAGTACATAGAGGGTAGACCGCACCATATCTACCCAGAAATTTCCTACACCATTGGTCTCTCGACGAGAAAAAGCACGCATCATGGCTACCAGTACTGCCATGCCTGTCGCTGCAGAAACAAAATTTTGTACCGTTAAGCCTAGCATCTGTGTTAAATAGGATAGTGTCGCCTCACCGCTGTACCCCTGCCAATTGGTATTACTCGCAAAACTGACGGCCGTATTAAATGCCGAATCAGGGGTGACATTGGTCACGGACTGAGGATTGAGTGGTAACCACTCTTGGGTTCGCTGTAGCACGTACACCGCTAACAGGCCCAATAGATTGAAGGCTAGCACTGAGAGGGCATATTTGGTCCAAGACATATCTTCTTTTTGATTGATTCCACAGAAACGATATAGCCCCCTCTCCACGAATGAGGACCAGCGTAAAAATGCAGGCAGTTCATCACTGTAAAGTCTGGCCATATACAGACCAAGTGGCCAAGCGAGCAGCAATAAGACTGACAGATAGAGAAGAATTTGAACGTATCCGTTAGTAGTCATGGTGTGTTTATCCGTAAAAATGGAGGTTTATCCAGACTCATTCCCATCAGAAATGCCCTATGAGGGGGAGGTAGCTGTGAATCTAGACAACTACAGCCAATTTGATAATTATTAATATTTTTCTGATGTGTATAGGTTGTCAGATTATCTGTTTCCGGATTCGTACGGCTTGAGAAATAGGCAATTGGCCATAACAACACCATTATGGAGGCAATAGCCATCCCTGCATTTAGATATGGATCAGTGCTCATGAAAATTTCTCCGGCAGAAACAAAGCAACGACCAGATAAACGAGCACGGCTACAGCTACCAACAAGCCAATGAGATAGATGGGGTTCATCATCCTCTCCTTAACCGCTCGAACAGGCGAACAATCAGGACCGATGTCACAAAAAAGCCAATAACCGTGGTGAGATAGAACAGATCCATAAGAGCTCCTTGCCAATATAAAACGTCGGTAACTGTTCAGCCTGATTTGAGCTGATCGAGATCAGACCGTTGATTGTGACTAT
>JADGCH010000049.1 GCA_015229115.1 Magnetococcales bacterium
CGACGAGGTCACCGAGCTGTCCTGTCTGCAGTTCTCGGCCGATCTGGTAATGCAGGTAAGCACGGTAACATGGCATCCATTCAGGATTGATTATAAATGTAGCCCAAGGGGTAGGCAATGATTGTTCGGTGGTGAGACTCGATCTTCCTGTTGAGCTGTGCTATCCTTACCGGAAAAGTATCCCTCGCAAGAAAGGAACTGCCATGCTCAATGATCAAGTTGCCCTGGTCACAGGGTCAACCGGTGGTATCGGTCGGGCCACGGCCCTGGCACTGGCCCGGCTGGGTGCACAGGTGGTGATTACCAGCAATGAGCCGGACCGCATTCCAGAAGCGCTGGAGGAGGTGCGTCACCTTGCGCCCCGCTCCATCGGCATCGAATCCGATGTCACATCGACTGCTTCGCTGGAACGTCTGGTGCAAACCACCTTGGAACAGTTTGGCCGCATCGATATTCTGGTCAACAACGCCGGTATCACCCGCGATAACTTGCTGGTACGCATGAAGGATGAGGAATGGGACCAGGTGTTGGCCGTCAATCTGACCAGCATTTTTCATCTGACGCGACTGGTGGTCAAGTCGATGATGAAGGCACGCTATGGCCGCATCGTCAATGTCTCCTCGGTGGTGGCAGCGCTTGGCAACCCGGGACAGGCCAACTACGTCGCCGCCAAGGCCGGTCTGATCGGCCTGACCAAGACGCTGGCACGCGAGGTGGCCAGTCGTGGCGTGACGGTCAATTGTGTGGCTCCTGGTTTTATCGCCACCCGCATGACAGAATCATTGAAAGCGGAAGTGCAACAGGCTATGCTTGCGCAGATTCCGATGGGGGTCATGGGTCAACCGGAAGATGTGGCCGGTGTCATCGCTTTTCTGGTCTCTGAACAGGCCCGTTACATCACTGGAGCTACCATCCCTGTGAATGGTGGCATGTACATGTCGTAGAAGAGAGGAAATGGTGTCATGAGTGATATTGCACAGCGTGTGATCAAGATTGTTATTGACCAGTTGGGTGTTGATCCGAACCAGGTCACCGAAGATGCCCTGTTTACCGATGATCTGGGGGCCGATTCACTCGATCTGGTTGAGCTGATCATGGCTTTCGAAGAGGAGTTTTCCTGTGAGATTCCTGATGAGGCGGCCGAAAAGGTGACCACGGTTCGTCAGGCCATTGACTACATTACCCAGCAGACCCAGACCTGACAGAGTGCCATGGGGCAGAGGAGCGTTTCGGTGGAACGGAGAGTTGTTATTACTGGCGTGGGTCTGGTAACACCGCTTGGGACGGGTACAGCCAAAACCTGGTCCAACCTTGTTGCCGGACAATCAGGGATTGACGTCATCACCCGCTTTGATGCAGGCGAGTATGCCTGTCGCATCGCCGGTGAATGTCGTGATTTCAACGTGGAGGAGTGGATCCCAAAAAAAGAAATCAAAAAGATGGATCTGTTCATCCATTTCGGCCTGGCTGCCGCGCAGATGGCTTGGCGTGAGGCAGGAATCGCGGTAACCCCCGCTAACGCTGAGCGGATCGGGGTCATCATCGGCTCTGGCATCGGTGGTTTGAACTCGATCCAGAACCAGGCCATTGAACTGGTCAAGACAGGTCCGCGTCGCATCTCTCCTTTCTTCATTCCGATGTCGCTAATCAACCTAATTTCCGGCCATGTGGCCATCCAGTACGGGCTGAAGGGCCCGAACCATTCGGTCGTCACGGCCTGCGCTTCAGGCACCCATGCCATTGGTGATGCCCTACGCATCATTCAGCGTGGTGAGGCCGATGTCATGATTGCCGGGGGATCGGAAGCAGCTATTTGTGAGCTGGGCATTGGAGGCTTCGCAGCAGCCAGGGCACTGTCCACCCGCAACCACGAACCACAGCGGGCTTCCCGACCCTGGGACCAGCAACGGGATGGCTTTGTTCAGTCTGAAGGGGCTGGCGTGGTGGTGCTGGAAGAACTGGAACAGGCGCGTCAGCGTGGCGCTACCATTTATGCCGAACTGATTGGTTACGGTATGTCCGGCGATGCCCATCATATCACAGCCCCTGAGCCGAGCGGTGATGGTGCTTTTCGCTGTATGGCTGCGGCGTTGCGGGATGCCAGAATCTCTCCGGATGCGGTCGGTTACATCAATGCCCACGGCACCTCAACACCGTTGGGAGATGTGATCGAAAACAATGCCGTCAAGCGGCTGTTTGGCGACCATGCCTACAAGCTGATGGTCTCTTCCACCAAGTCGATGACGGGACATCTGCTGGGAGCGGCGGGTGGTGTTGAAGCCATCTTTACCGCACTGTCCCTCTATCATCAGACCGTTCCTCCCACCATCAATCTCGATCAACCGGATGCTGAGTGTGACCTGGATTATGTACCGCATGTCTCCCGATCGGTATCGATTCAGTGCGCCTTGTCGAATTCGTTTGGTTTTGGTGGCACCAACGCCAGTCTGGTTCTGAAACGTTTTAGCTAGGCATGACACGCCGCCGCCTGTTACTGGGTTTATTAGCGGGCGTGTCCCTGCTGGCCGTGGTGATGTTACCGGTAGGGTGGCATCGTTTCTCGGCCTCGCTGCAGCCCCCGTTGGCACAACCGGTTGAGGTTGACGTGGCCAAGGGATTGAGTATCGATCAGGTTGGTGTCCTGCTGGAACAGTCGGGGGCCGTTTCCTGGCGCTGGTGGTTTGTGCTGCTGGTCAAGCTGGAGGCCGATGGCATGGTCCAGGCAGGCGAATATCGTTTTGAGGCAGGCGACACGCTGTCGCGCATCATTGCCAAAATGCGTCAGGGTCAGACCATCCAGCATCGTCTGACCATTCCGGAAGGGTTGACCGTCGCCGATATCGCCCGTTTGCTGGAGCTGTCTGGCTGGGACCAAGCCGAGGAAATCATTGAGCAACCGGATCTACTTAAGCAGATCGGCACCTCCCCTCGTCTCTCTCTGGAAGGCATCCTATTTCCGGATACCTATTTCTTCCGTCGCGGCGATACAACCATCGACCTGCTCAAGCGCATGGTCCGCAAAGGAGAACAGATCCTCAATCATGAGTGGGACAGCCGTGCCGTGGAGCTGCTACCACCAACGCTGGATCGTTACCAAGCCTTGATCGTAGCCTCGATGATCGAGAAAGAGGCCAAACGGTCCGATGAACGGGCCCGCATCGCTGCGGTGTTCTATAACCGCATGAAGCGCAACATGAAACTACAGAGCGACCCAACCGTTCTCTATGGTCACACCGGCTTCAGTGGTCCCATCACCCGGCAGATCCTCAAAAGTGATACCCCTTACAACACTTATGTCAACCACGGCCTACCCCCCACCCCGATCTGCAACCCGGGACAGGCTGCCATCCACGCTGCCCTCCATCCGGAGGTCAGTGACTATCTCTATTTCGTCGCCCGTGGTGACGGCTCACACAGCTTTGCCAAAACCCTGGCCGAACATCAGCGTTTCGTGGCCTTGTATCAAAAAACCAGTCATAAAAATACGCTGGAGCTGCCCGCCTTGCCTGATATTCCCCCTGCCGCCATCCATCAAAATGGCGCAGATGACAAAAACTGACAGATCCTTCTCACGACGCAATCTGAACCTGATTACCGCCATGCAGCTGGGCGTTGATGAGCTGATGCGATGCGGCTACAAAGGTATCCTGGATCGATTCCAGCGGACGCAGCTGCACACCGATACTGATATTAACCTGGATCGAGCGTCCCCGCACTGTGAATTCCTCATCCTGTACCGATCGACATAGTCGTTCGAAAAATTCCCTGACATATTCCGGGTCCATGTCGATCAGCAGGGCGCAGAAACGGGACGGACTGTAACAGCCGATGATATCGGTATTACGGAAGAAATCGCGTATCATGATGGCGATGCGTTTCAGAATCAGGTTAACCGTCAGGCGGGTATTGTGGGCGGCGATGTGACGGAACCCGTCGACCTCAATCATGGCTACGCACAGGCGCAACTGTCCCCGTTTATCACAGGCCAGCAGCTTGCGACCGGATTCCTCCAGGTATTTCAGACTGAACAGACCGGTCAGGGCATCGGTGACCGCAACCGCCTGCATGGCCTGCACGCGATCGATGGCATCCAGCGCTGAGGAGACGCGAAACAACAGCTCCTGGGGTCCAACCGGCCAGTAAACCAGATCGTTGGCACCCCGTTTGATCATGCGCACGGTATCGGCCTGAGGTGATTTGGCCGATCGCGATGGGGACATGACACCCAGAATGGCCAGATCGTTGCGGCTGTAACGCTGGCGCAGCAGACTCATCAGAGCGGAAAGATCAGACAGATCTCCTGAGCAAAGCACCAGACGCACATTCGGATGGGTCTCCATGAAGAAGGTCACCTCACCAACCTGCTTCAGATGACCCACCTGCAACTGCTGCTGCCTCAGCCAGCGCATCAGTTGCTGCTGCCGTTTGCCATCGGTATCGACCACCAGCGCATGAACGGTCCGGTTGCGTATCAAACGCACGGCCAGGGCAACGACCTGATCGACACTGGACGGATTCTCTTTCAGAATGTAGTCGACCGCCTGATCCTTGGCAACGATCTGGTATAATGTCTCTTCCGGCAACGCCGAAAATAGCAGCACCGCCACACGGCGTTGCACACAGAGATCAAGCAGAGGCCTGGTTTCCTGGTGGTCACTCTCCGGATCGAGGATAACTAGGCGACAAGAACGCCCCATATGGGTCAACCATACCGTCGCATCGGCAACACCCGACAAGGTCGTGATCTGGGGAGGCTCTTCTTCTCCTCCGGAAGACCCTGCTATCGCCGACAGCAGGTCGCGCTGCAATACCGTCGCATACAAACGGGAACGGTCAACGATGAGAACCTGTACCGGTTCCATGCGCTTACAGCCTACGTTCCAGCCGGACTGGCATCGGCTTCAATCTCGATCAGGGCCTCTTCTGGCGTCACCCGATCACCCTTCTGCACATAAACGCCCGTGACACGACCAGTGATGGTGGCCAACACCTCGCTTTCCATCTTCATGGCCTCTGTCACCAAAACCGGTTGACCAGCCTGGACCCGGTCTCCCTGCTTGACCAGCACATCGGAAATCTTGCAGGGAATGGTGGCACTGACCTGACCTTCGCGCGTGACACGCGGCCGGCCCGTTTCACTGGCCGAGCCATCGTTTTTGTCACCGGCGTTGCCGGCCTGGGATAGGCTCTTGACCAAAACCTCCTCCGGCATGCCATCCAGAATGAGATAGAAATTGCGTTCGCCATCGTGCGGTTGCCCAGCACCGGTGACCTTGACATGGAAGGTCTCACCATGCAGAACCAGATGGAACTCGGTTGGATTGGTCTGGTGACCCTGTACCTGTGAGCAGGGGTGCGGCTGCAACGGTTCCGGTTTCAGGGTTCCGGCCTTGCGTTCTTCGAGAAACTGCCGACTGACATCCGGAAACATGGCAAAACTGAGGACGTCTTCCTCGCTGGTGGCCAAGGCACCAATGGTCTGACGCAGCTGATCAAGCTCGGCCGGCAACAGATCAGCCGGTCGACAGTCGATCAGTTCGCTAGTACCAGTAGCCTGCTGCTGCAATTCAACATTCACCGGTGCCGGAGATTTGCCATAACCGCCCTGGAGATAACGCTTGACCTCGTTGGTAATGGTCTGATAGCGGTTGGAGGCCAGCACATTGAAGACGGCCTGACTGCCGACAATCTGCGACGTCGGTGTCACCAGCGGCGGGAAACCGAGATCTTCGCGTACTCGGGGAATCTCGGCCAACACATCGTCCATCCGTTTCAGGGAATTCTGCTCACGCAGCTGCTGTGCCAGATTGGAGATCATGCCTCCTGGTACCTGGTTGATCTGTACACGGGTATCGACCCCGGTATACTCGCTCTCATACTGGTGATATTTCTTGCGTATCGACAGAAAATAGAAGCCGATACTCTGCAGGGCCTCCAGATCAAGCCCAGTATCGTAGGGCGTATGTCTCAGAGCCGCTACCATGCTTTCGGTTGGCACATGACTGGTCCCGCCAGCAAAGGAAGAAATGGCAGTGTCGATATGGGTACAACCATTTTCGATGGCCTTGAGATGACACATCTCGGCCAATCCAGCCGTGGCATGCGAATGGAGATGCAGCGGCAAGCTGACTGCGGCACGCAGCGCACGAAACAGCTCGGCTGTTACCATAGGCGTCAACAGACCGGCCATGTCCTTGATGGTAATACTATCGCATCCCATGGCGGCCAGTTCCTGGGCCTGGGCTACAAATCCGGCAATGGAATGGACCGGACTGACGGTGTAACTGATGGCTCCCTGGGCATGTTTACCACAAGCCTTGACCGCTTCGACAGCTACCTTGAGGTTGCGCAGATCGTTGAGGGCATCAAAAATGCGAAAAACATCGATACCATTACTGGCCGCTCTTCCAACAAAAGCCTGTACCACATCATCGGCATAATGGCGATACCCGAGTAAATTCTGGCCACGCAGCAGCATCTGCAATCGGGTGTTGGGCAACGCAGCACGCAGCAGGCGCAATCTCTCCCAGGGATCTTCCTTGAGAAATCTCAGGCAGGAATCGAAGGTGGCTCCTCCCCAAACTTCCAGTGACCAGTAACCTATGGCATCGAGCTGACTACAGGCCGGCAGCATATCTTCCGTGCGCATGCGTGTCGCAATCAGCGACTGATGGGCATCACGCAGGATGGTATCGGTAATGTAGACTCTGGACATGATGAACCTCTCTTGACAATAGCTGATCCGGACTTGTTACCGTTGTTCAGTGGCAGCCGCAATGGCAGCAGCCAGAATGGCCGCCACCACTTCCTTGCGACGTTTACCGGAATAATGGGTCAACTGCGGATTGGCCTCCACAAATCCGGTGTGGAATGAACCGCCCTGAAACGCATCAGAATCCAGGATGGCCTGGTAATAGGGGATGGTGGTCTTGATGCCGAAGATTTCCATGTCGTCAAGGGCACGGCGCGCGCGCGCTACCACCTCGTTCCACGTCAGGCTCCAGACAATCAGCTTGGCAATCATCGAATCGTAGTAGGGCGGCACGACATAACCGGTGTAGATGGCTGCATCGGTGCGCACACCAGGACCACCAGGAGCATAATAACGGGTAATACGGCCAAAACTGGGTAGAAAATCGTTCTGCGGATCTTCCGCGTTGATACGGAACTGGATTGAATAACCGCGCCGTTTGACCTGATCCTGCTGCAAACGCAGCGGATAACCGGCAGCGATGCGAATCTGCTCCTGAACAATGTCGATACCGGTGATCTGTTCGCTGACGGTATGCTCGACCTGCACGCGCGTGTTCATCTCCATGAAGTAAAAGCGCTGCTGGTCGTCCATGAGAAACTCAACGGTACCAGCATTCTGGTAACCGACAGCCTGGGCGGCTGTCACAGCCATCTGGCCGAGCTGCTGTCTCTGCTCCTCGGAAAGCTGCGGTGACGGAGCAATTTCGATCAGTTTCTGGTTGCGCCTCTGGATGGAGCAATCGCGCTCGAACAGGTGAATGACGTGGCCATAGCTGTCGGCCAGAATCTGTACCTCCAGATGGCGGGGATTGACAATACAGCGTTCCATGAACAAGTCAGCACTACCAAAGGCCTTGGTCGCTTCGGAGATGACCCGCTTGTAGTTCTTGCGCAGATCCTTTTCATCGTTGCAACGGCGAATACCTCGGCCACCACCACCCGAAGTAGCTTTCAGCATCACCGGATAACCGATCTGCTCGGCCAGCGCAACCGCATCATCAATGCTGTAGATGTTGCCATCGCTGCCGGGAGTGACCGGAATACCTGCCTTCTGCATGGCAATACGGGCCTCGGTCTTGTCTCCCATACTACGGATGGCGGTAGCTGAAGGACCAATAAAAACGATGTCGCGCTGGGCACATACCTCAGCCAGTTGCGGATTTTCCGACAGAAATCCATAACCGGGATGAATAGCATCGCAACCGGTTTCAACAGCGAGATTGACCAACCGATAGATGTTGAGGTAACCAGCCAGTGGATCAGCACCAATAAAATAGGCCTCGTCTGCCTTCTTGACATGCAGGGAATAGCGGTCAGCCTCGGAATAGACCGCTGCCGACCGGATCCCCATTTCAGCACAGGCACGGATGATACGGACCGCTATCTCACCCCGATTGACAATCAGGATCTTCTGGAACATGTTTGGTGTCACAACATTCATGGATCTGCCTACTCCCACGGCCACGGCTGCAATGGACTACCGGGAGCACGTTTGTTACCAGGCTCGCCGCCTGCCGTCGGACGTCCTCCACCCTGAGGCCGCGGTGGTTGCAACTTCTGCCCTCCAAACGTATCTCTCAAGTTGCCGTTCAGATTGAAAAAAGCACGACTCGACTCCTCCAGGGGATCAGCAGCGTTGTTCATATCGTCCAAGGTGCGCCACTCGCGGTTATCCAACGTCAAGCTGTGGTTATCCGGTGGCATTATCGCTCCCCTTTCACCGGCCATGAGTGGTAACACCCAGCCGATCCAGGCCGCCAGTATCCAAGCCAACCCTCTTTTCATCACACGTCCCGTTCCTTTTTTACGCACTCGGCTATTGAAACATTGAATCATTTGCACAAAACAAGTTACTATGATACATCATTTGTGGTTTGTGCAACAGCAGTAGGTTGCATTTTTCCATTATTTCGGTCATCAAACAGCAGGGATGGAACCATTATGAGTCATCGCAAAGAGTCAATCAAACCGGCAGCCAAAGCATCCGATGTTGTTCTGGGAGAGGGCGTCCGCCGCGTTACCAAGGAATCCTCCTATCCCAAAATCGCTCGCATGAGTGAAAAGGAATACCTGGAAACCATCATGCCTCTGCATACAGAACTGGTCAAGCTGCAGAATTGGATCAAGGAAAACGGCCTGAAAGTCGCCTCCCTGTTTGAAGGACGCGATGCAGCCGGTAAGGGCGGTACCATCAAGCGGTTTATCGAACACCTCAACCCGCGCAGCTGTCGTGTCGTTGCCCTCGACAAACCGACTGACCGCGAAAGAAGTCAATGGTATTTTCAGCGCTATGTCGGTCATCTGCCCTCAGCTGGCGAATTGACCTTTTTCGACCGCAGCTGGTACAACCGTGCCGGAGTAGAACGGGTAATGGGATTCTGCACCAAGGATCAGGCCAGGGAGTTTTTGCGCTCGGTGCCCGAGTTTGAGCAGATGTTGGTCAATTCCGGCGTCAAGCTGTTCAAGTTCTGGTTCTCAGTCAGCAAGCAGGAGCAGCTGCGCCGCTTCACCAGCCGGCAAAAGGATCCTCTTAAGCAGTGGAAACTGAGCCCGGTTGACCGCGAGTCACAGGATCGCTGGGATGATTACACCAAGGTCAAATACGACATGCTGCTCTATACCAGCACACCCTCCTGTCCATGGACGATTATTAAATCCAATGACAAGAAACGTTGCCGTATCGAGATCATTCGCTATTTCCTGAGTCAATTCGACTACGCCGGCAAACGGCCGGAGCTGTTGAACTATGATCGGCGCATCATTCGCACGGTACAGGAAGAAACCGGCATCGGCTGATTCTTCTCCTGAATTCTCCGCCTGCCCTGTTCCACCATCATGTTCGGAACAGGGTGCGGCGGTTGTCTCCCCTAGCCTACCCGGCCGTCATCTCCAGAGATAATTTTCACCGAGCATGCAATTGACAGAGAGTAATTCGTTGCTATTTCTTCTCCTGTCGGCCTGCGCAATCGGCAGGCTATCTAACATGAAGGCTGGGCATGGGTGGTTGAAAATGACGGACGAGACGGAAACAGAGGTAGCACAAAGCAGCGCAACGGCTGCAGAAGTCGGTGCAGACTCCAGTCAGGATGAAGCAAAGTCGGACGAGCAGGTCATGCAGGAGCGCATCGCCCAACTGGAAGATTCTCTTCAGGAACAGCGAGATAACCATCTGCGCGCGGTGGCTGACATGGACAACTTGCGCAAGCGTCTGATGCGTGATATGGAGCAGGCGCGCAAATTTGCCATCGAGGGTTTTGCACGCGATCTGCTGTCGGTGCTGGATAACTTGGAACGGGCGCTGGATATCATGCGTACAACAGACGATGGAGAGGTACCATCTGGCAACAGCCGCTCCTTGCTGGAGGGCGTTGAACTGACCCGAACTGAGATGGTGAAGGCGTTCAATCGCCACGGCATCACCCGCATTGAGGCCATGGACAAGCCATTTGATCCTAACCTGCACCAGGCCATGATGCACGTGGAAGATGACGGTGTCACCCCTGGTACCGTGGTGCAGGAGCTGATGGCTGGCTACAGGCTGAATGAGCGGTTGTTACGGCCTTCCATGGTCGGTGTGTCTCGTGCTGTCTCTCCATCTCAATCTGTTGAGTCGTAATTTCAGGACATAATTTAAGGGCGTGGCTAGGAAAGGATAATTTTCATGGCAAAAGTAATCGGTATTGATCTGGGTACCACCAACTCTTGTGTTGCCATCATGGAGAGTGGCGAGCCGAAGGTGATTGAAAATAGCGAAGGGGCACGCACCACACCCTCCATGGTAGCCTTTACCAACACGGATGAGCGTCTGGTTGGACAATCGGCCAAAAGGCAGGCTGTCACCAACCCGAACAATACCCTGTTCGCGATTAAACGCCTAATCGGACGGCGTTTTGAAGATCCGATGGTACAAAAAGACATCAACATTGTTCCCTACAAGATCGTCAAGGCTGACAACGGCGATGCCTGGGTCGATGGTGGTGGCAAAAAGATCAGCCCGTCCGAAGTATCGGCCATGATCCTGCAAAAGATGAAACAGACTGCCGAGGATTATCTGGGCGAAAAAGTGACCGAAGCGGTGGTCACCTGCCCGGCCTACTTCAACGATGCCCAGCGTCAGGCGACCAAGGATGCCGGGCGTATTGCCGGTCTCAATGTGCTGCGTGTCATCAACGAGCCAACGGCGGCGGCACTGGCTTATGGCCTTGACAAGAAAAATATCAAACAGACCATTGCCGTCTATGACCTCGGTGGTGGTACCTTTGATATTTCCATTCTGGAAATTGCCGATGGGGTGTTCGAAGTCAAGTCAACCAATGGCGACACCTTCCTGGGCGGTGAAGACTTCGATAAAACGATCATCGACTATCTGGCTGATCAATTCAAAAAAGAGACAGCAATTGACCTGCGCAAGGACAATATGGCGCTGCAGCGGCTGAAAGAGGCTGCTGAAAAAGCCAAGATCGAGCTGTCCAACAGCACCCAGACCGATGTCAATCTGCCTTTCATCACGGCTGATGCTTCGGGTCCAAAGCATCTCAATATCTCCATCAGCCGTGCCAAACTGGAGTCGCTGGTTGACCAGCTGCTGCAGCGGACGCTGGAACCCTGCCGGACGGCTCTGCGCGATGCCGGTGTCACGACCAGCCAGATTGACGAGGTGCTACTGGTCGGCGGCATGACCCGCATGCCGAAGGTGCAAAAACTGGTTTCCGAGTTTTTTGGCCGCGAGCCGAACCGCAGTGTCAACCCCGATGAAGTGGTAGCCGTTGGTGCAGCCATCCAGGGTGGCGTCCTCAAAGGCGAAGTGAAAGATGTGCTGCTGCTCGACGTGACCCCGCTGTCGTTGGGTATCGAGACACTAGGTGGCGTCTTCACCAAGCTGATTGACAAAAACACCACCATCCCGACCAAAAAGTCACAGGTCTTTTCCACGGCTGCTGATGGCCAGCCGGCTGTTACCATTCGTGTTGCCCAGGGCGAACGCGAGATGTTCGAGCATAACAAGGTTTTGGGACAGTTCGACTTGGTGGGCATTCCACCAGCGCCCCGCGGTGTACCCCAGATCGAGGTCACCTTCGATATCGACGCTAACGGCATTGTGCATGTGTCGGCCAAGGATAAGGGCACCAATCGCGAGCAGTCGATCCGTATCCAGGCCTCCGGCGGGCTGAGCGAGTCTGAAATCCAGCGCATGGTGCGTGATGCCGAGTCTCACGCCGAGGAGGATAGCCGCAAGCGCAAGCTGATCGACGCCCGCAACAATGCCGATTCACTGGCCTACTCGACCGAAAAATCCCTCAAGGAGCATGGGGACAAGCTGGATGCTGGTCTGAAGCATGATATCGAAGCAGCCATCTCGGCCCTGAAAGGGGTTATGGATGGTGACGATGCTGGCGCCATTGAGGCACGGACCCAAAGCCTGATTGAACTATCGATGAAAATGGGCGAAGTGATCTACAAGGATAGCCATGGCGATGGAGCTGGCCCTACTGGCATGGGCGGAGCCGGCGGTTATGGTGGCGGTCACAGCAAGGAGGATGACGTGGTCGAAGCCGAGTTTGAAGAGGTGCAGGGAGAGCACAAAAAATAATCGGGGTTACTTCAAGCAATACAACAGGACAGGCGTTACGGTATGCCGAAAGATTACTATGAAACATTGGGTGTGGGTCGCACGGCTTCAGAAGAGGATCTAAAAAAAGCCTATCGTCAGATGGCGATGAAACTGCATCCTGACCGCAATCCGGGTGATAAAAATGCCGAGTCGCGCTTCAAGGAGCTGAATGAGGCTTATGAAGTGCTCAAAGACCCCAAAAAACGGGCCATCTATGATCAGTTTGGTCATGCTGGTTTGGCGCAGGGAGGTCCGGGTGGTGGATCCGGAGGCGGCTCTCCCTTTGGCGGGTCAGGCGGATTTAATGACATTTTCGAGGAATTTTTCGGCGATATTTTCGGCAGCAGTCGTGCTGGGCGTGGTGGACGTGCCGGCATGCAGCGTGGTGAAGATTTCCGTTACGATTTCACCATCTCGCTGGAAACCGTCATGAATGGCTCCGAAGAGCGCTTACGGCTGCCCACCATGGTGCGTTGCGAGGAATGCCATGGCAGTGGGGCCCGTGCTGGCACCAGTCCCGATACCTGCACCACGTGTGGTGGTTCTGGACAGATCCGTACCCAGCAGGGCTTCTTTGCCGTGTCGCGTAGCTGTCACTCGTGCCAGGGTAGAGGCAAGACCATTCGCAGTCCCTGTCCAGAATGTCAGGGACAGGGCAAAAAACGGTCAGAAAAGGTGTTGACGGTCAAGATTCCTCCGGGTGTCGACACCGGTACCCGCATCCGGCTCAATGGCGAAGGCGGGATCGGCCTGAATGGCGGTCCTTCCGGTGATCTTTATATCGTCCTGGAAGTACAGCCTCACCCCATTTTCCAACGACGCAATGCTGACCTGATCTGTCAGGTTCCCATTACATTCCCACAGGCTGCCCTGGGAGACAAGTTGGAGGTACCTACCATGACCGGGCGTAGCCGTGTCACCCTGCCAGCGGGGACACAGTCCGGCACCAATCTGGTTCTGAAAGGCAAGGGTTTGCCTCATCTCAATCGTGCCGGTGTCTATGGCGATCTGATTGTCGAAGTCAAGGTAGAGACTCCGGTCAAGCTCAACCGCCGCCAGAAAGAGCTGCTAGAGGAGTTCGGCCAGTGTGCCAACAGTGATGAGTGCCAACCGGAAGCGGCCTCATTCTGGCAACGTATTCGCGAATTTATCGATAAAAAAATTTCATAAGGGAGTCAACGTGTGAGCCAGACACTGCCACTCATTGGCATCGGGGTGATTGGAGCGGCCGGACGCATGGGACGAACCCTGCTACAAACCGTCCGTGTAACGGCAGGATGTCAGCTAACGGCGGCCTGTGAAGGAGGTGATTCCGATTCGCTCGGTCTGGATAGCGGTCGGCTGATTGGTGAAGAACCATCGGGCATCATCATCAACGATCAGGTGGAGAACTGCTTCCGTCATTCGCAGGTTGTGATTGACTTTTCGGTACCACAAGCGACCCTGGCCTATCTGGACTGGGCCGAGAAAACGGCTACACCGATGGTGATCGGTACCACCGGTCTGGATTGGAACGTCAGGGAACGTCTGCAACAGGTCGCCCGCCATGTTGCCATCGTTCAGGCACCCAATTTCAGCATTGGGGTCAACCTGATGCTCAATCTGGCAGAACAGGCCGCCCAGGTGCTGGGAGACGAGTTCGATGTTGAAATCATTGAGGCTCACCACCGTCACAAGGCCGATGCCCCCTCTGGAACAGCCCTGCGTCTCGGAGAGACTGTAGCGGCGGTATTAGGACGCTCTCTCGAAAACGATGCCATCTACGGTCGTCAAGGCATGATTGGAGCACGCCAACCGGGTAGCATTGGTTTTGCGACCGTACGGGGTGGAACCATTGTCGGCGATCACACCCTGCTATTTGCCGGCGAGGGCGAGCGTCTGGAAATTACGCACCGTGCCGCCAGTCGCACCACTTTTGCCCAGGGTGCCGTACGTGCAGCACAATGGGTTGTGAGTTGCGCCCCTGGGTTGTATGATATGCAGGACGTGCTGGGGTTACGTCCATAACATCCGATGCAAGCAGGAGCCTACAACCATGGATCAAATCGATGTGGAGAGTGTCAAGGAAGGACAGGTCATCACACTGGAGTTGGGTGACCGTTCGGCTGTTCTGACCAAACTGGAGCAACCGCGTCATTTTGCCATTGCCGACTGGTTTCCGGAAGAACAGCAGGTCTATCTGCTGAATGATACCATTGAGGAAGGCGAACTATTGTACTACAGTATGGAGCCAGACCCCATGACGCTGGAAGCAGCCTTGCGCGCTGAGGCCGGTCGTTTTGGTGTCAACCGGCGTGTCCACGATTTTCTGGGACGGCCCGTTGACAGTATCGAAATGGAGCAGGAAGAGGAATAACTGTTTCAAACACGGGTGGTGGAGCGACTCTATGGCGCGTTTGAGAAAAAGCACGGGATGGTGGGTGATCGTTGGTTCGGTCTGGTCCCTGTTACTACCGTTCCTCCTGTACGCTGAACCCATTCGACCGGCATCGGCGCCGTCGACACCGGCCTCGACCATCCGCGCTTCCTCTGCAGAGCGGTCAGATACGGTGGCCGTTTATGTTGGTTCCTATACGGATATCAACAGTGCTGAAGAGATGAGGAAGCGCTTACTGGCTTTCGGTTTTCCGGCTTTTCTGCAGGCCACGGCTGTTGATCAGCACCGTTTCGTACGGGTCTACGGGGGGCCTTTCCAGCAGAACAGTGGCGATGTCGCCAAATTGCTCGATACCATACACGGTCGCATGGGTATCCGTGGCGTACCGGTAACCGGTGTGGTGCCGCCTAGCGGGGATCTATCGGCCAGTGTTGCGCCGTCAACGGCCATGTCGTCGACACCCTTATCGACCGGTAAAACGGCGGCTGTTCAGCCCGCTCCTCCTGCGACAGCAGCGACAGCAGCGGCCGTGCCAGTCGCATCATCCTCTTCTTCTTCGACGCACGTCGCTGCCGCTCCCCCAACGACGGTTGCCCCAGCAGGACAAGAGCAATTCATCGTCCAGCTGTCATCGGTTGCTAACCGTGCCAGTCTGGACAGTTGGCATGCCAAGCTGAAATCGATCGGTATTACCAGCTTTCAGGAGGATATTCAGGTTGATGGGCGCGCTTTTATCCGTCTGATCGCTGGCCCATTTTCCAGTCATGGCCAGGCTCGTGCTGCTGCCGATCAGATTCGTAGCAGTTTTCAGATTGATGGTAAGGTATTGCGTCGTGCAGCCAACAGATAGTCGCGGTTTAGTGGTGCCTCATGGGAGATAAGCATGCCAAGGGGCGTAAGGAAGAGGTACGGTACAGCAACGCGACGGTCGGTCAAGTCTATACGCTGGATGATTTGCGTCAGCATCCCCTGGAAGAGCGGTCTATGACGACCGATGGGGGCGTGTCCGAAGCGGAGATTCTGGGCTCTTTAGAGACCATTCTGGGGCGCATGGAAAGCCCGTCGCCAGACCGTAAACATAAAGGACATCACAAAACATTGGAACAGTCATCCCTTTCGGCTACCGAGTTAGCTCCGGTAGCTGAAGCCTTAGGGTTGACGACAGAACAGATGGCCCTCGAGATGGAATCGGGGCATATTGATCTGGACCGTCCGGAACAGCTTGCAGCGACTCTGGACCGGCTCCATTTGCGTCATGCGACGGTGGCAGAAGATTTTTCCAGGACAGGTGGCAGGCACGTTATGAACGAAGCGGATGTAGAAGAAGTCTTGGGTGAAGACGATGAGGAAGATATCCTGGAACTGGGAGAACCTCTCGAAGAAGATGTTATGGAACTGGGTGAGCCTCTGTCGGATGAGGAAATCAGACCGGATAGCGAGACACCCGAAGTCATCTCCGATCAGCTGATTGACTCCCTGGCCGAAGAAGAGGCCAGTGTGGTTGATCACCCTGCTGATGAGAATGAAGTCAGCGAAGAATCCGGTGAGGAAATAGAATCAACATCTGATGATTCTGGCTCTGCCCTGGCCGAAGCCATCGAAGCATTGGTTGACGATGAGGATTCAGCGCCAACGCGTGAACTGTCAGAGGAAGAGTCTGAGATCCAGAGCATGCTGGAGGAGGTCTTGGCCGAACAGGAATCCGAGGAAGAATCCGTCGAAGAGGAAGAAGAAGCTACCTCCGAAGAAGCAGCGCCTGTCGAAGAGGAGTCTGCCGCCGAGGAAGAAACTGTCTCCGAGGAAGAGGGGCCGGTTGAAGAAGAGTCTGTCGAGGAGGAAGAAGCTGCTCCAGAAGAAGAGGAGTCCGTCGAGGAAGAAGAAGCTGCTCCAGAAGAACCACCCGTCGAAGAAGAAGCTGCGCTCGAAGAAGAAGCTGTCCCCGAAGAGGAGGAACCAGTCGAAGAAGAAACTTCCTCCGAGGAAGAAGAGTCTACCCCAGAAGAAGAACCCGTCGAGGAAGAAGAAGCTGCTCCCGAAGAAGAAGCTGTCCCCGAAGAGGAGGAACCAGTCGAAGAAGAAACTTCCTCCGAGGAAGAAGAGTCTACCCCAGAAGAAGAACCCGTCGAGGAAGAAGAAGCTGCTCCCGAAGAAGAAGCTGTCCCCGAAGAAGAGTCCGTCAAGGAAGAGACTGTCGCGGCGACGGAACCAGAGGCTGTTGCGCCAGCGACTCCGCCAGCAGATACTCCAGCTGAGGTGGCGATGGAATTGCCCTCAGCACAACAGCTACAGGAACAATTTAGCGAAAAAGTGGCTGAAATGACACGCGAACTTGCCCAATCCCTGCTGACTGAGTGGTTGCCTGGCATGATCCGTGATGCCGTTCGCCAGGAGATTGAACGGATCAAACAACAAGGCAGTTAAGCAACCATGGAGCGTACAAGTTACGACGCAGCGGCAGTAGAACGACACTGGTACCCTATCTGGGAGGA
>JADGCH010000004.1 GCA_015229115.1 Magnetococcales bacterium
CGATGCCCCAAGCTGCGGTTAAAGCTGCCCCTTCGGGGCGTATGATGTGGTGAATCATGGCTGGCCGAAATGATGAACAAGGCCGAATTCGTTAAACGTGGAGGCTATGCCGTGCTATTGACCTTTGAGAGCGAGCGTGTCGCATGATCGGGCGGTTAAGTCATGTGGCGATTGCCACACCGGATCTGGAGCAGGCAGCCTCGATCTATCGTGATGTATTGGGGGCCGATGTTTCGGCCAGTGTTGATTTGCCAGCGTTTGGTGTGACGACGGTTTTTGTCAAACTGCCCAACACCGACGTCGAGTTGCTGCATCCGCTGGGGGACAAGTCACCCATCGCCTCATTTCTGGCGCGCCATCCAGGGGGCGGGTTGCATCATCTTTGTTTCGAGGTGGCGGACATCGACCATGCCGTTGCCGTTTTGCAGTCGCGTGGCATGCGATTGCTGGATCCGCAACCGCGGCCGGGTGCTCATGGCCATCCCGTGGTGTTTTTGCACCCCAAGGATATGGCAGGAGTTCTTATTGAGTTAGTACAAATGGGCTGAAACAGGAGTTATGATTATGTCGGATATTGTCATTGTTGGAGCGGTTCGTACCGCTGTGGGTGCTTTTAGTGGGGGATTGAGTACCCTTTCTGCCGCTCAGTTGGGCGAGATCGCCATCGTCGAGGCTTTGAAACGGTCGGGTGTCGCACCGGCTGAGGTGTCTGAAGTGATCATGGGACAGATTCTGACCGCCGGTGTTGGTCAGAATGCAGCTCGTCAGGCGGCCGTCAATGCTGGTATTCCTGTTGAGAAAACGGCCATCACCATCAATCAGCTGTGTGGTTCCGGTTTGCGCGCTGTGGCGCAGGGAGCAGGGGCCATTGCTTTGGGAGATGCTGAG
The DNA here is from genome assembly GCA_015229115.1 of Magnetococcales bacterium. GTDB lineage: Bacteria > Pseudomonadota > Magnetococcia > Magnetococcales > JADGCH01 > JADGCH01. The sequence continues at coordinate 889 of JADGCH010000004.1, forward strand.
ATCGTCGTCGCTGGTGGTCAGGAGAGCATGAGCCAATCGCCCCACTTCGTTGCCTTGCGCAATGGTGTCAAAATGGGCAGCGCCGAGCTGGCCGATACCATGTTGCGTGATGCCCTGACCGATGCCTTCAGCGGTGTTCATATGGGCGTGACGGCTGAAAATGTCGCCAAGAAATGGGGCTTGACCCGCGCCGAACAGGATGCCTTTGCCGCTGCCTCGCAACAGAAGGCGGAACGGGCCCAGAATGAGGGGCGTTTCCGCGAAGAGATTGTTCCGGTGACCATCAAGTCCAGAAAGGGCGATGTGCTGTTCGATACCGACGAGCATCCCAAGCATGGTACCACGGTGGAGAGTCTTGCCAAGCTGCGGCCGGCCTTTGACAAGGAAGGTACCGTCACCGCCGGTAATGCCTCAGGCATCAACGATGGAGCGGCGGCACTGGTGCTGATGTCGGCTGAAAATGCCGCCAAGCGCGGCCTCACGCCATGGGCTCGTATCGTTTCCTGGGCCTCATGCGGGGTGGATCCTGCCATCATGGGCACCGGTCCCATTCCTTCCAGCCAAAAGGCGCTGGCCAAGGCGGGATGGACCATCAACGATCTCGATCTGATCGAGGCCAATGAGGCTTTTGCCGCCCAGGCCATTGCGGTCAACCGCGAGATGGGATGGGACCTGGATAAGGTCAACGTCAATGGTGGAGCCATTGCTTTGGGACATCCTGTCGGCGCCTCGGGAGCGCGGGTGCTGGTGACGCTGCTGCATGAGATGAAACGCCGTGACGCTCGCAAGGGTCTGGCTACCCTGTGCATCGGGGGTGGTATGGGTATTGCGGTCTGTGTGGCGCGCGACTGATCATGTCTATCCGTCGGGTATTCCTGGGGCTGACAGGGGCCGTAGCATTGTTGCAAGGCTGTTCCCTGGGCGGTGAACGTGCCATGTACGTTGAGCTGGAGGCCAGAGACCGCAGTGTGCTGCCGTTGGCGCCTCATGTGGTCACCATCAAGGCCAGGCCAACGCCGGACATGGTGCAGGAATACCGTCGGGCGCCGATGCGTTTCATGCTGCTTGATAAACGCACATTGCACGTTCATCGTGTCGATGTAGCGGTGGGAGAGCGGCGTCCTGGTCCATGGGGAGGGTGGATCGAGGTACAGGCCTTTGTGCCCGATCTACTCATTCGTGACGGCCGCGTCGTCCATGGACCGGAAGGGCATGTCAATCCGGTGGTGTGGGTGTTGGTGCTGGATGGCGTCGGTAATATCATGCACGAAGGGTGGATGTTTGCCCGCGATTCGGCCCAGACAGCCTGGGATCACCGTCGCTTTGACCTGACCTTTGTCGGTGCCGTGGCGGCGTTGCGCGGTACGGCCTCGTGACTTATGCAGAGGAGGGATCCTTTCTGGCCCATGAGCAGGCTACCATGCTGCTGGCTGTCGTCGCTGCGGCAGAGAGTGGTCAACGGGATGAGATTCCAGTTGGAGCGGTGATCCAGCATGAGCTGGGATGGATTCTGGCCGAGGCCGGTAACGACTCGATCGCCGCCTGTGATCCGGTCGGTCATGCCGAGGTTCGCGCTTTGCGTCAGGCTGCATGGTGTCGGGGCAATTACCGGTTACCGGACGGCCAGTTGTTTGTGACATTGGAACCTTGTCCGCTGTGTCAGGAAGCGGCTGATCTGGCCCGTCTGTCGCGGGTTGTTTTTGCTGCCCAACGTCCAGAACCGTCGGGCATGGGCAGCCAGCAGCTGGCCTATGCAGCGGCCAGCCTGCAGATGGTGAGGCATTTTTTCTCGGTCAGGCGGGGTAAGGAGCCAACAGAGGACCCGATATGAGCCGTTTTGCAGTCTTGACCCTGGTGGGTAGCGATCGTCCGGGTATTGTGGCCCGGGTCAGCCGGGTGTTGTTTGAAACCGGCTGCAACATCGAAGATTCCAGCATGACACGTTTGTGTGGTCAGTTTAGTATTATGTTGATTCTGCGTCTGTCGGAGCAGCAGCCGATGGAAGAAATTGACCGGAAAATGGCCATTGAGGCAGCAGCGCTGGAATTGACTTGGTTCCTGAAAGAGATTGACCTGGTGGCTAGTCCCCACGTCATGGCACAGGAGTCCGGATCGCTCGAGTCGAATGACCTATTCATGGTCAATCTGGTGGGAGGGGATCGTCCTGGTATTATCTACCGGGTAACGACGCTGTTGGCAGATCAGGGCGCCAATATCTGTGATTTGCGTACCTATGTGGTGGGCACAGCGACACAACCGGTTTACATCATGAACATCGAGGTGACCCTTGATCCAGCGACCGTCTTCGCCACCTTGGCAGCGGCCATTCACCAGTTGTCGGTAGCCATGGGGGTTGAAATTACCATCCAGCCGCTTTCTGCTGATCCCTTCTGAACCATTCACCGGATTTTCCTGTCGTTATGGCTGTGTTGCCCATTCTGACCTATCCTGACCCGAGACTTCGTCTGGAAGCGGCTCCGGTGGCTGACTTTGCCGAGCCATCCTTTCAGGGACTGGTCGATGACCTGATCGACACCATGAATCATGCTCCCTGGTGTGTCGGAGTAGCTGCCCCACAAGTGGGGGAGAGCGTGCAATTGCTGGTGATCGATTGTGATCGTTCGCGCAAAAAGATCCCACTGCACCACGGATTGCTGGTGGTGGTCAATCCGGCCATTCTTGCTTGGCAGGGGATGGCTATTGCTCGGGAGGGCTGTCTTTCCTTGCCACAATATACCGGCAATGTGGCGCGGGCTGTTGATATGAACGTGCAGTTCCAGGATCGCCATGGCGTTACACAGACGATGGACATGGCCGATTTTGAGGCTCGGGTGCTGCAGCATGAAATGGATCATCTGGAAGGGAAATTGTTTGTGGATCGGGTCGTCAGCCGTCGCAGCGACCTGTTTCCACGCCGTCATTAACGATCATGGATGGGGATGAGTCCCGTCAGGAGATATAGGGCATGATGTCGAAGATGTGGATGGGTACGGCGCTGTTGTTGTTGCTGGTGGCCGGTGGCATTGCTTTTGGTCTCCATCAGTTATCGAAATCAGTTAATCCTCCTTTGCACGAGTGTGATCGTCAGGCCGCCTATTGGGGCAATCCCCATCATGGCATGGTGCCGGACAGTCTGATCCACCGTGATCAGGCCATGGCTGCCTGTCAGATCGCCCTGCAGGATTTTCCGCGTACCATCCGGTTTCAGCTTCAGTTGGCGCGTGTGATGGTGCTGACCGGTGATATCAAGCGTGCGGCCAAAATGTTGCGCCGTATCGCTGAACAGGGGCTGGCACCAGCACAACTGTTGTATGGTAGCCTGTTTCTGAGTGACAACAGTGGCATACCGCCCGATCCTCTATCGGCGGCAGCCTGGTTTCAAAAGGCAGCCCAGCAGCAGTTTGTGGCAGCTTATGGACCGTTGGCGCAGCTGTATCACACCGGCAGTGGAGTGGCCCAAAAGGATGAGGTAGCCCAGCCATTATGGCAGCAGGCCCTGCCATTCTACCGTCAGTTAGCTCAAAAAGGGGACGTGGCGAGTCAATTCCATTTGGCCCAGATGTACGAGCAAGGCCAGGGCGTAGCGGCGGATCGTGCCATGGCGCTGGAATGGTATCGCCAAGCGGCTGCGCAGGGCTATCAGGAGGCTGTGGCAGCTGTGAAGCGATTGTCAGCTCAGTGAATTTTTTCTATTGCAGCAAGAGGCTGGATTCTGTATAGTGCGTTCAGCTTGCAACCTGTCCTGTTCGTCTAGTGGCCTAGGACATCGGCCTTTCACGCCGGCAACACGGGTTCGATTCCCGTACAGGACGCCATACCCAATGAGAAAAAACGGATGTCTTACCAGTTATTGCTGATGCGTCATGCCAAGTCTGCCTGGGATACCGATGCCAGGACCGATTTCGAGCGCCCTCTGGCTGATCGTGGTCAGAAAGATGCGCCGCGGATGGGTGATTGGCTCAAGAAAGAGAAGCTGGTGCCCGAGTATATCGTCAGCTCCTCGGCCGAAAGGGCCAAGCAAACGGCCGTCATGGTCTGTGACGTGCTCGACATCAAGCACAAGAGAATCAACTGGGACGTTCGGATCTACGGAGCGGGCACCGAGGAGCTGCTCGAAGTGCTGGCTAATGTACCGGCCAAGACCAAAAGCGTGCTGATGGTGGGTCATAATCCCGGGCTGGAATTTCTCTTTTCTCATCTGGTGGGATCCAACAAGCACAACGATTTTGATGTCGGCCTGATCAAAACGGCGACCATCGTCCATCTGAAAGTACCGGAAGACTGGTCTGCCCTCAACGCGGGTTGTGCCACGCTCGTGACGGTTAAACATCCCAAGGATCTGTCATAAGGGATCTGTCGCAGTAGCGCTGCTTCCTCCTCCGCTGATATCTGTCTCGATGCTTATTCGACTGAGCAGGGAACCCCCTCTCTCCAGGCGGGGCAAGAGAGGGGGATAGTGTCTCGTGGGTGGGCGGTCAGGTGGAGCTGATCACCGTCAGCATGTAAGACCCGGTTGCCGATGCGGACCCTTGCGCCGACAGATAGAAATCACCGCTCTGGGTCGCTGTGTAGGTAATGCGCGAGTCCTTGCGATTGCGGGTGATGTCGTTGTTCTGCTGTACCATAGCCCCGGTGGCGTCCAACAGGCGCAGATAGGGGTCACGTAGACCGGTCGCTGTGGCATCGTTGCGCAGATCAAAGGTGTAGCGACGATTAGCTTCCAAGGCTACCTTAAACCAGTCCTGATCATCCTTTAATTCGATATTGCCTGTTTTGATCAGACCCGTGGCAGGGATAGCCTCAGCCGTGGCTGCATTGACCACCTGAGCTACATCCACCCCAAGATCGGTTACCGTCAGGGTGTAGCCATCCTGCTGTGGATCGTCACGACGCAACTTACCCTGTGCCGCCAGATAGAAATCGGCCGTGGTTTCCGGTTTATAGAGCAGCAAGGCATCGGAATGGTCACGGGTCCGGTTGTCGTTGTTAGCGACGACCGTGCCGCTGCTGTTGAGAAGCTGGATTTTAGTGTCGAGATTTTCACCGGCCTTGGCCATCATTTCAATACGATAGATATGACCTGCCGCTAGTTGTTGAGTACCGGTCAGGGCGAACCAGTCCTGATCGCTGCTGGTTTCGATGCGCCCACTGATGGGAGTGCCGATCGTCATGGCTGTGGCAGCGGCCGTGGTGGCGCCATAATCATCGGCCATGGAAATCTGCATCCGGTAACGACCGGTGGTGGTACCAACTCCGCTGGCTGACAGGTAATAAGCCCCGCCAGTCTGGTCGGTGGTGAAGGTTAGCCGTGAATTTTTGTTTTTGGTCGAGATGTTATCATTTTCCTGGCCGGACACCAGCACACCATCACTGCCCATGATGCGCAGCAGCGGATCAAGACCACTCTGCGCCGTCAGAGGCGCATCGGCAATCAGGTTAATGACATAGCTGCTGCTGGCTGCCAGGGTGACCTTAAACCAGTCCTGATCGCCACTGGTTTCGATGATATTGACGGTTTCCTGAATCGGCGCTGCGACAGTCGGTGTGGTGATCGTCGCTGGTGTCCTGGTATCCTGGCTGGCGTTGATGTATTGGGTTACGGCCAGCGTATACTGACCACTGTTCTTGTCGCGGCCGAGATTGCTGGCCGAAGCCGAAGCAGCAGCCACACCGATGATGGCGTTGGCAACGGTACTGGTCGGTGTGTAGAGCAGCATGCTGTTACGGCCATTGGCAGCGCTACTGGCCAAATCAGTGGTTGCGGTACCATCGCTGGACATCAGTTTCAGCGACGGTTTCCAGCGCGCATCGCTGGCGTTGAGCTCGATGACGTAGGTATAAGCCGTTGTCAGACCGCCACTGACATTAAACCAGTCCTGATCACTACTGCTGTTGATGCGGCCCAGCACGCGGATATTGGCGGAGATGGTGGCGGCAGTGCTGATGGTAGCACCATATTCGTCGGTATTGGCTAAAGAATTCGGGTTGGGCATGGTAAAGCTCCTTCATAAGCGGGTTGGAGATGCGATGCAGCCAATTGTAACAGCACGTCGGCCCAAGTCAATCAAAAAGTGCGGAGGATCTGCCCATCTGTTGAATGACCTCCAGCAGGCGCTGCTTTTTGATCGGTTTAGAGAGGTAAAGGTCACAGCCAGCCTCACGGCTGCGATCGGCTTCCCCTTCCAGGGCGTGGGCGGTCAGGGCCACGATCGGCAGGCGTGCACGACCTGTTTCTTGCTCCCACTGGCGGATGACACGGGTGGCGCTGTAGCCGTCCATGATGGGCATTTGCACGTCCATCAGCACTAGGTCAAAGGCATGTTCCTGGGCTAGGCGCACCGCTGTTGCGCCGTCGGGGGCTACTTCCAGATGGTGGGGCAGATGGTGGGGGGTACGCTTGAGAAAGGTGCGGATCAGCAGTTGGTTGTCTTCCGAATCCTCGGCCAGCAGAATGCGCAATGCGCTGTTGTCTGAGACAGGATTGGCCGTCGGTACGGCATCCGTGACAGGGCTGGTTGCTGGCCGTAATGGCAACGTAAAGCGGAAGGTACTACCTGCGCCGGTCCGGCTTTCCACCCAGATGTTGCCCTCCATCAGCTTGACCAACTGCCGTGACAGGGCCAGTCCCAGACCTGTGCCGCCGTAGCGCCGTGTGATGCCAGCATCGGCCTGGGTAAACTTGTCAAAGATGACCGCCAGATAGTCCGGATCGATACCCTGGCCGGTGTCGGTCACTGAAAAACGCAGCTGCCCATCATTTCCATCGAACGCCACGTCCACCACGACGGCTACTTGCCCCCTATCGGTGAACTTGATGGCATTGCCCACCAGGTTGAACAACACCTGACGCAGCCGCAGCCCGTCAGCCATGATCCACTCCGGTACGTTTTCTGCTACCGTCAGCGTCAAGGCCAGTCCCTTGCCAATAGCCATCGTCCTGAGCAGACCCGTCACTTGTTCCACCAGAGACCGAATCGCCAGCGCTTCTTCCCTGATCTCCAGCATACCTGCTTCGATTTTGGAAAAATCCAGGATTTGGTTGATCAATTCCAGCAGGTTGGTCCCTGACTGTTGCAGTTTATCGACATAGCCGCGCTGTTCTGGGTCGAGATGGGTTTCCAGTAGCAGGTCTCCCATGCCGATCACCACGTTCATGGGAGTGCGGATCTCGTGGCTCATGGCGGCCAGGAAGTTGCTTTTGGCTTGGCTGGCTAATTCCGCCCGTTCCCGGGCCTGAAGCAGTTCCTGTTGTTGGCGGCGGTTTTCTGAAACATCCCGGGCAGCGGCGTAGATCAACTGGTCACGGTAGGGTGTGGAATGCCACTCGATCCAGCGCCAGGAGCCATCCTGGCAGCGGTAGCGATTGACAAAGTGGCGCACGCGATTCCCCTCTACCAAGGCAGCCATAGCGGCCTGGGTGGCCGGAATATCGTCCGGATGGACCAGATCCAGGAAGAGTCGTCCTTCCAGCTCCTGCACAGGATATCCTAGCGTGTGTTGCCAAGCTTGATTTAACCGCAAAAAATGCCCCTGGGTATCGGCAATGCACAGCAGGTCCAGCGACAGGCTAAAGAAACGATCCAGGGTTTCAGCGCTCTCCTGCAAGGCTAGGGAGGTGTTCTTGATTTGGTGGTCGAAACCTTTTTGCCGCCGCTGGTAGATATGGAGGCCCAGGACTGAGACCACGACTAAAACTCCGAACAGACTGCCCTGCAGGCGAGCCTCCCGATACCATGCGGCGTAGATACTGGCCAGATGACGGCTCACGCCTACTACCAGGGTCTTATCCAGGGGCAGGTCAGCGTTACGGATCGTGCGGAGGGCCAATAGACGCTCCTCCCCCGCAACCTGGGATGGACCCGCTCTTATGCTCTCGACCAGTCCACTCTGCTGGTGGCGAGTGAACAGGCTATCAGGATGGTTCAGTTCTTTGCCCGCCACGTCTTCCCTTTCTGGCTCAACCAGGAAGATCATCCCATCCTCATGCGTAATGGAGCTCCACATGTCCGGGGTGTAGAGAACCGAGGAGAGCAGTGCCTTGAAATAGTCCGGATCAAGTGTTGCCGCCACAATACCCTGAAACTCGCCTCCTGGGCCAGTCATGGAGAGGGTCAAATTCATGATCCACACCCCAAGGAAGCCCTTAAACGGAGGGGAAAGGTGCAGCATGGCAGGATTATTGGCCTGTTTGGTGGTTTGAAAGTAGGGTCTCTGACTGTAATTCTGGCCCATCAACTCCTTGCGGTTGGATACCAGAACGTTGCCTTGGGCATCAAACAGGTTTATGGTGCGAATGCCGGGCATGGCGTCACATAAAGCTTTGATGCGGCGACTGGCTTCCGTCTGCCAGTTGGGAGAGCCTTGCCAGGCAGGAAGATCGTTGCGTAGGCCCTGCAGGGCCAGATAGGCCGAAGCCAGTTGGCGACTCAGATTAACGTCGATGACCCGGGCTTGGGTACGCAGGCGATCCCGTTCCTGGTTATCCAGCTGGTCATATCCCTGTAGTAGAAAGAACCCGATCACCCACCCCAGCACCAGCAGCGCCAAGGTTAACATCACCCACTGGGCGGCGTAGGGATTGCCAACCAGGTGGGAGGAGTGTCTCCAGCCAAAGGCCACAATAGCCACACCGGCCACCACGAAACCAACGGCCGTTTGAGGTGCCATGCGGGTATAATACATCCAGCCATAGGCGGCTTCCAGCTGGATCAGATAGCCGAGTAGGGTCATGATGCCCATTCCCAGTACCATACCTCCCAGCAACCATACCCCATGCCAGACAGTAGCGTGAGTAGTACGCCGGAAGGCCGCTCCTGCCAGTGCCACACCGGTTAGCGTGAAACAGAGCGCGGTATTGGGAGCCATACGGCCTGGGTGGATGGTATGGTCTGTGATAAAGGGCTGCATGAACAATTGGTCGATAGCCAGATCGACTCCCGCCAAGTATTCCATCAGCGATAGCCCACCCAGCAGCAGCACCCCAGCGCCACACCATGCGACCAGAGCACGCCTACCCCTGACCAGCGATAACAGCCCCGCTCCACTCAGGCAGAAGGCGAGGGCGGTGTTATATTGTACCGCTACAAGGTCCGTAGAAAGCCGAACCAGACCCGGTTGACGTAGATGCCACCCAACCATGACTACCAGACCCAACATCAGGACCAGAAATCCGCCCACCGCGACAAGGGACGATGCCAACGGAGCGGGTAGTCTCGATTTGATGGTCAACAACCCCGATCTAGGCAGTGGCCTGATTGCCACAGAGTCCCGACTGGCGTAACGTCTGAATCTGGTCCAGCACCACCCGTGCGATGGCATCCGGTTGGAACTTGGCGACAAAATTGTCGGCACCCACCTGCTGTGCTTTGACGGTATTGGCCTGGTTGCTCATTGAGCTGTGCAACACCAATGGGATATGGGACAGTTGCGGTATGGCCTTGACCTTGCGGGTGAAGGTAAAACCATCCATACCGGGCATCTCGATGTCGGAGATGATCAGGCAGAAGCGCTGCGTTGATCCAGGTGCCATCGACTCCTGTAGGGCATTAAAAGCCTGCTCGGCGTTTTCGTAGATGATGTGACCCACCCCAAGTTTGGTCAGTGTTTGGGCCAGTAACAACCGGGCTGCCCGGGAATCATCGACTCCCAGCACGGTATAGTCGGCAATGGAGGCACTGCGACCCTCTTCCAGCAGGGCTGACTTGACCTCTACCTCAAAGCCGATGATCTCGCCCAGGATCTTCTCCACATCGAGAATCTGGATGGCTTTGTCATCGTCGTCATAGGTCAGTGCCGTGAGATAACCACTGTTCTGGATCGAAGCCCCCGGGCTCTTGATGTCGCTCCAGCTTTTGTTGACCAGCTTGTTGGGACGACTGATCAGAAATCCCTGTACCGTGTTGCTGTATTCGCAGATGATGACATAACTGAGACCATCCCGATAATCGACCGGCTCAAGCCCGAGACCCATGCCCAGATCGATCACCGTCACCAGCCTGTCGCGGAAATTGATGGCTCCAATGATAGCTGGATGGCATTGGGGCACCTTGGTGACCGCCTTGGGTGTTTCGATGACTTCGATAATCTTGAAGACGTTGATGCCGTACTGCTGCTGGTCGGTGAGATAGAACGTCAACATTTCCATCTGGTTGGTAAAGGCCAGATTGGCTCTCTGATCGATCTCGTCCATGAAGTTGTCGGTCATGTCGCAGTCTCCTTCAAAAATTCTGAAATAAGTACCGCAATGATACCATCAATCACGTTGGGAGACAACATCCACTGTTGTCTCTTCATCGACATCAAGCTCATGAAAACCAACCTGCAGAATGGTGCTGGCCAGCAGCTCACACATCCGCTTGGTGTGCTGTTTACAGTGAATTTTGCTTTCACCCTGATCACGCCACCGTTCGAGCAGCTCCCCGCAGGAACTGGTGCCGGTACGCTCCATGAAGCGCTGGTAGTAAATCTGTGCCAGTGTGTAGGCCTCTTCCTTGGCATCCTCATCGCCAGGCTGGTCACGGCCGGCCACCACACCAATCGCCATCAGTCCCGCTGTCAGGGCACCACAGGTCTGCTGCAATTCCGAAAAGCCACCATTGAAAGGTGTGGCGATACGGGTGATGGCAGCTGGATCAAAACGATGGGGAGCCATGACTTCGGTGATGGCTCGCAACATCGCCTCGGCACACGAATAACGTGCATCGTCGTAATAGTGCAGAGCCAGGGCGCCTGCCTTTTCAATGATCTCATTCTTGGTCACGCTTCGGTATCCTTCTTGATGGTTATCACAAACAGTTCATCGTTTTCGGACTGCACGGCCATGGTCAGCCCTCGTTGCCGCAGGCGGTCACCCAGCAAGCAGGGATAACAGCGATGGTGCACGGTCAGGACATCGTCGGCTGTCTGCAACTGGTTGCAGCTGGTCAGGATCTGGTGCAGGGGCTCTGGCGCCGGGAGTGAACGGACATCCAAAAACAGGCTGGACAAGGCTTCTCCTTGATTCATGATGGTTGTAGACTTATACTGGCTAACAACTGAATATCATGATAACATTATGAACCATTTTTGCTGAAGTCACAACTGATATGGCCCATGCGTCCGTTCTTGGTCTCGGTGATTCCGCGCCGCTGTTGCCTCTTTTCGTCGATCTGCGCGGTCGCACTTGCCTACTGGTCGGTGCCGATCAGGGCAGCCAGCAAGAAGCGATACACAAGGGGCAACTGTTATGGCGGGCGGGCGCCAGGTTGCGCTGGGTCGGGTCGCAGCAGCCTGACTGGGAGATGGAAGATCGGGTCGAATGGCAACAGCCGCCGTTGCAGCCGGATCACTTGCGTGACGTTTGGCTGATTGTCAGTTTCTCGCCGGATGCCGATGTCAATCGCTGGCTGGCTGATCAGGCGCTGGAGCGGCATATTTTTTTCAATGCCGTTGATCAGACGCGCTATTGCAGCGCTATCTGGCCGGCTTATGTGGAGCGGTTACCCGTTCAGGTGGCCCTGACCACCGGTGGCCATAGTCCAGCCTTATCTGGTTATCTGCGCCGCTGGCTTGAGGGGCAGTTGCCGGTGACGCTGGGGGCCTTTGCGGTCTGGGTGGCCTCGTGGCGTCGGCGGCTGGCTGGTCACCATCACGGCATGGCGCAGCGGGCACGATTCTGGCGGCAATTGTTGGATCATGGGTTGTTGATGCGTTACACTGAGGCGGGTGTCGAGGCTGCCGAGGCCGAACTGAACCGGGTGCTGGCGTTACAGGAGGAAACCGATGTCTGACTCTATCAGAGAAATAGGCGAAGGAATAGGCGGAGAAATAGGCAAGATAACGGTGATGATTGATCGTGAGCTGGAGCAGCTGATTCCAGGCTACTTGGCTAACCGCTGGAAGGACGTCGCCGCTATCGAGCAAGCTTTGGCACAGGGCGATCAGGAGTCGATACGCATTCTGGGCCATCGCATGAAAGGGTCTGGTGCTGGCTACGGTTTTGAGGAGATCACCGCGATCGGTCGTCAACTGGAGCAGGCTGCCGACCAGGGCGATCAGGCCGTCGTCGCGCAGTTGCGGCAACATCTGGTGCATTATCTTGAGTCGATCGAGATAACCTATGTGGGATAAGTGGGAAGATGAACAAGATGGCGTCCATTCTTATTGTTGATGACGATGCTGACCTGTGCCAGATGGTACAGACTTACATGAATAACAATGGATTGCAGATACTGATCGCGTCGGATGGACGCGGCATGAGGAAGATTCTGGACAATACCAGCGTCGATTTGATCATTCTCGATCTGATGTTGCGCGATGAGGATGGGCTGGTGTTGTGCCGTAATCTGCGGGCACGGTCCGATATTCCGGTCCTGATTCTGAGTGCCAGGGGTGAGGAAATGGATCGCATTATCGGTCTGGAAATGGGTGCCGACGATTATTTGCCCAAGCCGTTTCACATGCGCGAACTGCTGGCCCGTGTCAAGAGTATTCTCAGGCGTGGTCGTGCCCATCAAACGGACGACCGTTTTGGCGACGATGTGGTGTATCGTTTTGCTGGCTGGATGCTGGATAACCTGTCGCGCCAGTTGCGGTCACCGGACGGTGGCCATGTGCTGGAGTTGAGCAGCTCCGAGCATACGCTGTTGCGTGTTTTTCTGACTCATCCCAACAAGGTACTGACCAGGGAGCAGCTTCTGAACCTGTCACGTGGGCATCCGGCCGATGCCGATGACCGTAGCATCGATATGCAGATCAGTCGGCTACGGCGGCGCTTGCTGGAGACACCCAAGTCTTCGTCGCTGATTCGTACCGTACGTAGCACCGGTTATCTTTTCTCGGCCGAAGTGGATCGGGGTGTCAAACAGAAGGAGGGTACCCTGGTTTTTACGCCAATTGTTGCGCCAGCATGAAGAGCCTGCTTCAGCGCGAGACCTTGCCACCACAGGATGAGTACGACACGCCTTGGAAGGAAGTGATCGAAGAGTTTCTTGATGATCTGTTGGCCATGCTGCTGCCCGATCTTCACGACCTTATCGACTGGTCACGCGCTCCGGAGTTTCTCGATCAGGAACTGGCGCGCATTCTGGTTGATGCCGTTACCACCGATCGGCGGGTGGATAAGCTGGTCAAGGTGTGGCTCAAGGATGGCAGCGAGCACTGGATCCTGCTGCATGTCGAGGTACAGGGTGATAGGATCGCCGGATTTGAAGAGCGCATGTTCCAGTGTTATTACCGTATCTACGATCTGTTCCGCAGGATGGTGGTCGGTATCGCCCTGCTGGCCGACATGGACGACGGCTGGCGTCCGCAGGAATATCGTTCCGGACTGCTCGGCAGTCAGGTCGTTTATCAGTTCAATGCCGTCAAGCTGTTGGACTATGTAGGTCGTGAAGATGAGTTAAGAACATCGGACAATCCCTTCGCTGTTGTCCTGCTGGCCCATCTGTATGCCAAAAGAACCCGGGGCGATGCCGATCGACGCTATCAGGTCAAGAAGGAGATGATCCGCGGCTTGTACCAGAAGGGATGGGAGCGCCAGAAGATCCGGTGGCTATTGCGCTTCGTCGACTGGGTGTTGCAGCTATCAGAGGTCGCTAACCAGCAGCTATCGCGGGAGCTGGCAGAAATTGAGGGGGTCAACAGAATGCCATCTTATGTAACCAGTTTTGAGCGGATTGGGATCGAGAAGGGCCAAAAGTCCGTGCTGCTGCGTCAGTTGCGGCGCCGTTTTGCCGACTTGCCAGCGTGGGTTGAGTCGAGAGTGCAAGGTGCCAATCTGGAGCTGCTGGGGGAGTGGGCTGATCGGTTTGTGGACGCTCATTCTCTGGAGGAAATTTTTGGTGATGAGAGGCAGACGGCGCATTGAAGAGCCTGCTTCAGCGCGTCACCCGTGCTGAAGTGCGGGTTGCCGATCAGGTTGTCGGACAGATTGCCGCTGGGGTAGTGGTTTTTGTTGCCGTGGAGCGGGGCGATCAGGAAGGCATGCTGCATCAGATGGCTGAGCGGATTGTGCGGTTACGCATGTTTTCCGACGATGCCGGGCGCATGAACCGTTCTCTGCTCGAATGCGGTGGCGCAGCTCTGGTAGTGTCGCAGTTTACCCTGGCGGCTGATTTGGCCAAGGGTCACCGGCCTTCGTTCAGTCGTGCCGAGGCCCCGGATCGGGCACGCCATTTGTATCACCAATTCTGTCTTGATCTGGCACAGCAGGGTGTTGAGGTGGCCCAAGGGGTGTTCGGGGCCGATATGCAGGTTGATTTGGTCAACGACGGGCCGGTCACTTTCTGGCTGGAATGACAACAGTTACCATCGCTTTTTCCGGGGGAGAGTTTATTCATGATTAATGCACCACAGGTTCAGACGCTTGAAGAGGCGCAGGAGCTCATTAACACCCTGTTTCAGAAGGCCGAGGAGACCAATCGTGAACTGAGCCAGGCCATCCAGCATGCCCAGAGCAACTTTACCGTGATCGAGAAATTGGCTGCGGCAACGCAGGAGATCGGTAAGGTGGTCAAGGTAATCAAGAATATCGCTGGTCAAACCAACATGTTGGCCCTCAATGCTTCCATTGAGGCGGCTGGTGCTGGCGAGGCTGGCAAAGGTTTTGCAGTGGTAGCCAACGAAGTCAAGGATCTGTCGCGTCAGACGGCAGAGGCGACCAACATGATATCGGCGAGGGTCGATGAGATCCAGAGCAAGACCTCGGAAGCCTCTGATACGGCGCGTGAGATCGTCGAGAGTATCCAGCGCATCAGCGATTCCAACGGGGAAACGTTTCGTTTCAACCAGTAGGGACAATCATTGAAGGAGAGGCGGTTGAAGGAGAGGCGATCATATGCTTCAGCATGACGATGTGCTGCTTAAAAAGACGTTGCTGGCTATCACCGAAGAAACGGTCAGGGAAATTGTCGACACCATGCTGTTTATTGGGGTTTCTGCCGGTCATGGTATTGCCAAACCCACCGGTATAGCCCACATAGCCGCGCGCGCCGAGGCATCGGCCATTATTGGCCTGAATGGCGGACTGAATGGTGGTGTGCGTTTGGCCTGTTCTAACCGTGTCGCTCTGATTCTGGCTTCGGCTCTGTCCGGGGAAAGCTACAAGACGATGAGTGATGATGCCAAAGATGGCTTTGCCGAAGTCGGCAACATGATTGCCGGTGGCATTCAGACCCGTCTTGGTGAACGCATGCCCTTGGGCGAGATCAACATGACCCCACCGACGGTCATTCTCGGGGCTGATTACGAGGTCGACTACCGCAGCAGCTTCGAGAGTATCCGCTATTTCTTCCGTGTCGAGGATGAGCCTTTCTACATTGAGGTCTACTATCTGGTCGATTCCAAGTTTTCGGTCACGCTCGACAGCAGCCTCTTTCCAAAAATGGAGCGATTGCGAGGTCGTTTCGGTGATAGCCACTCTGAGGTGATCACGCGCTTGGTAGACCTTGCTGACCAAGGTGGTGAGTAGGGCAGGGGCTTTCTCCTGCAACTTACTGCGACTTATGAGTCTCCCGGCTTGGCGAGCACCGGCGGCAAATTAACCGGTTCACCGATGCGACGCACCTCGTTAAAGGCCGTTTTAGGTGGGTCGTTACGCTCATAGAGGGTCTCTTTTTGCTCCTTGAGTCGGCTCTCACCGGAGAAGATGCTGCCCCTCTCAATCACAAGCAGGGTCGACTGTACCTGACCGGTAATACGGCCACCGGAGAGGATTTCAATCTCGTCACAATCGGCATGACCGTCAAAACGACCGGTCACAACCAGCTTGCGGGCGGTAATCTCGCCATCGACCCGTCCGGCCTTGCCGATGGTCACCAGACTGGTGGAGATGATGGTACCAGACAGCTCGCCGTCGATGTGCAGTTTGCAATCAATCTGAATATCCCCGGTGACGCGGGTACCGGTGGCAATCGTAGTGGTATTGGATGAGTCGCCCTTGGATGGGTCGAGTGCCTTGAGTTCCATTTTAATGTCGCTTCTCTTGTCTGCTTTGAGTTCGGTGCGTGCGTCGCCTCTGTAATCACCCGGGCTATCCAGATGCAGGTCAAGCCGCCCCTCCTTTTTGCTATCTGCCGGAGTATCCAGTTTCTCCTTGTCCGTCATCCTGCTGAAAAATGCCATGGCAATGAAGGCTCCTGTTGCAATTGGGTGGGTGTTTGGTATGCTGGTCAAACAGTGCTATAAACTGGACCCCATCGTCAAGATAATTTCGACTTCGACCCTGACAAGGAAATTCCCATAGCCATGTCGTCCGTCGTTGCATCCATGCGGCAGTTTCGTGCCGTTGTGCTGGATCGTATTGGACTGGTACTGCCGGCACACGAAGATCCCCTGATTGAACAGCTGCTGCAGGAGCGTCCTCGGCAGCTGCGTCTCACTGTGGAGGACTATCTCAAGCTGTTGCAGGGCTACCATGCTGCGGCAGAGGAGGAGTGGCGTCAACTGGTATTCGATCTGACGACCGGGGAGAGTTATTTTTTTCGTGATACGGGCCAGATGACGCTGTTGCAGGAGGTGTTGCTACCTGAGTTATTGCAACGCCGACGACAGGAGAAAACCCTGCGTATCTGGAGTGCCGGTTGTTCGACCGGTGAGGAGCCTTACTCCATCGCCATTCTGCTGGACCAGTTGCTGCCAGATGCCAGTGACTGGCGTATTGTCCTGATGGGTAGCGACATCAACGATCGGGCACTGGATCGGGCGCGTCAGGGGCGTTATGGCTCCTGGTCGTTCCGTCGCATTGAGCGGTCTGTTATGGAACACTACTTTACCGCTGATGCTACCGATGGCCGTGGTGGCCACCATTGGCGTTTGGTTGAACGGATCCGGCGCATGGTGACCTTTCGGCGCGTCAATCTGGTGCACGACCTGTTCCCTTCGGATCTGAACGACCTGCGCGCCATGGATATGATCATCTGCCGCAACGTTTTTATCTACTTCACCTCCGAGACCATCCGTAATCTGGTCGGAAAATTTGTCAGAACCCTGTCTCCAGGTGGTTTTCTCATGACCGGACACGCCGAGATGCACAACATCGCCCGCCCGGCCGAACTTTCCCTGCGGCTGTTTTCTGCTTCTGCGGTTTACCAGCGGCTGGAGCAGCAGGTTACAGCATCCCCACCTGTTGTCTTGACGCAGCATCAGCCGTCTTCGTCTATTTCTTCTGCCATACCGACCTCCAGGCGCAGCGGCAGTCGTCGTCGCCAGGATGGTTCATCGAATCCGGTTGAAGCAGGCCGGCAGAATCAGCCGCCCGCTGCTGTTGAGCTGCAGCAGCTCTTTATTCAGGGGCTTTATCAGGAGCTGATCCGTCTACTGGAGCAGTCATCGCCGACCAAAGACGGCGAGCGGCAGTATTGGTTGGCACGTGCCTATGCCAACAGCGGCAACCTGAAGCAGGCTGAGCAGGAATGCCGTCAGGCCATGACCCTTGAACCGTTGTCGGCACGCCATCATACGTTGCTGGCTCATATTTTTCATGAGCAGGGCCAACGAAGCCAAACCGTTGATGCGCTCAAAAAGGCCCTTTACCTGGATAGCAGTTATCTGTCGGCCTACCTGACCCTGGCGATGATCCATCGCAGTGAGGGCAACATCCAGCAATCACGGCGCTTGTATGGTACGGCACTGGAGCTGATCGTCGCGCTGCCTGATGGCGCTCGGGTCGAATATCATGAGGAGTGGCAGGTGCGGGAATTGCAGCGGCAGGTTGAGCAACTGTTGGCGGAGTCAACATGAACGGTAAACCATCTCTCCTGTTGGTGGAGGACTCAAAAAGTTTTGGTTCTGTACTCAAGCGCAGTGCTGAGGAGGCACTGGGTCTGGAGGTCAAGTGGGTACGCAACTATGCCGACGCTGCCAAGCTGCTGGAGGAGGATGGCCAGCCGATGACCGTGGCTATCCTCGATCTGCACCTGCCAGATGCGCCTGACGGGCAGATCGTCGATTTGGTGTTATCGAAAAATATTCCGGTCATCGTCATCACCGGTGAATACCGGGAGCAGCTGCGTGCTGACATGATGGCCAAGGGGGTGCTGGACTACTTCGTCAAAGACAACCTGAGCGTTGTTGAGACCCTGATCCATTTCACACAGCGCATTTTTCGCAACAGCCATTTTAACGTGCTGGTGGTAGATGATTCCCGCAGCGCCCGGGCCATGTTGTACCGTTTTCTGAAGCGTTATGGTTTCAGGGTAATGGATGCTGACAGTGGCCAGGCTGCGATCGATCTGTTCGACAAGCAGCGCATTCACATGCTATTGACCGATTACCAGATGCCGGGCATGGATGGTTTTCAGCTGACCCGGAAAATCCGTTCCCGTTTCCGGCGCGATGAGGTCTGTATTATCGGGCTCTCCTCCCAGAATGAACCCGGCATGGCCATCCGTTTCATCAAGGCTGGTGCCAACGATTTTCTCGCCAAACCGTTCCAGAACGAAGAGCTGCTCTATCGCGTATTCCAGAATATCGAAATTCTGGAGCACAACCTGACCCTGGAGGATCAGATCCGTGAGCGTACTGCTAAAATCCAGGAAAACGAAGCTGTATTGACCACCATTATGGGCAGCGCACTCGATGCCATCATCACTACCGATGGTAGAGGTATGGTAGAATCGGTCAACCCTGCTGCCGAAGCGCTGTTTGGTTACAGCAGTAGCAAGCTGATCGGTCAAAATATTGCCGACTATATCATCCCGGTCGAATTGCGTCAGTCACACCAGGAGGCTATGGCCCGGCGTAGCAGCGTTGGGGGTACAGAGTCCGAGGTCAAGCGCCGGATCGAATTTCCCGGTCTGCGTGCCGATGGCACATTGATCGATCTTGAAATCAGCCTGACCACCATCTCCCAGCATGGCCAGGTGCATTACGCCGCTTTTTGCCACGACATCACCGACCGCAAGCAGTTGCTGAAGTCACTCAAGGAAACGCTTGATGTCGCTGAATCAGCCAACCGGGCCAAGAGCGAATTTCTGGCCAATATGAGCCATGAGATTCGCAGTCCGATGAATGCCATCATCGGCATGACCGAGCTGGTTCTGTCCTCGTCCCTGACCGATGGCCAGCGCAACAACCTCGAAATTGTGCAACAGTCGTCCCATACGTTGTTAGAGTTACTCAATTCCATTCTCGACCTCTCCAAGATTGAGGCCGGCAAGCTGACGCTGGAAAAGGCGCCCTTTGACAGCCGTGGCCAGATTGAAAATGCTTGTATCACCATGGCTGTCAAGGCGCATCAGAAAGACATCGAACTGTTCTGCCGTCTTTCTCCCCAGGTACCGGAGACCCTGATCGGTGACTCGCTCCGCCTCAAGCAAGTGTTGATCAACCTGATCAGCAATGCCATCAAGTTTACCAGTGCCGGAGAAATTGTTGTGGACGTTGCACCGGTTGCCGAGGTCGTTGCAACCAGCCAACAGATTACCCTGCGCTGTTCGGTACAGGATACCGGTGTCGGTATTCCAGCGGACAAGCTGGCGCTGGTGTTTGAACGCTTCACCCAGGCCGATGGTTCGACAACCCGTCAGTATGGTGGCACCGGTCTGGGGTTGACCATTTCGCGCCATCTGGTCGGGCTGATGGGTGGGGATATCAAGGTCGAGAGCGAACCGGGCCAGGGCAGCCGCTTTACCTTTACCGCCACGCTGGCCATTGGTTGTCGGGAGGATCGTGACAAAGATGGTGGCGAGCGTCAGGGCGGCTATCCTCGACAACCGCTGCAGGGCGTTCATCTGCTGGTTGTGATCGGGCAGCAGACTGGGCGTCTGGTGGTGCAGGAGATGTTGTCCAGCATGGGCGCCACGGTGACAGAAGCCGATAGCTTGGCGGCGGCTATCCGACAATTGCGCCAGGCCCGCGATCAGAAGACCCACTATGACCTGTTGTTGCTGGACCATCGGTTGGTGATGGATCTGGATGCCGATACCGAGCTATGGGGCACTTTACTGGAAAGCCAACCTATTCCGGCGGCGGTATTGATTCCCACCAACATGGATCTGAAGGACCTTCCTGCCGTGGGTTGGTTGCAACAGATGGCTACCATCAAGAAGCCGGTACGCTATTTCCAGACTCTCAAGACCCTTTACGCCCTGCTGGGTCGGGCAGCTGTGGGTGAAGCCAGTCCGTCCGCCGCCAGGCTGGTTCGGTCCCAGCAGCGCCCACTCAGGATCCTGCTGGTCGAGGATCTCGTCAACAACCAGAAACTGGCTACCGCCATTCTGGAACCAGTCGGCCATACCCTCACCATCGCCAATAACGGCCAGGAGGCTCTGGACATCCTGCAACAGAACCGATTTGACCTGATTCTGATGGATCTGCAAATGCCGGTGCTGGGTGGGATCGAGACCGTGCAGCAGATTCGCCAGCGTGATAAGACGCAACCTGATCAACCCGCTACGCCCATCATCGCCGTGACGGCACGGGCGGCACCGGCGGAGCAGCAGATTTGTCTCGATGCCGGCATGAATGGTTATCTGCGTAAGCCTTACCGACCCGATGAATTGCTGGCGGCAGTAGCTGAGATAGCAACTGCAGGTCAACCAGCTGTAGCAACCGTTATCGACCGCGTGCGCAAGCCGGCTGGGACTGTTGCCCCTGTGCTAGCCGCCGTCAAGACCGATCCTGATACGCTGGTGGCGCAAAAGCAGTTGTTGTTGCAGGAAGGGGAAAAACATCTGGAGACGATCCGGTCTGCCGTTGCCAGAAAGAGCAGCCTGCGTTCGGTGCAGGAACTGATATGGCTGAAAAACGTCGCCAGCGATATCGGTGCGGGCCGTGTTGCCGTGCGCTGCATGCGCGTCAAGGGCAAGATTGAAATGGAGGAGTGGCCGGAGGCACAGGAGATCTTCACCGAGCTGGAGCGGGAGTTTCAGGAGGTGATCAAGGTGTTGCAGCAGTAGATGTGCCGGCTATATCAGCTGATGGTTGCTTATGTGGTTTCAGCCATGCCTTATAATCAATACCAACACACCACGATATAGCATCACAACAGGAGAAGCGTATGCAGCATCGTCTATGCGTCCCCCTCGCCATTCGCTGGGGAGGGGGGTAGGCATGAGACGGGAGTGGTTCCCGTCACAGCTCCTTCAGTTCTCTCAATTCGGCACTGGTAAAGCGCAGCCGGTTGGACAGGGCGCGGGCCAGGCGAAAGATAAACCGATAGCCCAGCTCTGGAGAGTTTCTGACGACCTTATCGAAATTTTTCCTGGAAATGACAAACAGGTCGGTTGGCACATCGGCCACGGCGTCGGTAGAACGGTGATGCAGGTCCAAAGGAACGTCATCGACGGCGTCAGCAGGGCGATGGTGCAGGTCCAGAAAGACCATTTCTCCAAAGAAATTGCCGCGGCCAAAGATCGCCAGGGTCATGCCTTTGTCCCCTTGAGCGGGTAGCATGATGCGTATCTGCCCGCGGCGGATCAGGAAGATTTCATCCCCTTTATCGCCACAGCTGAACAATTTTTCTCCCGCAGCCAGGCTGCGCTCTTCGGCAGACGTCGCCAGGATGGCCAGACTCGATGGATTCAGCAACCCGCGCAAAATGGGAATTTCATTCAGGGCTAACGGGCGCTGTTCATCAGCAAGGCCCTTGCGATTCTCTTCGATGAGCTGATCTTCGACCCACTCCATCGCCAGGTCCAGGTAGGGGAACAGCTTGATGTTCTGTCCGTGCGACAGCAGTCCTGTCTGTTCAAAATAGGCGCCCAAATCGAGTCCAGTGGGCAATTGGGACGGCAGGTCACTGAGGATCAGATAGGCATCACGATCCCTCAGCATGGCCCCAATCTGTTCCAGCATGTGAATGGCAGTGAAGTCAACCGATTGCACATGACGCAGATCTAGAATGAGGAACCGGCAGGTTTTGATGTCCTGCTCCAGGCTGGTGAACAGTTTGTCGGTGGTGCCGAAGAACAGATTGCCCTGTAGCTCGCAGATAGTGCTCAGTTTGCCGGTGGTCGACAGGATCTCTTTTTCTTCGTTGAGACGGATGTGCTTGGAGGAGACCTGGTCACCATAGCGGCGGCGACGCAACACCGAGGTGTGCACCTGATCCCTGAAGAACAGCACTACGGCAAAGCCGATCCCGGCCCCAGCCGCAGCAATCAGGTTGAACCCTACTGCCACCACCACAACCGAGGCGATGACCAGAAAATCCAGCAGGGTGGAGCGGTGCTTGAGCAGATAGAGGCTATGCCAGTCAAACATGCGATAAGCGACCACCATCAGGACGCCTGCCAAGGCCGCAATCGGCACCCAGCCGATCAGACTGGCGAACAACAGCAGTACGACCAGCGAAAATAGCCCCTCCAACAGACCAGACAGGCGGGTTTGACCACCACTGTTGATGCTGACCAGTGTGGCTCCCATCGTTCCGGCTCCAGGCATGCCCCCTACGACCGCTGTGAGCAGATTGCCGATGCCTTGGCCAATCAGGGTGCGGTTGGAATTGTGCCGGGAACGTGTCAACGCATCAACCACCACGCAGGTCTTGAGGGTATCGATGGACAACAACACCGATAAAGTCAGGGCTGGCACCACAATGGCGGCAACATCCGTTGGGCTCATGCGTCCAACAGCGTTCCAGCGTTCCTGCATGCCGGTGACCATGGCGGGAAAGTCAACCGAGATCGGACCAATCAGCAACGGATTGCCAACCAGCTGATATAAGGCGGGTTGCCAGAGTCCCGCTGCAAAATAGGCTGAGATTCCGGCCAGCAAACCGATAATGGGTGCCGGAACAGCCTTGGTGATACGCGGAGCCAGGCTCATGCCGGCAATGGTCACCAGCCCGACGGCTATGCCGGTCCATTGCCATAAGGACGGATGGGACAAACCGCTCCATAGATCGGTACCCTTAGGCCAGCCCAGCAGTTTCGGTATCTGGCTCAGAAAGATCAACACCCCCACGCCGCTCAGGTAACCCGATACGACCGGGTAGGGAATGAACTTGATGACCTTACCCCCGCCGAGTACACCGAACAGGATCTGCATCCCTCCGGACAGCAGCCCGACCACAGCCACCAACAGCAGCACCTGCTCCGGGGGTAACTGGGCCAAACCATGCCGTCCGGCCAGTAGCTCGGCCGTCAGGGCCGACAGAACCGCTGCTGCCGGGGCGCAGGGAGCGGTGATCAGTCGCGGGGCGCCCCCCACGATCGATACGACCAACCCCAGCACCACGGTTCCCATGACCCCGGCCATGGCACCCACGCCAAGGTAGGCCGACCCTAACGGCGTAAAACTGACCACACCAAATGCGATGGCCGATGGCAAGGCCACCAACATGGCGGCCAGCCCTCCCCAGATATCACCCATGACCTTATTGGTTTGTACCATCATGACCTTCAATGATAAAGAGTGGGTTGTTCTTGTAAAAATCCAAGCCGACCGATTCTAGTCCTGCGTCTTCCTTGAGGCAATGTAACGTCAACAGGTGCCTATTAAAACTATTGACATGCGATTGATAATATGAAAATATAGCCTATAATAATTTAGAATGGATCTGGACCCAGTCTCAAAAAAATGCCTCTTATAGCCCAAATGGGTCATAAAAAGGTCGTTTTGCCTTGATAGATTGGGGTGTATCACCGACAGTCTGGGCTGGTTCGTCGAACGCACCGTCAATAGTAAGGAGGAAAAAGATATGGCAACAACGGCGAGCAGTTTTTCCGGTACCTATTTTGGTACGGACAGTGACAATAGCGTCTGGCAAATGGTCATAACGACCACGGGTGGTATAACGGGCGCCGGTTTCGACTGGGATGGCACCCGTTACCCGTTCACAGGGTCTATGTCCATCAACAGCCAGGGGGCGTTCACCACTACCCTGAAATTTGGGGACAGCAGCACAACCCGACTCAATGGCACCGTTCATCCAACCAGTTACAGCGTGTCGGGGTCATTCGCTGATAGCGATGGCACAACCGGTACGTTTCAGGGGGTCAGGGCCCAGGTTGCTGCACAGTTTATCGGAACCTATTCCGGTACTGATAGCGATGGTAGTCGATGGAGCATCGCCTTCGCCGCCAATGGCAACGCTACGGGATCGGTATCTCATCCCGATGGCAGTCGCTATTCGCCGACTGGTCTGATGTCTGTCAACAGCAGTGGCGTATTGACGGGTATGCTGCTTGATTCTGGTGGTGTTACCATGCTGTCTGGAACGGTCGATCCGACCAGATATACGGTTGAAGGCTCATTTGTTGCCGATGAGGGCGGCCACGGCACTTTCCAGGGCAAAAAAGAGGGCACGACCCTACCACAAACCCTAACCGCACCGACCAACCTCGATCTGGCCGCCGTCGATGATAGTGGTGTTTCCAGCAGTGATAACATCACCAAGAACAGCAGGGGTTTGACTATCAGCGGGATAGGCAAGAAAGGCAGCGTTGTCATGTTGTTCGACGATAAGGACAATAATAGCCAGCTGGATAGCGGTGAGTCGCTTGGCACGATTGCCATTACGGCTGCCACCGGCAAATGGAACAAGGATATCGCGCTGGCGTCTGGGGCCCACAACATCCGCGCCATGCACTGGAAAGGTGGTGCCAGTGTCAGCGCGGCCTCCGATGCCTTGATGATCACCATCGATACCACCCCGCCGACCACGGCTCCATCGGCACCCGTGCTGGATTCTGACGATGATATCGGTGCTCGGGACAATGTCACCACCAGGAGCAAGGGTCTCAACTTCAGCGGCACGGCCGATATCGGCGCTTTGGTAACGCTGTTTGAGGACAAGAACAAGAACAAAAAGCAGGATTCAGCCGAGAAGGCCCTAGCCACCGTGACGGCCGACAATGATGGCAATTGGCGTACCAACGATCTGGCCTTGGCGTTGGGAGCCCATAGCCTGTATGCCTTCCAGAGCGATGCAGCCGGCAATGCCAGCGTGTCATCGGGGGTATTGGCCCTGACGATCTCCAAGACCGCCAAGCAGGCGGAGTTAAGGGAGGGAAGCGGGCTACTGACGTTCGTCAGCTGAGCGGGTGGCTATAACCCTGCGCTCTTTGCGTGCAGAGATGGTGGTGGGTCGTGTTGCTGATTCGGTACAGACCGCTTGCACGGAACCACCTGAAGGGGTATGATCCAAGAGAGAAGATGTTCTATACTGCAACAGCAATGCGGTGCTGGCCAGGACGGCATTTACCATCAGCTGTTTGAACACCCGCGCATGTTAGACTCGATGTTCAAGTTTTTGAGCCGTCATTCCCGCGTAGGCGGGAATCCAGCCTGCCTGAATGGCTGCGTAACAGCTTCCGCGTCTCTGCACCCCTCACCCTGCCCTCTCCCACAAGGGGAGAGGGTAAGGGGAATTGCCTTCATGCCTCCCCCTCTCCACCTGTGGGAGAGGGGGTTGGGGGGTGAGGGGTAATGGCGATGCACCGACAGGAAATACTGGATTCCCGCTTGTGCGGGAATGACGAAAACAAGAGTCAAAGCCAGAAAACTTGAACATCGAGTTTCATGAGACCTCACCCCCGGCCCCTCTCCATGAATGGAGAGGGGAGCCAAAACAACAGGCACTGGTAGAGTAGCCACTGAGGGGATTAGCTGCTGCCCGTCAGCCAGCTGTCGTCAGTACGTTTGACCAGACTGGCATCCACGCTGCCACTGTCTACCCCTGTTGTCGATAACAAGGTCTGATCCCCTGTCGCCATGGCCGTGCCCAGCATACGGCTCAGGGATGTTGCCGAGGCACTCTTGGGGCTACTCCAGGCAAAATTGCTGCTTTTGAGCGATTTGACACCGGGGAGATTGATTTTCATGTCAGTGGTGCCGTCACCATCACTGTCGACCTGCAACTGGCCGGTGGTGCTGTTGAACAGCAGCTGCGATTTACCGGTATTGGTAAACGACTGGTTCTGGGTCAGCAGGGCAGCGGTGGTGAATGACCCGGTTTTAAGGCCCGAGAAGAACAGCACATCCGTACCCTGGAAATTGACAATACGGTCAACATCGGTGGTAGAGGAGTGGCTGACACTGGTCATGACAATGGTATCCTTGCCGCTGGATTCGGTCAGAGCGATGATATCAGCATCATCACCACCCCAGATCACGACACCGCTGTTTTTCATGGTGATGGTATCGCTGCCTGATGAACCTACCACCGATTCAATACCGTTGAGGATCACCGTGGTGGCCGAGATCAGGGTCACCGTATCGATAGAAGCAGATCCGGTCAGGGTATCGATGCCCGCTAACGCCAGATTGGCTTTGGTCAGTAGGGTAACGGTTTCCTGGCCACTGCTGCCGATGAGGCTGTCGACCTGGGTGGTGAACAGCTTGCCTGCTGCCAGCATCTGGACGGTATCCACGCCACTGCTGCCGATAACCGACTCGACGGCACTGATGGTCACAGACGCGCTGGTCAACAGCGCTACCGTGTCCGATGTGCTGAGGCTGCCCAGCACCACTTCGACCGCGCTGATCGCGGTACGGTTAGCCGCGGCCAGTGTCACGGTATCGCTAGCGCTGCTGCCGATGAGACTATCGACTTTGGAACTCCATAAACGGCCACCACTGGTGGCCAGCAGGGTCACGGTATCGTTGCTGACACTGATGATCGACTCAACGCCACTGACGATGACACTGCTGTCAGCCAGCAGCGTCAGGGTATCCGCCGCTGTGCTGCCGATCACCGAACTGACTGCCGAGATGGTCAAAGGTGATTGCAGCAGCGTGACGGTTTCGGCTCCGGCAGCACCGATCAGGGTATCGACGCTAGACACGGTGACGCTGGCAGCGGTCAGCAGACGCACGGTATCGGTGCCACTGGTACCGACGATGGATTCGATGTGGCTGATGGCCAGCTGATCCGATCCCAGCAGGGTGACGACGTCGTTGCCAGCCGAACCAAGCACGGTCTCGATGTCGGACAGAGCACTAGCGCCAGCGGTCAACAATACGATGGTATCGCTACCGCTGCTGCCGATGATCGAATCGATGTCTGACACCACCACCCGGCCACTGCCACCCAGCAGGGTCACGGTATCGACAGCACCATCGCTGCTGACGATGGTATCGACGCGCAAAGCGGCCAGACGACTGCTGGTCAGCAGGGTAACGGTATCGGTGATACCACTGTTGCTGATGACGCTATCGACCATGGAGGCCAGCAAGGAGCTGTTGCTGGTCAGGGTGACGGTAGCCACGCCGGAAGCTGCCTGCACACCACTGGGCAACACCACCAGATTCAGGATGGCCGAGGCGCGACTGTTGTTGCCAGCGCTATCGTTCTGGATGGCACGCAGGGCATGACTACCGAACGCCAGCCTAGTATCGACCTGCCAGTTGCTGCCTGTCACAGCCGTGGTGACCAGGGCCTCACCGCTATCGATCACACCATCGCGATCCTGATCGTCAAACAGCACGATCTTGCTGCCAGCGGCACCGTTGTTGCCACTGATGGTCAGGTTGCTGGTCTGGTTGGTGATGTTATCCCCATTGCTAAAGCCGTTATCGTCGGCATCAGCCAGATTAAGGCTGGCCGGTACCGGCACAAAGATCGGTGTCAAGGGGGTGTAATCGAGCGCTTTGACCAGGATATCGGTCTCGCCGTTGTTATCGGTAAAGGCCGGGGTCAGGTTGCTGGCATCGCTGTGAAAAGCCACCGCACTGGCATCGGCGGCCATCGAGCCATACCAGGAGCTGCCATTACCCTCGGCACCACCATCCGAGACGCTGGCACGGACGGTCTGACTGGTAAGGCGGTCACGGATCAGCAGATCGTTGACACTGTTGCCATCATCGGCCGTCAGACTGGTGGCCTCGCTGTGGAAGGCCACATAGCTACCCAGGTAGGCGACCGAACCGCGATAGGAGGGGCCATCGCCGGCCGTGCCATTGCTGGCGACACTGACCAGCTCGGTCTGATTGGTGATCAGGTTGCGCAACAGCACATCTTGTAGGGTATTGTTATCGCCGCTAACCAGATTGCTGGCCTCACTCTGGAAGGCGACAAAGTCACCATCGAACGAGATGGAGGCATAGGACGAATCACCATCGCCCTCGCTGCCATCACTGGCGACACTGACACGGGTGGTACGGTGATTGAGCAGGTCGCGTACAAACACATCACTCATGCCGTTGCTGTCGCCACTAACCAGATTGCTGGCAGCGCTGTGGAACGCCACCTGACTGCCATCGGCCGAGATGGAGGGATAGATCGACAAGCCGTTGCCCTGTTTGCCGTCGTTGGCCAGACTGACCAGCCAGGTCTTGTTGTCGACGCGATCGCGCACGAAAATGTCGGCGCTGCCGTTGCTGTCACCAGAGACCAGATTGTTGGCATTGCTCTGGAATGCCACGTAACGGCCACCGTAGGACACAGCAGCCTGACCGGAACTGCCAGTAGCCTGGCTGCCATTGTTGGCAATGCTGACCCGGCTGATCTGCCGGTTGGCCAGATCGTAGAGGAAGACATCGTCCTTGTTGTTGGTGTCACCGGAGACCAGATTGCTGGCACTGCTGTAGAACACCACATACCCGCCATCGGGGGAGATGGATGGGGTCGAGGAGTGGCCATTGCCCTCAGCACCGCTGCTGGAAACACTGATACGGGTGACGGTGTTGTTCTGGCGATCACGCACAAACACATCAGCACGCTGATTGGTATCACCCGACACCAGATTGTCGGCAAAGCTCCAGAAGGCGACGTAGCGACCATCGGCCGAGATGGATGGGAAGAAGGAACCGTCATTGGCCTGGGTACCATCGCTGGAGGCACTGCTGATGGTCATTTTCGATGGAATGGGATCGTCGGCCACCACGGTGATGGTCAGGGCCGCCGAGGTAGCACTGCTACCGGCGGTATCGGTCTGCACGGCCTGAACGGCATGGATCCCTACTGGTAAAGCGACATCGGTGCTCCAGTTGGCCGATGTTACCGCTGTGGTCGCCAGCGCTTCGCCACTGTCGAGGGTGCTGTTACCATTCCGGTCGGCAAACAGCACCAACGTGCTACCGGCTTCACCGCCGCCACCACTGATGGTCAAGCCACTGGTATGGCTGGTGATATCATCGCTGTCGGACAGGCCGCTGTCATCGACCGCCGCCAGATCGAGATTGATGGGTGTGGAGACGCTGTTATCGAGCGTGTAACTGCCGGTCACGGTGGTGTTGTTGGCCAGTGGATTGGCTGCCGATGACTGGTCGGTAATATCCATACCGTTGGCCTGTGTGTTGAGTGCCAGCCGCAGCGTGCCGTTGGCCTGGGCGATAGCGGCATCATCAACGGTGACATCGTAGACCAGCGCCGATATTCTGGTGACGGTACTGACGCTCGGCTGGGTGGCCGTACCCGAGTTGGGTGTCAACGTGGCGACAAAATCGGTTTCATCAACACCAATCACGCCACCACTGCCGCTATCGGCAAAGGTCACCCGGAAGGTCACGGCATCAGCGTTGGTGGTAGCGGTCAGGGGATCCTGGCGCTCAATGCTCACCAGCGTTGGAGCACTGTTGTCGGTGAGGTTGGTCACGGCACGGTTACTGAGCGCGGCGGCTTTGTTGCCGGCCAGATCGGTCAGGTTGGTGGTACCGGTGTTGATGTAAGAGACCGTTACTGTGGCATTGGCAGCGACTGGACTGGCCAGCATGAGAGTGATCTCACCGGCGATGGGGTCGAATTCGAGGCCATCAACGGTCTGGGTGGTACCATTGGCCTTGACGGTAAAATTGGCCAGTGCTGGTGCTGCGACATCAAAACCAACGGCCTCGTCGTAATGCAGCGTCACACTGTCGCCATCGACCTCTGCCGTCGCCAGCAGCGGCGCGGTACGGTCAAGCGTCAGGCCGAGATTAACCGACTGGTAGGTGGTGGCTCCGCGTACCACCTGAGCCGACAGTGTTTTGTAGCCATCACTGCCCAGGGTGCTGGTGGTGATATCGACGTACTTGTTGCTGACATGGGTCGAGGTGACGGTCACTGAGCCAACCTGGCTACCATCGGCAAAAATCCTGACCTGATCGGTGCCCGCTGTCAGGTTGACGCCGATGTTAGAAAAATCGACCCTCAAGGTTGGTGTATCATCGCTGGTAATGGCATCATCGTTGTAGCTGCCCAGATCGGAGCTGCTGTTGAGGGTCAGCGAGGGCAGGGTGGTGTTGACGGTCAGGGTCTTGGTGGTCGAGTCAACCGAGGTGTAACCGGTCAGGGCATTGCGTTCAACGGCCTTGACGGTGTAGGTACCGTTGGCGACGGTTGTTGATGGGGCCCACGACCAGTTGCCGGTGACGTCGGTGGCCACCGTTCCTTTTAGCACATCGTTGAGATAGACATCGACCAGCACGCCGGCGTCGGCATCACCGCTGATGACCGGATAGCTCTTGTTGGTGGTCACCGGGCTGACGGCACTGTCGGCCATGATGAGGATATTGGGCACACCGGTGCTGATCATCACCTGATAGGTCTGACTGGCCACCGCGCCATCCTGGCCAGCGCTGTCGGTGACCTTGAACTGAATGCTCCACGGAATCATCTGGTTTTTCGAGATCTGGTTATCCTCGTAGTAACCTTCATACAGGGTCTGGTTATCCCAGACGATCTGCGTTGTGGCCGTGATTTTGTCGGTGACATCAACCCAGTTACCGCCACCGTTGATGGTGCCCCACAGCGTCTGCGTACCGGTCAGGCCAGCGCTCATGGTACCGTAGATGGTCTGTGCCTTTTCCGAGGTGACAAAGTCGAAGGCACTTGATCCGGTATCGTTGGACAGGCGGTCGATGGTGATGGTCTGGGTCGGTGCGGTCGAATCGATCACCAGGGCATAAGCCGATGAGGTGCGATTGGCGCCGACATCCTTGGCCGTAAGACTGTGGGCGGTGGTGGAACGGCTCAGCTGGGCATAGGCTGGCACACTGAACGACCAGGTTCCGCTGCTGCTGGCGGTGGTATAGCCCAGCAGGGTGGTACCGTCATAAATGTTGAGGGCGGCCAGTGGCCCTGAAGTGCCGGTCACAGTAGGTCTCTGGTTAGCGGTAGTATGCGGCAGCGCCGCCGGATTAAGCTGCGAGGCCAGATCAGCCGCTGAAGATCCAGTCCAGGAGTTGCTGGCCAAACCGGTGATGACCGGCGTTATCGTGCTGGGAGTATCGACCACCAGGGCATAGTTGGGCGAATAGTAGGTCGACCCGAAGGACGAAGTGCGATACTTAGCCCGCAGGGTATGACTGCCAACACTGAGGTCGCTGCTCAGATTGACTTCCCAGCTGGACACCTTGCCGATGGTTTTGGTGCTCGAAATGCTGGTCCAACTACCGTTAACCAGCTCCTGAATCGTCACATTGGCACTGGTCCTGGTGGGCGTGGTGGCCAGCTTACCCTTGATGGTCAGCTGCTGGGCACTGGTATCGGAAGTGGCCTGATGGGCCAGGTCAGCGGGCGTGTTGCCATACCAGGTCTTGAGGTCGGTAATGGTCACCTTGGATGAGGTGGTAGCGCCGCTGGCACTGCTGCTTTGGGTGTGTGAATAGCTGACTTTTTGTGTCTGTTGCACCACATGAGCGGTGTCGAGCAACGTTGCCTCCAGCGTGTAGGTACCGCTAGGGATGCTGGACCAGCTGCTGTAAAAATTGGTGTTGGGAGCCAGGGTACTGGTGACCGTTTTGGCGACGTTGGCCGTTAGACCACTGACCGCTGTGGTGGCTGCTGCGGCATCGCGACCGCTGGCATCGATCAGGTTGTATTCAACAATGAAGTTGCCGGAGGTTTTGGGCGTGACCGTGGCGGTGACGGTCTGGCCGGTTTCGGTCGGCACGCTCAATGAAGCACCGGTAGCGGCACCACCATCGACGATGATCTGGGCGAAGGTGATACCCACCACCCACGGGCCACTGTTGTGGTTCTGGGTCTGGGTGGCGTTGTCATCGGGAACGATGCGCACCACATAGTTGCCAGCCCCGTTGGTAGCAGCAAAAGTGCTGATGTCAAGAGTGGTGGTGTTCCAGGTGTTGTTGGTACCGTTAAGATAGCCGACGAAGGTCCAGGCGCTGGCGGTTTCGCTCGGGGCCGTGGTTGGTGTTGCTACTTCCTGTAAATAGACACCATCCCATTCGGACTTGGGGTCACCGGCAACATAGGGCGTGCCCGACGAGTTCTTGAGGCCGTAGTCAACATCGTAGTTACGCAGCAGCAGTGCAACGCTGCCCGATCCGACACTGGTCACAGTGACCGGGTCAAAAGTGATCTTCTTGCCAGCGCCGATCAGACCGGTAGTGACCCCGGTAGTATTGACGTTGATACCTGTTTTACCAGTAAAGGTGCCCGGTACCGCTGTGGCCAGACGATAGCGATAGTCGTTATCAACGCTGGCGTCGAAGGCACTGGCGGTTTCCGTGACACCAGTGGTGGCTTCCAGCGTCCAGTTGCCGCCTTGTCCTGTAGCATCGGTTGAGGCTGCCACATCGGCAGCGGTCAGTTGGGCCATGCGTGCCATCAGCTCGGCTCCGGCATCGCCAGCCGCTACATCGCAACCGTAAAGCAGCAGATCGGCCCCCGCTGCCAGATGAGAAGACCAACCGGTCAGCAGGTCAGCATGATCGGCCAGACTGGCCGAGGTGATCTCACGGCCGCCCAGCCACAACAGACCGTCACGGCCATGCGATACCAGATGGATGGCGCGGACATTGCTATGCTGCGCCAGTACATCGCTGATCTGCTGCCACGGATCGATCGTGTCTGCCAGCATGAAGACCTCCATGCCAGCGCGCACATGACTGGCCAGGGTCTGGGCATCGGTAACAGCACGGTCGATGAACAGCAGTTCCGGTGCGGCAACAGCACGGTTGTCGGAAGAGGTTGTCCCGTTGGTATCATCGGCGGTGGACATGGGCAGTATCCTTTTATGGCTTAGCGTTGGATCATGAGTTTGATTGATACGAAGCGTTAATGATAATGGACCGGTTTAAGATCACCAAAAATATCCTGCAGGGAACGGGCATCCAGAATAAGGTCGCTCCACCGTTCCAGCGTGCTGACGTCGGCTCCCAGAACTTCACGTTCAATCCAGCTGGGTAATTCGGGGAAACGACGCCGCAATTGACGCAACAACATCAGTGCCTCCCCTTCTTTCATGCCTTCCTGGCGGCCTTCCTGGCGGCCTTCCTGGCGGCCTTCCTGGCGGCCTTGTTCCCACCATGGTTGAACCCATTTTTGCACAGTCTCTGCTAACATTTCACCGATATCCTCCAAGTCGACAAGTTCCGGAAGTGTTTGCCCTGCCAATGCCTGACGCGGCAGCAGTACCCGCTGCAACCAGGACAAAAAATCGCGCCGCAAACTGACCTGTTCTGGTCGCAGCAACCGATGCAGACGTCGGATCAGCTCCGCTAGCTCCTGCCGTGACCGGCACAGCTCCATGCCGATCTGAATGGCAGCCAGATTACCCTGTGCCACCAACTTGGTTAGGGTGTTTCCGGCAACCGTGTTGATGTCAATCAGAACGTAACAGCCACAACGCAGCATACGAAACCGCTCTAACCGGCATCATGCCATCTGAGGTGGTTTGCACCTCAAATGGCAAGTAAACGGGCCATTCCACGCCCGGCAACCCCGCACGCCATACCAGATCATCCTCCTTCTGGCGCTGATTATCGGCTACAAAACGGGTGGGGACCTTCTGTAGCGTCGTATAGTCAAGCTGTTTGACCCAAGGCCTGTCTACAAAACCAAGCAGCAGATCGCGCATCATTTCAGGATGCGAGTAGATTCTCTTGTAGCTGCTGTCCTGATCCTGCATCAAGCCCGTCGCTTCCGGTCACCGCTACTTCTGGTTGCTCTCCTGCCAGCCTGAGACACTGATGATCTTGATGCCCTGATCATCTTCAGCTCCCAGCGCCTTGATGGCATCCTTGACGGCGCTGTTGTAGGTGATGTTGATGTTCTGGCCAACCGTGACGCTGTTACCACCGAGGATGGCTCCAGTCATGGTCATGTTATCACCCACTTCGACACTGCTGTATTGGCTGGGGGCCAGCACCACGGCTTTCATCTGGCCACCTTCGCACACCTTCATGCTGTTACCGATCATCAGGTAGAGATTGCCCACATCGCCAGCAACGTTAATGCGGCTGTTGGCGCCCAGTTCCAGTGTGTTGACGTACAGTTTGACCACACCAGGGGGATTGACCACGATGGTGGTGTTGGCACCTAACGAGATCTTGCCGACGTAATAGTCGCCCGGGGCCAGCTTGATGGTCACCGAACCATTGGAGGTGCAGACATCGTCGGTGCCGTGGCCACAATGACGCCAGACCTGCTTGCTACCCTGGTGCAGACGGCAGCCCCAGCCATCGTGGCGCCACATGAAGCCGCGCTTCTGGATCGCTGTCTCATTGCTGTTGAGCCACCAGTTGATACCGGCTGTGCCACCCTTGCCACCGGAGCAACCTTTGTTGCTCGACCAGCCATACGACTCGCCACGGCCTCCCGAGCGGCCCTTGCCACCCGACCACTTCTTGCCCTCGTTGCTGCCCTTGTTGCCCGACCAGCCCTTGCCACCAAACCAGCCCTTGTGACCGGAATGACCACTGGATACGTGCCCGCCGCCACCTGATCCGTTGGAGCCGTCGGTGACACAGGCACCCTGTTCGATCAGGTTGATGCGAAAGTTAGCTTTCTGACCAATGACACCATCGTTCAAGATCAGTGTACTGTTGTCATCCAGGGTGAAGGTGTCGTACTCGGTGCCGCTCTTGAAAGTCTTGGTGGCGCCACTGGTGACGGTATTATCGCCCGCATCGCCACTGCTGACCTGGAAGGTATCGAGCAGGGCCAGTGTGACATCGCTGGTTTGCAACTGACTGGCACCGGTGACAAAATTACAGCTGGCAATGGTGCTGCTGTGGGTGGTGCAGGTATCACCGGTACCACTGCCACCACCGTCGCTGATGCCACAGGCTCCCAACTTGTCGCCGTGGCCGAGGTGGGCAGCCGCGCTCTCTTCGCCAACAGCGTCGTCATCAATGGTAAGCTGTTGCTCAGCCGGTGTGCCCGGTTTATGGCAGACGATCACCGCCGTATGACCAGTACCCGGATCGGTCGTTCCGCCACCACCGGAGCCACTGTCGCTACCGGAACCGGTATCGCCGCCGCTACTGCCCCCTGTATCGCTACCATCCCCACTGCTACCAGTCGTTGTTGACTCAGGGCAGGCACCCATGCTGTCACCATGGCCCAGATGGGTCGATATATCGTTGCTGTTGGTCAGGTCCATCTCTTGCTGTAGCGATGTTCCTGGCTTGTGGCACAGGGTGACGGTGGCATAGGTGGCCGCTGTGGCCTCACCGCTGATGCTATCGAGCAGGATGGCGACCCACTGCCAGAGGCCCTGTTGCCAGGAGGCACTGGGCTTGACGCAGTTGCTGTCGATAGCCTTGTCGTTGACCTTGCCGCCGGTGCCGATCGACAGCTTGCCCGGTTTGCTGAGGATGGGCCCATCAACCGGATATTTGGTGCAGTCGATGTTCAGCTGGGTGGTGCGGCGGCCATTTTCGGCCTGGGACAGGGCGTTATAGGCCACGCACTTGTTGTCGACCTGGGTAACACAACTAAAGGTGGTGGTAAATTTCTGGCCGTTGAGCGTCTGGGTCAGCACGATATCGCTGCCAACCTGAGTACCGCCCAGCTTGGTTGGATCGCAGTTGTTGGCCTTGAGCTGGCTCAGTACCGACTGGGCGCCCGACTGGGCGGCATTGTAGGCGATGGTGCCCTCATCATGCTGCGCCTTGTTGCTGACGCCGCTGATATACCCTTTGGTCACCACCACCCCGACAACGGCGATAACAGCCATCACAATGACGGCTACCATGGTCAGTGACCCGCTTTGATGTTGGAAATGAGGGTTGTTACCGATCCGTTGTGTGCGTGTCAAGGGCCTGTTCATGCTGTTCTCCACCAAAACCATGTCGTAGAATGAGTCGTCCGATAGCCTTTCGGCCATTCTAACAAAAATTTACCAAAAATACGAAAAAAAATCATGGTATACAAATAGGTTACCATAAGGGTTGCACCAGTACCGCGCTACGCAACGGCAGAATGGCTGCCGAGCCACCAGAAGAGATGGTCAGTGCCTTTCTGACCCTGAAATTAATGGTCACCAGCTGGCGCGTGGTATCGATGGTAAAGGCCAGACTGCCTGCTTCCAGGTTGTCCATCAGGGGGGCATCGTTCATGTAGATCGATGTGCCAATGCCCGTCACCGTCTGCTCGGTGAAGCTGTAGGCCACGCCTGTGGTGGCATGGGTCAGGGCGATGCTGTTGCTGGTGCCACTGCTGCAACCGGCTGGACAGACCGACAGCCAGCTGGCATCGCGCAGCTCACGCCACATGCGCTCCATCGCCATCTCGGCCTGGGCTGGCAACGGGGCTAGATCGCTGGTGGTGAAGTAGGAACGAAATCCGGTCGCCAGGATCTGCCCGCCCAAGGCAAACAGGATCACCATGACAATCATGGTGATGATCATTTCCAGCAGAGTAAAACCGGTGTCAGAGCGTGGAGCGTTCATTTCTGGCAACTCTTCAGGCTACCGGTGATGGGCAGGTGGTCGGCACAGATCTGCTGCGCTGGCAGAAGGTAGATGACTGCACCGCTGCTGTTAGCCACGCTGATGACGATATTGACACAGTAACTATCGGTCGGGTCATCGGTTATGGTCATGCTGCGCTGGAATCCGGTCAGGTCAGTGGCGGCAGACAGCAGCTTGAGATTGGCAAAGGTGGTGTGCTTGATCTGGCACTCGCCACGAATCTGCTCAAACAGCTCGGTAGCCAGAAACTTGGCCTGAATCTGCTCACGCGTCTGCTGCTGTCCGATCAGCACCTCGGTGTAGAGCGGCACAATGGCAGCGATCGAGCTGGCAATGATGACAATGAACACGATCAGCTCAACCAGGGTAAATCCGCCGTCTTCTCCCTCACCCCCAAACGACCTCTTCACCCTCTCCCCTTGTGGGAAAGGGCAGGGTGAGGGGTGGTGCAGGGAGCTTATAGGGTGATAAAAAACGCTACTCGTTGTCATGCTGCCATCCTCTCCTAGCGCACCATACCGGTGAGATGAAACAGCTGCACGGTGCGACTAGCCCCGCTCTTGGTCACCGTGATGATCGGGTCGTCGCTGATCGGTACCTTGGTGACGCTGTCAATCGGTGTCCCTGTGCCGTCGAAGGCCAGAACCATTGGCGTGCCGGCACTGCTGGGCCAGGTCAGGGTCATGCCCGGTAGGGTGACCGTTTTGGTCAGGGTCGCGTCCAGGTTGTTGCGCACCACACTGCACGGGGTTTGGTCGCCATCCTGCAACATCCAGGAGGTGGTCAAACCGCTGATATCTTGGCTGGCACTGGCCAGTTTCAACAAAATCTGCATGGTGTAACCATTGGTGGCGCTGCGCCATAGCTGACAGGAGGTCTGTTGATGCTGCTGCATGCAGATGGTCTGTACCTGGCGCAGATCGGTGGCCAACTGTTCAGCACTGGCGCGCACCTCCATGTCGGAACCGGGCCAGCGGGTCGTAACCGATGCGGACATAATGCCGACAATGACCAGCACCATGATCGTCTCTACCAGAGTAAAACCTTGCTGCCAGCGCCCGTTGTTCATGTCCCAGCGCACATTGTCCATGTTAGGGGGTCGCCAATAGCGTGAAGGAGGCCGCAATCGCTGCCGATCGACGCAGAACGCAACTAGCAATGCCGTTGTTAAACAGACCGCCTTCATCAATGTCATACTTCTCGTTCAGTGCCACAGCTTCTTCTGGTTCGATCAACTGCCAGACATCCTCGCATCTGGCAACGGTCTTGCAGGAACTACCGGGAACGTTGGCACGACCACTGGCTTTGCAGATGCCCCAGTTGACCGTTCCGGCACTGGCCAACGAACCGGCAACACCCTTGACCGTTGATCGTTCCGCCTCGTCAACCAGGGTGGTGTATTTGGGTGTTAGCGTTGCCGATAGAATGCCGAGAATGACGATCACCATCACCAGTTCGATCAGGGTGAAACCAGCGGCCATTGACGGTTGTTGTGCCATGACCTATCTCCCCTATGTGAGCCTTACTTTTATGGTGCCTCGGTCCCAATCAACGTAAATGGTGCCGTGATCGTCGAGTCAGCAATCAGTTCCAGCACGCAACTTGTACTGCTGCCTTTGGCAATAGACGATGACGACTGGATCCGGTATTTCGATTTCAGGTAAGCCGTTTCCAGCGTATCGACCAAGCGATCAAAGCCGTCGCCGCAATTGCGTACCGCCTGACAGCTGCTGTTGGCAGCAACGCAAGCCGAGTAATTGATCGAACTGGCGCTCGACAGAGCCCCAGCTACCGCCTTGATGGCCGACTGATCCGCTTCACCAATCAGACTGACAAACTTCGGTGTCGCCAGCGCTGCCAGAACGCCGAGAATGACGATCACCATCACCAGTTCGATCAGGGTGAAACCAGATTGCCAAGACTGCCTAATCCGCGATGGTTGCAACAACACGCCTAAATCGCCGTACCTCGCTATGCCATGATGCCATGCGCACCCCTCACGCTATCCTCTCCTCACAGGTCGAAGAGAGGATAGAGGACTGAGCGGGATTCCTGAAAAGGATTACGGTCTGGCTAGGGTAAAGGTCGCTGTCGCGGTACCAGTGGTTACCCCAAGGGTACAACTGGCACTGGCACCCGCGGCGATGGCAGCCGAGGTGATGGTGTATTTGAGCTGCAGACTGGTCGACTCAGCCGAATCGATCAAATCCCAGGCGCTGGTACAGTTGGTGATGGCCTTACAATCGGTGGCCGTCGGGTTGCTTTTGCAGATAGCCCAGTTGGTGGAACCAGCACTGGCCAGCGAACCAGCTACGCCTTTGACGGCCGATTTGTCAGCCTCATCGACCAGACTGGTGAATTTGGGGGTAGCAACGGCGGCCAGGATGCCGAGGATGACGATCACCATCACCAGCTCGATGAGGGTGAAACCGGCTTCGGATGAGCGTTGGGAGGAAATATTCATGAGTAGGACTCCTTGGTAGTGTAGAGACGTCTGTGACATGATGGGCCGCAGCCCACCCCAATCAGGATTGGAGACTGGAACCAGTCGTACCGCAGTACGGGTCTGATCCACCGCTGCAATCGTGACATTCTTTACCTGCATAGCCAATTACGTACCACAATTGTCGATGGGTTACCATAAAAAAATGAAGGTACCCCACTTTTTCCTTGGATTGATGCTATACAAACCAATTAGAGTAGTTATGGAATGGTAAAGTTCAGCAAAGATGATAGTGCCGGGATATTACAAACCAGGAGAGGATCAGAACTAAAATGCGCATGTATGACGCTGTCGTTGAGCAATGCCAAGACACTGGCTATTACGTGGGCTATG
This sequence comes from Magnetococcales bacterium, assembly GCA_015229115.1. Classification (GTDB taxonomy): domain Bacteria; phylum Pseudomonadota; class Magnetococcia; order Magnetococcales; family JADGCH01; genus JADGCH01. Next base: position 40,229 of record JADGCH010000004.1, read on the forward strand.
TCCCTGGTTTTCCTGGAGCTCATTCTCAAGGCAAGACCCTTGATGAACTCTCAACCAATTTGCAGGAGGTTATTGCCATGTTATTGGAAGATGGTGAACCTCATCTAGAAACTGAATTCATCGGCGTGCAACGTATTCGAGTGGCCTAAAAACATGGGGCGTGTTCCTCCCCTGGCGGCAAGAGACATGGCCTCATTGCTACGTGCCTGGGGCTTTGAATTGGTTCGGCAGCGTGGTTCTCACCAGCAATGGCGTCATGCGGATGGACGGCAGACAACCATTCCAGTGCATCCTGGGCAAGATGTCTCGCCCATTTTGGTTCGGCAAATTGCCAGGGATATTGCTCTGGATGTTGCCGTGTTTCTGATAAGATTAGCAAAGTCGCATAACAACGGATCATAAACATTGATCGCAGGACGTCTCTACATCATCCCGACACCGATCGGCAACCTGGAAGACATCACCCTGCGGGCGTTGCGCCTTCTGGCAGAGGTCGACCGCATTCTGGCTGAGGATACCCGGCGTACGGCGCTGTTGTGCCAGCACTATAACATCCGCACCCCCCTGGTCAGTGTGCGGGCGCATAATCTGTCCCATAAAATACCGGCCCTGATCGCTGGCCTGAACAGCGGCGAGCGTTATGCACTGGTCACCGATGCCGGTATGCCGGGCATCAGCGATCCCGGGGTGCCGCTGGTCAAGGCGGCGGCCGAGCAGGGCATCACCATTGAGGTACTGCCCGGGGCATCGGCCGTGGTGACCGCTCTGGCCGGTTCCGGGCTGGCCGCCGACAGCTTTGTTTTTACCGGATTTCCGCCGCGCAAGGGTGGGCGCAGGCGGCAGTGGTTGCAGCAGATGGTGACGGAATCGCGCACACTGGTCTTTTATGAGGCTCCACCCCGTTTGGCACAGACCCTGACCGACATGGCCGCTGTGCTGGAACCGGGCCGGCCGGTGGTGGTGGCCCGTGAACTGACCAAGCTGCACGAAAGCTGGTATCGCGGTACCATTGCCGAATTGGCCGAGCGCTTTCGCACCATGGAGGGGGTGGTGCGGGGCGAGATTAGCGTGGTGGTGTCGGGCTGCGCCAAGCCAGCGGTGCAGCCGCATCGCAACCGTTATAAGGACGAGGAATGACAGAACCTGACCCACGACGAGCGCTCGGCGCGGCCGCTGAACAGCAGGCCGTGCGCTACCTGGAACAGCTGGGCTGGTTGATTTTGGCCTGCAATGTGCGCAGTCGTCTGGGTGAACTGGACATCATCGCTCGTGACCGGCAGACGCTGGTGTTTTGTGAGGTACGGGCGCGCCGGGCTGGGGCTATGGTATCGCCAGCCGAATCGGTTGACCGGCGCAAACAGGCCCGTCTGGTGCGGCTGGCGAGCCAGTTCCTGGCCCGTCAACCACAGTGGGCCGATGCAGAATGCCGTTTTGATGTGTTATCGTTGTGGTATCATGCTGATGAGAGCTGGCAGATTGAATGGCTGGCCGATGCTTTTCGACCGGGTTGGTGAAGAAGGTGGTCTCCTTCTAAGGTTTGAAAAATGGCTTTTGTCTCCAGAATGTGCTACAAGTCGAGGGTGGATCTTCAATCGAAACCGGGAGAACGATCATGTCCAAAGCCGAAATGATTCGGGCGCGCATTGATCCGTCCGTCAAGCATGACGCCGAGGTGATTCTGCAAGAGCTTGGGCTTTCAGTGACCGAGGCGATCACCCTGTTCTACCGCCAGGTCGTGATGCACCGGGGATTGCCCTTTCAGGCGCGGTTGCCGAACGAGATCACGCGGAAAGCCATGCAGGATGCTTTGGAAGGAGAAGACATTTCCGAGTGGGTCGATCTGGAGGCTCTTAAAGCCGGACTTCGATAGATGTCTGCCGCTCTCAAGACGACCCGGCAATTCGAGAAGGATCTGCGTAAAGCCAGAGATCGTGGCAAAGATGTCGATACCTTGTGGGCGGTCGTGAAGCCCATTCAGGACCATGAGCTTCTTCCTGCCCGTTACCGTCCGCACAAACTTTCTGGCGGCTGGAAGGGCTTTTGGGAGTGTCACCTCGAACCGGATTGGCTGCTGATCTGGTTGGATGAAGAGCACACCATCGTGCTTGTCCGCACCGGCACTCACGCAGACTTGTTTTCTTGAACCGCCGCATACTTCTGGTTCTGCGGCGAGGATTAAAAAGGAGAAAGATTGAACATGATGAGCCGATTCAAAACATGGGGTGTTGGTTTGCTGCTGTTGACCGGGCTGGGAGGTTGTGCTCCGGCCATCGTGGCCGGTGGTGCTACTGCGGTGGTGGCGGTTGGCGAACGGCGTGGAGCCCAGGAGTTTGTCGAGGATAACTGGGTGGCGGTCAAGATACGCAGTCTCTACTTGCAGAGCCACAGTGTCAGTCCGGGCAATATCAACGTCTCGGTCTATCGTGGCCGGGTGTTACTGACGGGTACCGCTTCTTCGGAGACCGAGATAGCCGAGGCGGTGCGGATTGCCAAGGAAGTGCGCGGGGCCTGGTCGGTCCATTCCGAATTGAAGATACAGTATGCTACCGCTGCCGAGATAGCCGAGGATGCCATCGTTAGCAACAAGGTCAAGCTGGCGTTGCTCACCGAGCGCGATGTGCGCGGACTCGACATCCACGTCGAAACCACCAAGGGCGTGGTTTATCTGCTCGGTGCGGCCCGCTCGGTAGCCGAGCGTGATCTGGCGGTGCAGGCAGCGCGTCAGGTCTCCAATGTGCGCGAAGTGGTTTCTTACATCGATATTGACCAACAGTCCTATCCGGTTTCCAAATAGCATGACCTTGCTGCACCAGTTGCAACAGGCTATTGGTACGGCGACGCTGCTGTCCCATCCGGCTGAGCTGGAGAGTTATGCCTGGGACAACACCGGCATTCGCCTGCGACCCGACGCCGTGGTACTGGCCGATACCGCCGAGCAAGTCGCGGCCACTTTGCGCTGTTGTCAGGCCGCCGGGGTGGCGGTGACACCGCGCGGTGCGGGTACGGGCAACGTCGGTGGTGCCCTGCCGCTGCAGGGAGGGGTGGTGCTGTCGTTGCAGCGCATGAACCGCATCCGTGAAATCAACCGTCAGGATCGTGTCGCCGTGGTGGAGCCGGGCGTGGTCCATGCCGATCTGCAGCAGGCACTACGACCGATGGGTCTCTGCTGGCCGCCGGATCCTACCTCGACCCGCAGTTGTACCGTTGGCGGTAATCTGGCCATGTGTGCTGCCGGGGCCAGTGCCGTTCGTTGGGGTGTCACCCGTGACTGGGTGCTGGGGCTGGAAGCGGTGACGGCGGATGGCCGGCTGTTGCGTAGTGGTGGGCGTACCACCAAGGGGGTAGTCGGCTACGACCTGACCCGGCTGTTGATCGGATCAGAAGGAACGCTGGCGGTCATCACCGCAGCGACGCTGCAACTCGCCCCACGGCCCGAGGCCAGACGATCGCTGCGGGCCCTGTTTGGTTCGGTAGCTGCGGCAGCCGAGGCGGTGGCACAGATCATGGCCGAGGGTGAGACACCTGCGGCCGTGGAGTTGCTCGATACAGCGACCTTGGCGCTGTTGCGTCGTATGGGCACGCTGGCGTTGCCGCAGCAGGCACAGGCCATGCTGCTGCTGGAAGTCTGTGGTACGGCTGCCACGGTTGACCTGCTGGCGGCCGATCTGGAACAGCGTCTGGAGCGTTGTGCGCCGCTGGAGCTGCAACGGGCCCGCAGCGCTGAGGAGGTGGAATCGATCTGGCAGGCCCGCGCCGCGCTCTCTCCGGCACTCAAGAAGTATGCTCCGAAACGCATCAACGAGGATGTGGTGGTGCCGGTATCGCAATTAGCCGCTTTGGTGACTGGGCTGGAACGGCTGTCGCACGACAGTGGTATCCCCATGGTCAGTTTTGGCCACGCCGGCAATGGCAACCTGCATGTCAATCTGCTGGTCAATCCGGCCGATCAGGCGATCATGGATCGTGCCATGGTGGTGTTACAGCAACTGTTTGCCTTGGTGCTGTCGTTGCAGGGTACGCTGTCTGGTGAGCATGGTGTCGGGTTGCAGAAGCGTGATTTTATCGCTCAGGAGCTTGATCCGGTGGCCCTGGTGCTGCAGCAGCAGATTAAAAAGGTGTTTGATCCGGCCGGTATTCTTAATCCGGGCAAGGCCCTGCCGCTGCCATCTTCATGACGATTCTTTCATCCTGCGTTCATCTTCACCTGCACTCCTGCTACTCGCTGCTGGACTCGACCGTGCGTCTGGATGCCCTGATTGAGCGAGCGCGTCACCATGGCATGCCAGCCCTGGCTTTGACCGATCAGGGTAACCTGTTTGCTGCCATCCAGTTTTACAGCCGCTGCCTCAAGGCCGGTATCAAGCCGATACTGGGTGCCCAGATTGAGGTGGTGCCGGATCGTTTTGATCGCAGCTGTCGTCCTGACCGTGAGCTGCGTGACCAGCTGATTCTGTTGTGTCGTGACCCGAGTGGCTGGCGCAACCTGTTGCGTATCGTCTCCATCGGCTATCTGGAAGGGAGTCACGAACGGCCCCGAGTCGATCCCGATACGCTGCAGCGTCACCGCGACGGTCTGATCGCCCTGTCGGCCGGTCCTCATGGAGCTGTAGGTCGTCTGCTGGCTTGTGGTCGACAGGATGAAGCCAGGGCTCAGGCCCAATGGTTGAGCGATCTTTATCCAGACAGTTTTTATCTGGAATTGCAGCGTCATGGTCGTGCTGATGAGGAGGCGCTCTATCAGTCTACGGTCGAGCTGGCCTATCAGCTCCATCTGCCACTGGTAGCCAGCAACGATGTGCACTTTCTCGATCGTGCTGATTACAAGGCCTACGATGTGCTCTCCTGCATTGGTTCTGGCCATACCCTGCATCAGGATGGTCGACCCAGACTCAACGACCGTTACGGTTTCCTTTCTCCCGCTGAGATGGAACAGCTGTTTGCCGATGTACCGGAGGCCCTGACCAACACCCTGCTGATTGCCCAGCGCTGCAACGTCCGGTTACAGCTGGGGCGGCCGATGCTGCCTGACTTTGACATACCCGAGGGGCACAATCTGACCTCCTGGTTGCATCATGAGGCCACTGTTGGGCTGGAGCGACGCTTGCAGCCACTTGTGGCTGCCCTTCCTGCCGGTAGTGAACAGAAAAAACTGCGCCAGAGTTACCAGGAACGCCTCGAAACCGAGCTGGAGATCATCGTCCAGATGGGTTTTCCGGGCTATTTCCTGATCGTGTCCGATTTTATTCGCTGGGCCAAGCAGCAGCAGATTCCGGTCGGCCCGGGGCGCGGTTCCGGGGCCGGGTCACTGGTGGCCTGGAGCCTCGACATTACCGATCTCGATCCCATCCGCTATCAGCTGCTGTTCGAGCGTTTTCTCAATCCGGAGCGGGTCTCCATGCCTGACTTCGATATTGACTTCTGTGTCGACCGTCGTGAGGAGGTGATCCACTACGTCCAGAACAAATACGGTGCCGATCGCGTTGCCCAGATCATCACCTTTGGTACCCTGCAGGCACGGGCGGCCATCCGCGATGTGGGTCGGGTGATGGAATTGCCGCTGGGACAGGTCGATTCGCTGGCCAAGATGGTGCCCAACGTCCTGGGTATTACACTGACCGAGGCGGTAGCCCAGGAGGAGCGTCTGGCTAAACTGATGGCCGAGGACCCGGAAGTGCGGCAGTGTATCACGCTGGCCCAGGCTTTGGAGGGACTCCCCCGTTCGGCCGGTACCCATGCCGCCGGTGTCGTCATCGCCAATGGTGCCCTGACCAATACCGTGCCGCTCTATCGTGATCCGCGCTCCGACATGCCGGTGACCCAGTTTAACATGTCCGATGCCGAGAAGGCTGGTCTGGTCAAGTTCGACTTTCTCGGTCTGCGCACCCTGACCGTCATCGACCAGGCCATCAAGTCAATTCCGGAAGCTGCTATCGTCATCGACAGCATTCCACTCGATGACCGCGACACCTTTCTGTTCCTACGCGAAGGGTACACACGCGGGGTGTTTCAGCTGGAATCGTCCGGCATGCGTGACGTGCTGAAAAAGCTGTCCCCGGATACACTGGACGATATTATTGCTCTGGTGGCGCTTTATCGGCCCGGTCCGCTTGGGTCGGGCATGGTCGATGACTTCATCAACCGTAAACATGGCCGTACTTCGGTGAGCTATCCTTTGCCGCAACTGGAGCCGATTTTGCGCGACACCTATGGTGTCATCCTGTACCAGGAGCAGGTCATGAAGATCGCCCAGGTACTGGCGGGCTACTCGCTCGGTGGAGCGGATCTGCTGCGCCGGGCCATGGGCAAGAAAAAACCGCAGGAAATGGCGGCCCAGCGCCAGATTTTTCTGACCGGCACGACCCAGCGCCGCATTGATGGTGACAAGGCCACCGCCATCTTCGACCTGATGGAAAAATTCGCCGACTATGGTTTCAACAAGTCCCATTCAGCGGCTTATGCCCTGATTGCCTACCAGACCGCCTGGTTGAAGACGCATCACCGCTTGGCCTTCATGGCGGCTACCCTGACCTGCGAGATGGGCATCGCCGACAAACTGGTGCCTTTCATCCGCGAATGTCGTGATATGGGCATTACCATTACTCCGCCCGATATCAACCGTTCTGACCATGCCTTTCTGGTCGAAGGCAACACCATCCGCTACGCCCTGTCGGCTATCCGCAACGTTGGTGGCTCCGCTGTTCACACCATTGTGACCGTTCGTCAACAGGGGGGAGTTTTTACCAGTCTGACCGACCTGTGTCATCGGGTCCCTGCCAGCAGCCTCAACCGGCGTATCCTGGAAAGTCTGATCAAATCAGGTGCCTGCGACCCATTCGGCGTGACCCGTCCGCTGCTACTACAGCAGATTGCCTCGGCTATGGCCGCTGGCAGTCGTCATCAGGAAGAGCAGTCGGCGGGGTTGCGCAGCCTGTTTGATGAAGAGGAGCAGCAGGCCCAGAGTGGGACGATGACCCATGGACCAGCCCTGGATGCACCACCAGCGGTCGATCCAGCCCTGTACCTTGACATGGAGAAGGAGGTGCTGGGGTTCTTCCTCACCAGCCATCCGCTGCATCAGTATGAGCGGGAGCTGGCCAGTTATGGCGTGGCCACCACCCTGGCTCTGCGGGATAGCCGTATGGATGGGGACATGAGCACGCAGGCTACCCTGGCTGGTCTGATTGTCGATCACAAGTTTTACCGTACCAAGAAAGGCGAGCGTATGGCCTTTCTGACGTTGGAGGATATTGGCGGGCAGATCGAGCTGGTGCTGTTTCCGGAAGTGCTGCAGCAGTCCATGACTTTGATCAGTGGCAAACAGCCAGTCGTCGTGACCGGTCTGCTGGGGCAGGATGAAGACGAGACCATCAAGATCAACGTCGAGCAGATGACCAGTTTGCAGGCCTTTCGCGACAGCCATTGCCGCTGGTTATCGATCACCACGACTGCAACGCTGCTGACGACCGAACGACTGCAGCAGTTGAACCGGCTGATGATCCGGCACGCTGGCGAAAGTCACGTTGCCATGACCGTTGATCTACCCGAGGCTCGGGTGTCGATGCGGTGTGGCGACCGTTATCGTGTCCATGCCAGTGAGACGCTGCTGGAATCGTTGCGCACCCTGTTTGGCAGCGATGCTGTTACGTTCAGCCGGTCAGCGCCGTGGGAGTAAGACAATCGCAATAATCTACCGCCACCGACCAGATCAGCCAAGCCAGTGTTGCCAGCAGTAGTAGCAGTATCGGCACGATCCGACGACGGTCGGTCAGCAGGCGGTCGAAGGCACGCAACAACTGGGTCGGGATGGCCAGCAACAGGGTCACCATTCCGAAGATAATCACCTGGATCACCAGCACAACGGCCAGCAGCAGAAACAGCAGCAGGCCAAACAGGCCCATTTGCTGCCGTCCATGCCAGAACAACTGTTTGATCAGGGTCCATGAAAGAGGGTTCACATCGCGCTGCTTTTTCCGGTAGGATGGTGAAAACTGGGATCATGAAAAGCGGCGCCATTATACGGTATGGCTGGGATAATTGCAAAATTTCGCGGTGTTTAGGGATATCGTGGTGCCCACGGGGGGGAAAGAGATGACAGAACGAGGACTGACACGACGGCAGTATCTGGTGGTAACGGGCCTGGCACCGCTGCTGCTGTCACGCTGTGCCAGCGTCACAGAACCATTCCATCCGCAGGGAATCCGTTCCGCCGAAGGTCCGGTTGAGATCAACGGTAACAAAGCTCATCCGGACGATCCGATCCCGCCCCAGGCCGATATCACCACCGGTGGTCAGGGCGATACCACGCTGGTGATCGGTGACGATGCCCTGATGATCCGTCCCAACAGTCGCGTGCGCATCATGTCGACCAAAACCAACACACAGGCCAGGGCCGATGCTATCCAGCGTGTTCAGCGTATCCAGCAGATCCAGCTGCTGGCTGGGGGGGTTCTGTCGGTGCTGGGTAAGGGTCAGCCGCGTACCTTCAAGACGGCCCAGGCTGTTGTGGCCATTCGAGGCACGGCCCTTTATCTGGAAGCAGCTCCACAACAAACCTACCTCTGTACCTGTTATGGCAGTCTGACATTGACCCATGCCATCCGTGCCGATATTCATGAGTCCCTGACCACCCAGCATCATGAGGCCCCACGCACCATCTACGATCTGGATGCAGCACCGCATCCATCGGAAATCTGCATACCAGCACCGATGCTCAACCATACCGATGCCGAGCTGATCGCTTTGGAGGCGCTGGTGGGTCGGGTACCGCCGTTTGTTGTGGCGGGTGATGGTCCGAAGTCGCGTTATTGACAGGTAGGTGCAACAGGTTTGTTACGGCAAGCTATTCGCGTTCGTCCTTCTCGTTGTCCACCCACGCAACAGAAACCTTGTTCCGTCATGGCGCATCCATTATGATGGTCACCTGTCACCAAGTAGCGGGGGATTTATGGAAATCACACTCAATGGCGAGACCAAAACGATTGCGCCGGGCTGCACCGTCAGCGATCTGCTGCATCAAATTGCCTTTGACCCCAACCGGGTTGCTGTTGAACTGAATCTGGTCGTCATTGCGCGCGATCGTTTTGCCCTGACCGTGTTGCAGGACCATGATCAGGTCGAGGTGGTCCATTTCATTGGTGGCGGATCGGAGCCGGCCGGGCAGGGGGGCGAGACGGATGATGACCTGCTGCACATTGCCGGGCGCACTTTTCGCAGCCGGTTGCTGGTGGGTACCGGTAAATACCGTGACTTTGACGAGACAGCCCGCGCCATTAAGGCCTCTGGGGCCGAGATTGTCACGGTAGCTGTGCGCCGCGTCAACATCAGCGATCCCAATGCTCCGATGTTGACCAGCTATCTCGATCCGTCGGTTTATACCTATCTGCCCAATACCGCTGGCTGTTATACGGCTGAGGATGCTGTGCGCACCTTGCGCCTGGCCCGTGCTGCCGGAGGATGGAACCTGGTCAAGCTGGAGGTGTTGTCCGACGCTAGATATCTGTGGCCCAATACACCGGAAACCCTCAAGGCCGCCGAGATGCTGATCAAGGAAAATTTTGAGGTGATGGTCTACACCACCGACGATCCTTATCTGTGCCAGCAGTTTGAGCAGATGGGCTGTGTGGCCGTGATGCCTCTGGCGGCGCCGATCGGTTCTGGTCTTGGCATCCGTAATCCCTTTACCCTGCGCATCATCATCGAACAGAGCCGCATTCCGGTGCTGGTAGATGCCGGTGTCGGTACTGCCTCCGATGCGGCCATAGCCATGGAGCTGGGTTGCGATGGTGTGCTGATGAATACCGCCATTGCTGCGGCAACCCATCCGGTGCAGATGGCGACCGCCATGAAGCGGGCTGTCGAGGCTGGACGATTGGCATGGCGTGCCGGACGCATGCCGCGCAAGCTCTACGCATCCGCCTCGTCTCCCCTGGATGGCACCTTTTTTTAGTGTCGGATCTATCCTCTCCTTCATGGGATTTCCGCTGGCCTGATCCAGTAGCCTCACGGGTGGCATCGGAGCGGTTGTTAGAGGCTATGCCGCCGGATCAGGCCGGCTTGAATCACCGTATTATGGTGACGATACGACTGGAGACCGATGGGGACCGTGATGTGGTAACGTCGGCGCTGCTGGCCACTCCCTGGGCCGTTGAACGGATCTACTGGAAAGCGCCGATGTTTGAGGGAACAATGCCGATTGCCTCGGCCATGCCTCTCGAAGCTGATGAGACTGGGCGGGTGGCGGCCAAACAGGGGGTGATTCTGACGTTGCAACAGCGGCGTATTCCAGTCCTGACGGCTTGGGAACCGGAAACGGGCCATTACCTGGTTGAGGTACTGGAATCGCCCGTGCTGGAGTATGCGCATGCCGAAGCAGCATTGGCTGCTGTGGGTGTCAATCCGTTGTCTCAACCACCGCGTCATTGGTCACAACAGATTCAAAAACCGGTCAGCCGACGGAGCCTTATTACATTATTCCGTTGATTTATACCCTATTTGTTAAATGGCCTGTCAATTGCATTGGGTACCAAACATTGCTGTGCTTTCCGAATAAGATATTTTTTACTTGATTTCTTTGTCGGAAGGCGCCTATAATAGCGAAATTTATTATGGTTCATACATCTTTGTTGGCCGGTTTCCACTGAAAGTCATGGAATACGGTTATATCGTAAGAATCTGATATCACTCAGATAGGTTCAGGTTCTTTAACCATCCTGCAATAAAAAAATCGCAGTTCAAAACCAAGGAGAATTTGTAAAATGCAGACAGTAAAATCGATCTCGACCCTGATGTTGGCAGTTGTTCTGGCTGCCGGTTTGTCCATGTCGGGCTGTTCTTCAGCCAAGCAGACCGATGAGCAGACCCGCATCGAAGAGCTGGCCCGCAAGGCCGAGCAAGATCGTATGAAGGCTGAGCAGGATCGTCGTGCTGCCGAGGCTGCCATGCAGCGTGCCGAGCAGGATCGTATGGCTGCTGAGCAGGCTCGTCGTGAGGCCATGGAAGCGAAAGAGAAGTCCCGCACCAGCGCCGAGAAAGCCAAGCGTGCTTTCCGTCATGGCCTGCGCAAGTAGTTCCTGATGCCCTAAGGTATCCCCCTCCCTGTCCCGCAAGGGGCGGGTGGGGGGTGTGCCGTCTTCTGCCAGTTGCTTTTTCTGCCCTTCTGCCACAATCGCCGCACTGTCTCTTGCCACTATTTCTCGCGACTACCAAAAAACAGTTCAAATAACCGGTCGGGTTGGCCGATACCTATAGCAACATCGCACGCTATTTCATCTTGGTCTATTCAACAGAATGTTATGCGGAGCCTCTGATTGACACTCTGATTGACAGCAGGCTTCCCTTCGGTGTTCCCCCTTGCCCGGCGCCCTGCCGGGCGTCTTTTTCTTTCCGATGATGCTCCCCCGGTTGCCATCACTCCTTGGTCTCGTTTAACTCGGTCATCAACTCGGCAAAACAAGCCAAAGCTCTCTCAAAATCAAAGCCAGCCAGATTTTGTTCGATCTGTTGCAACGGCTTTTGCAACGTCGTTCCGGATAGCAGCGGTTTCAGGCCATCCACACTTTGCTGGGCCAGCACGTTGTAGCCCTTCAGCTGCTGTTCCAATTCTGCCAGCAGCAGAGACACCCGATCCCAGTCAATCGTTGCCACCACCTCAGCAGCCGTCTCGACGTCCTGCTCGGGTATCGCGGCGGAGGTTGCCGACAGGGTTGCAATAGAGCGGCACACCTCAGCCAGATTGGTCTGAAACTGCAGCAGCAGGGGTGGCCATTGCTGCCGTTGCTGATCACGAATGGCCCGTTCCAGCGCCAGAGCGGCCTGAAACAGTCCCTGGGCCGAAATATTGCCAGCCATGCCTTTGACCGAATGGGCCAGACGCTCGGCCGTTTGCAGGTCATCCTGTCGTCTGCCCTGCAGCAGGGAGGTCATATTCTGGTCAGCATCAGAAAAATCACGGGCAAATTCCAACAGCAGTGACCGCAACAGACGCTGGTTACCATTGAGCCGCTGCAGCGCTGCCGCCATGTCAAGGCCGGGCAGGTTATTGGGCAGTATCGACTCGGGATCGTCCGACACCGGCGGTGTGGTTGTGATCAAGGGTGGCACCACACGCTGTTGCGGTGTGATCCATTGGATCAGGGTGTCAAACAGTTCCTGCCTGATAATCGGTTTACCAATATGGTCGTTCATGCCAGCCTCAAGGCAACGTTCGCGGTCACCGGACAGGGCGTTGGCTGTCATGGCAAGGATCGGTAGGTCGGTATATTGCGGTTGCAGGCGAATCTGCCGTGTCGCCTCATAGCCATCCATCACCGGCATCTGGATATCCATCAACACGACATCGTAGAAACGGGATGTTGCCATACGAACGGCATCAAGGCCATGGTGGGCCGACTCGACCACCAGTCCAACACCCTCAAGGACCTCCTGGGCTACCTGCCGGTTGATGGCGTTGTCTTCGACAAGCAGCACCCGAGCCCCACCGATGCGCGCCATGATCTGTTGCAGATCGATTTCATGGCGGTCTGGGCGGGAGGTCTTGGTGATATCCTGACTAAACAGATCCATAATGGTATCAAAAAGCGGTGAGCAATTGACCGGTTTGGCGAGGTAGGCTTGTCCAGCGGTAGAGCTACGGTCGCGCCACAGGAGATCGAGCTGTTCGGTCGTCGTCAGGAAGATGATTTTGGAGGATGGGCTGGATGCCACAATGGCCATCCGTTCCGGTAGGGTACTATCCAGCAGCAGCAGATGGAATGGATCACCTTGTTCGTTGGCTTGGGTGATCGCTGTCAGGGCTTCCGATCCGGAGTCGGCCGTGGCCGTTGTCCAGTTGAACAACCCCAACAGATCTGCCAGAGCGCCACGGGTTGTCCGGTTGTCGTCGACGACCAGGGCTTTGAGATGATCCAGCGCGGTTGGCGCGATCATATCGGTGGCTTCATGGTTCCCGTGATGTGCGAAACTGGCCGTGAAGAAAAAGGTGCTGCCTTGTCCCGGTGCTGTGTCGACCCAGAGCTGTCCTCCCATCATGTTGACCAGCCTCAGACTGATGGACAGTCCCAGGCCGGTACCACCATACTTGCGAGTGGTGGAACTGTCGGCCTGGGTAAAAGCGGTAAACAGTTGTCGGGTTTGTGCTTCGCTCATACCGATGCCGGTATCCCGCACCGAAAATTGCAGCGTGACCCGCTCCGCAGTTTGCTGCACGGTCTGTACCCGAAGCTCGATCTCACCGCTATCCGTGAACTTGATGGCGTTGCTCATCAGGTTCACCAAGACCTGTTCCAGCCGCATCGGGTCACCGATCAATCGGTAGCGGCACGCCTCGGTGATATGAAAGATCCATTCGATCGGCTTCTCATGAAGCTTGTTACAGAGCACCACCGCCAGATGATCCAGCACATCGCGCAACATGAAGTCGGTCTGTTCCATGGTCAGTTTGCCGGCTTCGATCTTGGAAAAGTCCAGTATGTCGTTAATGATGTGCAGCAGGGAACGTGATGAGCTGGCGATTTTGGTCAGATAATCGCGCGTCTTGGGTGCCAGCTGTCCCTGCAGGGCCAGATCGGTCAGGCCCATCACCGCGTTCATGGGGGTGCGTATTTCGTGACTCATGTTGGCCAGAAACAGGCTTTTGGAGCGATTGGCTATTTCAGCCTGTTCCTTGGCCTGCTCCAGCGACAGCAGCGTATGGCGCAAGGCCTCATCCTTGGCAGCCAGACTGGCGGCCATGCGGTTGAAGGCTTGGGCCAGCACTCCGAATACATCGGTCACCATGGTTGGAATACGGTAATTCAGGTTACCTTCAGCAAATAACGCTGTTCCTTGCTGCAGTATTTGGGTGCGTACTTTAACCAGGTGGCCCAGCAATAGGGAAATTATGATAAACAGCGCCAAGGCTACCATGGAAAGATCGATGAAGATTTGCTGGTTCCTGGTGCCGGTTGCTAAAATATCCGATTCAATCTTGTGAACATGAGCGGTGAGATGCTGTTGCGTCAGATGCAGGGATAACTCAACTTCCTTCCAGATCTGTTTGAGCATTTCCTTGCTGCTGTCGACTGAATCGGACCGGTAACCAGAACGAACAGTTTCCTTGTCATAGGAGATCAGGCCAATCTTGAATCGTCTCAGCTTGTGCTCCAGATGATGTACCAGACGGATTGTTTCCAGGTCGACTCCCTGGGCCTTGGCATTGAACTGGTCCGTCATCAGCACCGCCTGTTGCAGTAGGTTGATCCCATCTCTGATACTGACATGAGGTCTGTTGATATACTGATGCAATTCTGTCTCGACGGTGAGCAGTAGGGATTGGCAATTTTTCTTGAGGTCGTGGATCGGTTGCGGTAACGATTCGGTGTTTTGTTCCAGAGCTAATTCGACTAAATCACCCCGAAATTGCGCCAGTAGCTTGACCACCAGAGCTAACAACACGGCACTGGTATCGTTGGTCATGTCACCAGTAGTGAGTTCTTCCCTGTTATGGCGGATAAAAGCTGCCCGTGTGCGGGATATCAGCTTGCTGGGGCGATTGTGATGGATGATGTCGCCATGACTGGAGAGTGCCTGTTCCAGCTGCTGGGTCATGGTCAGCAGCATGTCCATCGACAGCAGCACATCCTTGAAGGATGGCGGCTCAGTTTGAGTGATCGTGGTAAAAATGGCATGACTACTCACTGCCAACTGTTTGATGTTTTCCAGCGTTGCCAGTTGTGGGGCATGGTAGTCAATCAGCATGCGGATGTTGCGGTTGGCTTGACTGGTGTTGTAATAGGCCACCGCCACAATGCTGAATAAAAGGATCAACAGCAGGGCAAAGCCGACATTTTTGGCAGTATGATAGGGAATGCGCTGCATGTTGGAGGCTATTCAAAGACGAGCGTCAGGTTTTCGCCTACCTCACCGGTGCCAAACAGCGGGTTTTCTGCCGTTGGATCCGGTTCACGACCGGCAATCTCGTTGATGGAAAGTCCGAACTGATAGCGTCGTTGTGTCGTGAACTGGACATCATCCATATGACCGGTCTGCAGCTTGCGGCCCAATTCGATGGTCCACATCCCCTGTTGCCAGACTCCCTTGGCCCGTATGTCGGCACGGCTGCCACTCGGTTGCCTGAATATAAATCCTGGCATTTCTGGCTTGACGAATTCGTCGAAGACAGCACCTTCGTAGGCCGGCTCTCCAACATCACCAAGACGCACCAGATAAAACAGATTGCCTTTTTTGGACAGGCGTTTTTTTGATTGTGGCAGGCTGGAAACGCTGTAGATATCCATCTTGTCATCGGCATAACCAGCATGATCGGTACGATGGGCCTTCCAGAACCAGACATCGGCCTTGCAGGGGGTATCGGAACTGAGACTCAGATCAACGGGATCTCCTTCCATGCTCCATTTGAGCACGAAGCTGTCTTCCCGTTGTGGACCGGTGAGGTATTGCTTGGTGGTCTCGTCCCAGAACTGGAGTTTGTGGGCCCGATTCTCGACTTTGTCGGCAAATTGGACCAGTATGGCGAGACTATCCTGGTTGTAGACCGCCTTCAGGGTCACCTCTTCACCGGTCATGAGATCCTTGGTCTTGATCGCTGGTGCCACAGACCACGCCGCATCGGCGGCCTTGCCGTCTAGGACCGGCAGCTGATCGACTTTTTTGGCGCTGAGGGTCTGGTCGGCCCATACCGGGCTGATACCCATGAGGCAGACCACCAATCCGACAAGCCATTTTTTGTTCATGTTAGCCTCCATCCTTTTCATCTGAAAGACAAGCCTCAGGCTCTAGCTGGACCAGCAGAGCGTTACAATGCACCAAAGCAGCCTCAAAATCAAAGCCAGACAGACTTTGTTCGATTTGTTGCAACGGCTCCTGCAGCGCTGTTCCGGACAGCAATGGCTTCAGGCCATCCAGACTTTGCTGGGCCAGCACATTGTAACCCTTCAGCTGCTGTTCCAGTTCTGCCAGCAGCAGGCGTATCCGATACCAGTCAATGGCTGTGCTGACCACAGAGCTATCGTTGCACTCTGTCACGACCGCGGTCGCTGGCTGCAGTGCGATAATCGAGCGGCACACCTCGGCCAGGCTGGTACGAAACTGTTGTAACAGCACGGGCCACTGCTGCCGTTGCTGCTCGCGAATGGCCCGCTCCATCGCCAGAGCGGCCTGAAACAGTTCCTGGGCTGAAATATTGCCGGCCATGCCTTTGACCGAATGGGCCAGGCGCTCGGCCGCCTTGAGATCGTCCTGTCGTCGTCCTGTCAGCAGGACGGCAATCTTCTGATCGGCATCGGCAAAATCGTGGGCAAATTCCAGCAGCAACGACCGCAACAGCAACTGGTTGCCATTGATGCGTTCCAGGGCTGATGGCAGATCGATACCATCCAGGAGTTCAGGCAGCAGACCAACCGTGTTGTTGGGACGCCGCGGTGGTGGTGGTGGCGTGACCATCGTTGTCTCGTTAGAGCGATCGATCCATGGCCATAGTGCCGCAAACAACCGGTTCCTGTCGATGGGTTTGGTCACGTGATCATTCATGCCAGCAACCAGGCTTCTGGTACGGTCTTCAGCCATGGCATGAGCGGTCATGGCGATGATGGGTAGCTGTTGATGGCGCGCATCGCCGCGAATTTGACGGGTGGCCTGATAGCCGTCCATGTTGGGCATCTGGATATCCATTAGCACCAGATCAAAACTGGACTGGTTGACCTTGGCCACCGCCTCGACACCATCCTCAGCCATCTCGACAATCAGACCAGCAGAGGTCAGAATTTCGTTGGCCACCTGCCGGTTGATGGCATTGTCTTCTACCAGCAGAATTCGCGCACCGGTCATGCGCTGCAGCAGTGCCGATGGCTCATAGCCTTGAGGCCGTGGTGCCGAATCGGCCAGCTGTTGCTTGATCTGACCGGACGGACGCTGGAACGTAGCGTCAAAAGCAAACAGGCTACCTCGTCCCGGTTCGGATTCCACCCGGATGCTTCCTCCCATCTGTTGCACCAGCAGCTGACTGATGGAGAGTCCCAGACCGGTACCACCAAATCGGCGTGTTGCAGAGGTATCCAGTTGCGTGAACGGGTGAAACAGCTGTGAGAGTTGTTCCTGGGCCATACCGATACCACTGTCCTGCACGATAAATTCCAGCGTCACCTGGTCCGGCAGCTCCTGGACTGTGACCACCCGAATAGCTACGGTGCCCGTTTCGGTGAACTTGATAGCGTTACCAATCAGGTTGATCAGCACTTGTTCCAGGCGCAGCGGATCTCCGACCAGTTCTGACGGGTAGGCCTCAGTCAGAGAGAGATGCCACTCAAGACGCTTGGCCACAACCTGGTTGTGAAACAGGTCGTGGATATGGCTGAACAGATCCTGTAACAAAAAAATGGATGACTCGAATGACAGCTTGCCAGCTTCAATTTTGGAAAAATCGAGAATATCGTTGATGATACGCAACAGCGACTTGGCCGAAAAGGAAATTTTGTTGAGATAGTCCAGTATTTTGGGCGATAGTTCCTGTTGCAGTGCCAGGTCGGCCAACCCGATCACCGCATTGAGTGGTGTGCGGATTTCATGGCTCATATTGGCCAGAAAATCACTTTTGGCCTTGTTGGCCGATTCAGCCACATCCAGCGTTTCCTTGAGCGACTTCATCAGCTGTTTGCGGTCAGTGACATCGTGCATGAAGGCGGTATAGTAGACCTCTCCACCCGATTTGACCGAGGTCAGTCCAACATCCAGATCGACGCAGCTACCATCGATACGCAACCCTGGTATCTCAATGCGCCGATAGATAGGCTTAAACTGGCCATCATCATTCAAGCGGTGCATGACCGATTCACGATGACGTTGTCGGTAGCCGGGTGGTATAATGAGGTCGACATCCTGACCCAGCACGGCATCCCTGGTATGACCAAAGAGTATTTCGGCTGCCGGATTGAACTGGACAATCTTCTGGTTGTGGTCGATGGTGATAATGGCATCGAGAGCGCTGCCGAGGATATTCTCAAGAAAGTCCTTGTGCTCCTTGATTTCGTTGGTGCGTTGCCGGATCTGTTGTTCCATCATCAGGTTGTGTTCCAGAATTTCAATGTTCTGCAACACCCGGTAGAGTAACTCCTCATTTTGACACGATTTGGTCAGAAAGTCGTTGGCACCGGCTTTGATGAAATGAATGGCCATATCCGGGTCTTCCTGCGAGGAGAGACCGATGATGCAAACATCGTTGCGGCTCCAGCGTGAGCGAATGGCGCGGGTCAGCTGAAAACCATCCATGCCGGGCATATGGTAGTCGGTCAGGACCATCTCGACCTTCTGTCCACCAAGTTGCTCCAGCGCCTGTTGGCCACTGGCGGCTTCCAGGATCCTGAAACCATAGCGACTGAGAAACCGGCCCAGCAACAGGCGTGTACTGCGTGAATCATCGACCACCAACAGGGTAAACTGGCGGTTGCGGTCAATACGCTGGATGGTTTGAATGAGGGTATCGACGACGTTGATATGGTCCTTGATGAAATAGTCCAGGATCCCCTTGGCCATCATGTGGGTACGGGTCTCTTTTTTGTACTCTCCGGTCATGACAAAGGCGGGAATGTGCTGTGACAGTATGAAATCAACGATCTGGCCATCGGCGGCGTCCGGCAAATTGAGATCCAGTACCGCCAGATCAAAAGGGTCTTCCTGTTGTTGTACCAGACTTTCTGCTTCAGCGTAACGGCGGGCCCAATGGACTGTAACGGGTAGAGACTCCTCCAGTCGGCGCTTCAGGATGGCACCAAAGCTTCTGGAATCCTCTACCAGCAGTAGCGTTTTCATGACTGGATAGCCACTGGTGGCAGGGCCTGAATAACGGCGGCGTGATGGACTAAAGCGGTGTCAAAATCAAAGCCAGCCAGACTCTGTTCGATGGGCTGGAGCAACGGTTGCCATTCCGGTCCGGACAACAGCACTTTGAGCGTGTCCAGACTCTGTTGGGCCAGAACATCGTAGTGGCTGAGCCGTTGTTCCAGTTCTGCCAGCAGCGCACGTACCTGAGGCCAGTCGGTGGCGATGGTTGGCTGGGATGGGAGCTGTTCCGGCCGCAGCAGCGCAATCGACCCGACCACTTGGGATAGACTGGTCTGAAATTCCTGTAGCAACTCTGGCCAATGCTGGCGTTGCTGGTCACGGATAGCCTGTTCCAGCGTTAGGGCTGTCTTGAACAGCTGTTCGGCCGAGATGTTGCCAGCCATGCCTTTGATAGCATGGGCCAGACGTTCGGCATTGTTGATATCATCCTGTCGTTTGCCGGCCAGGGCGGTCGCGATACGCCGATCGGTATCGGCAAAGTCGCGGGCAAATTCCAGTAACAGCGTGTGCAACAAGCGCTGGTTACCGTTGAGCCGGTCCAGAGCACAGCGAAGATTGATACCAGCCAGATTGTCAGGAAGCAGGGTATGACCATGTTCTTGATCGTGCTCTTGATCTGGTGGAATGGGGGGTGTGGCTGCGTCCGATGGGTTGAGGTGTGACGGGTCGATCCACTGCATCAGCACTGCAAACAGATGATCGCGATCGATGGGCTTGATGACATGGTCATTCATGCCAGCTGCCAGACTTCTGTCTCGATCTTCGGCGAAGGCATGGGCGGTCATGGCAATAATGGGCAGCTGCCGGTGGCGCGGATCGCTGCGGATTCGGCGTGTGGCCTCGTAACCGTCCATCACCGGCATCTGTATGTCCATCAGCACGGCATCGAAAGAGTTTTCGGCTACCTGGGCGACCGCTTCGACCCCATTAGCGGCTACGGTCACGATCAAACCGGCTGCGGCGAGAATTTCTCCGGCTACCTGCTGGTTGATGGCGTTGTCTTCGACCAGCAATAATCGGGCACCACCAATGCGTTGCCTGACTGCACCCAGATCAAACCCCTGGTGTGTTGGTCGAACCAGACGACGACCCTCCGGCTGCTGCTGGAACAGATCGAGAAGGGTTTCGAACAGCCGCGCACATCCGACCGGTTTGGCCAGACTGGCCTCCACGCCGGCCTGTACGCTCCTGAGCAGGACCTGCTCATCACAGTCGAAGGGCGGCAGCAGAATGGTTTTCGGTTGCTGCTCCTGTCGCAAGGATGTCCTGATGGTGCGAATGATATCGATACCATCCAGGTCAGGCATGGACAGATCGACCAGCACCAGCTGGTAGGGTTGCCCGGCTGACACGGCCTGTTGCAGTGTTGGCAACGCTTCCTCTCCCGAGGTCGCCACCGTGGCAGCCATACCCAGGGAGAGCAGCAGCTGTTGCAGGGCCTGTCGGGCAGCCTGACTATCGTCAATGACCAGCGTTTTGAGCTGGACCATGCTGTCGGGCAGTCGTAGTGGCTGACCGACCGGTGACAGGGAGCGCTGGAACCGTGCGGTAAAGCGGAACAGACTCCCTTGTCCTACCTCTGATTCAACCTCGATTTGGCCACCCATTTTTTCGATCAGTTTCTGACTGATCGAAAGCCCCAGACCGGTACCACCAAACCGGCGCGTAGTGGAACTATCGGCCTGGGTAAACGGATCAAACAGCTTGCTGACATGTTCTGCCGCGATGCCGATACCGGTATCTCGCACCGTAAACGCCAGCATGACCTGATCGTCGGTTTCTTCGATGGTCCTGATTTGAAGTTCGATTTCACCCTGTTCGGTGAATTTGATAGCGTTGCCAATCAGATTGAGCAGCACCTGTTCCAGACGCAACATATCGCCAACCAGTTCACCCTGGCATCCATCCATCAGCGATAAAACCAGTTCGAGCCTCTTATCGTTGATTTTGGGACGAAAGGTATCGGCCAAATGGTCGACGAGATCACGCAGCAGAAAACTGGCTTGTTCAAATTCCAGCTTGCCGGCTTCAATTTTGGAAAAATCAAGAATATCGTTGATGATACGCAACAGCGTTTTCGACGAATGGGCAATCTTGGTCAGATAATCCAGCATCTTGGCAGGCATGGGTTGCTGCAGGGCCAGATCGGACAGTCCAATGACGGCATTGAGAGGTGTACGGATTTCATGACTCATGTTAGCCAGAAAAGCCCCTTTGACCTGACTGGCGCTGTCTGCGATCTCTTTGGCTTGATGCAGGGCAGCCTTGCCACGTTCGCATTCCAGCACACCGGCCAGGATGCCGGCAACAGTGGTCAGAAATTCCTTTTCTTCCGGTCCCAGTGTAGCGATGGCCGACCGTTGCGCCTGTAGAGTACCAAAAGACTGATCCTCAAACTGGATAGGCAGGGTAACCGAGGAGCTGTCTTGTGGTTCGATGCCCTGTGTAACATCGGGCTGCCCATCCAGCGAGAGGGTGATACAGGCTTCCTGGATGACTTGGCTGATCTGGTTGAGAATGGCGGCTGCCTTGTCTGGCCAGGACAGATTCTTCAGGGCCATGCGATGAATGGAGACGATGGCTTGCTGATAGCCCAGTTGCCTTTTGACGTGATGGTTGAGCTGGTAGTTGTGCAGGGCTAACGCTGCCTGGGAGGCCATCGACTCCACCCTGTTTTCATCCTCTTTCGAAAATGGCCTGATCAGCCCGCTGCGAGGATCCACGGCGTTGATGAGCTGGATGGCACCCACCACACGTTCCTCAATCATCAGGGGAACGGTCAGGCATGAGCGCGAATGGTAGTGGTTGTGCTGGTCAAATTCGCGGGTTTTACTCAGGTCGTAGTGGCTGGTGGCGTAGGCATCCGCGATATTGATGGTTTTTTGGCGCAGGATGGCACAGGCTACAATGGAACGCAGATCGGGTTCACCATTCGGTTGGTAAAGCGAAATCAGGGGCAGGTTGATGGGACGGCCAGAAGTCCCACCCATGGCCAGTCTCAGTGAGTCGGTGCGCACGATCTCGAAACGGACAAAACGCTGATCGATGACCTGATAAAGCGTACCGGCATCGGCATGGGTGAGACTCTTGCCATACAGCAGGATCATCTCCAGCAGATGTTCGATACTACCGGCCGAGGAGAGGGCCATGCCGATGCTGTTTAATCGGTTGACATAGCGCTTCAGGCGTTTGCCCATACAGTTTCCTTAAGGGCTGTTGATGGTTCAGGGGTCAGGTGCGGGCCCTGTTCTGATCCGGATCGACGTAGAGTGCGTCTAGATAGATAAACAGATCGTGCCGCAGCGTATCAAACTGTTCCATGGCACGGATGGACTCCTCGATTTGTTCGTTGGTCACCAGCGATACGATGGCGCGTGCCTTCTCATGAACCGCCATGTGGGTGGTTCCCATTTCCTGGAACAGTGGTAGGTTGCCGAAGACTTCCGTGCCAGCACTATCGTACCACTTGCCAAAGGCACATTCGTGGCCGCTGGCGACCTCTTCCGGACGCAGGCGTGCCCGTCCACGCACCACATGCTCCAGACGACCTAGCCACTTCATGTGCGCCTGTTTGATAGCACGCACATCGAAAGGTGGAGCGCCGATGTCATCCAACTGCTGCATCGACTGACGCAGGGCATCGCTAATTTCCTGCATCACCACAATCAGCTTGCCGGCATGACGAATGGAACCATCGACAAAATTGATCAGTTCCATGGCCTGGATCATCTTTTTCTGCACCTCGACCGAGGCGGTAAAGATCTCTTTGGCGCTGAGTTGCACCTGTCCTGAGTGGGTTTTAGCCTCTTCGCTCTTTGCGGCGACATGCTGGGCCCCCGAGGAGACATTGCTGGAGGAGCGGGCAATTTCTCCCGTGCCCATGGCCGCCTCCTCTGCCGCTCGGGCCACCTCATGGGCGGCTGATGAAAGCTCCGAGGCGTTGTGGATCACCTCCTGTGAGGCATGAGCCACCTGCTTCATGGACTGGGCAATGGCATCTACCGAGGAGGATTGCCGGTTGACAGCCTGGGTGATGTCGCGATTAACTGTGGCCATCTGCTCCACTACCTGGGCAATTTGCTCGGTGGCTTCGGCAACTTTGCCGGTTTTGTGGCGCATGTCAGCAATCTTGTCATCGATCATCAGGGTAGCAGCGGCGGTCTGTTGTGCCAGTGCCTTGACTTCGTTGGCCACCACGGCAAAGCCCTTGCCGGCATCTCCCGCTCCAGCCGCTTCAATCGAGGCATTGAGCGCCAGCATGTTGGTCTGTTCGGCAATATCATTGATCATGGCGACCACATCGCTGATCTCCTGGGCCGACGCCTGTAATTCCCGGATGACATGGGTGGTTTGATGAGCCTGCGTATCGGCCCGCTGCGACTGTTGTTCCGCTGTCTGGCAACGGTGCAGGATGCCATTCTGGGCGTCGGTCAGGGAGGTGATCGACCGGGCTACCACCTGTACCGAGCGGTCGACGTGGGCCAGATTGTCGTTGACGTGAACCAGGTTGTTGCTCATCTGTTCGGCAGCCGTAGCCATGGTGCTAACGTTGACACTGGCCTGTTCGGCGGCGGCGGCAATGGCAGCCACATCACTGGAAAGGGAATGAGCCGCCGTTGAGGCTTGCTGGATCGAGTTCTTGGCAGCATGGATCTGATCGGTCAGCTTCTGTGTTTCGGCATCGAGATAATCATTCTTTCGGACTACCTGTTGCGCCAGGTCAAGTGTCAGGTGGGAATCCTCCGTCAGGGAGTCCTTCAGCAGCATCTGTTCGTCGACCACTGCCAGGATAGTTTCTGACTGCAGGCGCACGGTTCGTAACAGGTACATGAGGTTATCAGACAGGACATTGACGCGATCGCCAAAGAAAGCCAGTTCCGACACAAAAGTGCTACCCTGGCTGCGGTAGAGCAGCTTGCCCTGTTCCAGAGCTACCAGATGATTGCCAAAACGGCGCAACTGTTCCATCAGGGTGATATAACGCCAGACCAGAAATAGCAACAGGACAACGGTCAGCAGGGCGTTGCCGACGGCACTGCGCGACAATCCGGTATGGACGGCCTGGATCTGCTCCTTTGATGCCTGACTCATCATCGCCGTGGCTCGATCCATCTCTTGCAGCAATCGGAGACTATCCGCAGCAACCTGCTTTCGGATCTCTTGTGACAGGCTCTGCCAGGCTTTCTCTGCCAGTGCCAGACGCAGCGTTTCACGCAGGGGCATCCAGATGGTCTTGGCGTGCAGCAACTGGGTCTGTACCGCAGGAGAGGGCATGACCGTCTGCACCGTGGCCGACTGTCTGTCAGGACGTTCCGGAGCCTGTCCACCGCTGATTAAGGCCTCCAGCGTGGTGTCAAAGGTCCAGAGGGTCGTTTCAAGCTGCTGGCGTGTCGGTTCCGCTATTGGGCTTTGGCCATCCATCAGGATGAAAAACTCCTTCGTCGCCTTTTGCGACAGCATGCGTTGGCGACCAGCCAGATTGATGGTGGCAGCATACTGGTCTTCCAGTTGCTGGGACATCATCCATCCGTAGGCCGTCAGGGCCATCTGTACCGCCACCAGGACGCCAGTCAGAATGAATGTAAACCG
Organism: Magnetococcales bacterium; assembly: GCA_015229115.1. GTDB lineage: Bacteria > Pseudomonadota > Magnetococcia > Magnetococcales > JADGCH01 > JADGCH01. Next base: position 64,649 of record JADGCH010000004.1, read on the forward strand.
GATGTTGATCCGCGTGCCCAGAAACGACAGGAAGCGTTTGAATATCATGATGAGATGGCCTTCTACACAACTTGATCGAGACTAGAAAAATAGTCTATATTCAACAACTGCTCAAAATCAACGAAAAAACGGATAGGATTGATCGGTTGCTATATGGACCGGGTCAGCGTAAACTGACGCAGCGAACGGTCGTGACAAAATCCAGGCCAATCGGAATGCAATCGGAATTCAATTGGGATCTTAATGCGACACATTATTTTTGATCTGATTACAACGGCACTGCAACATCTGCAAGCACAGGGCGTGCTTCCACCTGATTCATCGTCCGGGCTATCGTCCGGTTGGCGTATCGAACGCCCGCGCGATAAGACGCATGGAGATTTTGCCACCAATGCCGCCATGGTCTGGGCCAAGACGGCCCGTCTGTCGCCGCGCGATCTGGCGCAGCGGTTGATTGAGGCGCTGCCGTCCCAGCAGCAGATCGAGCGTTGTGAAGTGGCGGGTCCCGGCTTTATCAACTTTCACCTGTCCCATCAGGCACTTCAGAGTCTGATCGGTACCATTCAGCAACAGGGTGATCGCTATGGCTGCAGCACTATCGGCCAGGGCGAGCGGGTGCAGGTCGAGTTTGTTTCGGCCAATCCAACCGGTCCGATGCACGTCGGTCATGGCCGCGGTGCGGTGGTGGGGGATGTGCTGTGTCGACTGTTGACTGCTGTGGGTTATCAGGTTGAGCGCGAATATTACATCAACGATGCTGGTGGGCAGATGCTGGTGCTGGGGCGGTCGTTGCTACTGCGCTACTTTGAGCTGTCGGGTCGTGAGGTGGTATGGCCAGAGGCCTGTTATCCGGGCGATTATGTGCGTGACATGGCCGAAGCGCTGCACCAGCGTGATGGCGATCGCTGGCTGACGGCTTCGATCGATCATCCACCCCAGGAGATCATCGATCTGGCCATTGACTGGGTCATGGTACTGATTCGTGCTGACCTGGAACAAATCGGCATTCACTTTGACCACTGGTTTTCCGAGCGCCAGCTGCATCAGTCCGGAGCCATCGATCATGCCTTGGCCATCCTGCAGCAGAAAGGATTGATCTACACTGGTCTGCTGGAGGCACCCAAGGGGCGGGAGATGACCGATGACTGGGAACCTCAGCCGCAGATGCTGTTTCGCGCCCAGCAGTTTGGTGATGTTGTTGACCGTCCCCTGAAGAAATCGGACGGTTCCTACACCTACTTTGCCGCCGATATGGCCTATCATCTGCACAAGGCTGAACGTGGATTCGATCAGCTGATCAACATCTGGGGGGCTGACCATGGTGGTTACGTCAAGCGTATTCAGTCGGCTCTGGAGGCTCTGACGGGACGGCGCGAGCAGCCACAGGTGCTGTTGGTGCAGATGGTCAATCTGACCCGTGCCGGTCAGCCGGTGCGCATGTCGAAACGGGCCGGTACCTTTGTCACCTTGCGCGAGGTGATGGATGAAACCGGTGTCGATGCTGTTCGCTTCTGGTTTTTGACCCGTTCCATCGGGGCGCAGCTCGATTTTGATTTGCAACTGGCCGTATCCAACAGCAATGACAATCCGGTCTTTTATGTCCAGTATGCTCATGCCCGCATCTGCTCCATCCTGCGTCAGGCGGTCGAGCAGGGGATCGGTGCCGCTGAGGCTCCGGTGGCGTTATTGACCTCGCCAGCAGAACTCGACCTGCTGCGACTGCTGGGCAGCTATCCGGAACTGGTTGAGGGAGCGGCGCTGGCGCGTGAAACCCACCGGCTGTCCTTCTACCTGCTGGAACTGGCGGCTGCCTTCCACACCTATTACAACGAACACCGCGTGCTGGATGCAGCGCAGCCGGATCTTTCCCGGGCCCGCCTAGCCCTGGTAACGGCCGTGCGTCAGGTGCTGTGCCATGCGTTGCAGCTGATGGGTGTTTCGGCTCCGGAGCGTATGTGACTACCCCCCGTTATCCTGCCGCTCCCCAATACCGTCGTCATCCACCCAGGAACAACCGGCGTGGTCGCAAGCTGCTGGGGCTCGGGGCACTGGCCGCACTGCTGTGGTGGGGCTTTTCCGGTGATTCCAGCCGTACCGCTCAACAGACAACCGTTAAGCCTAATCCGGCCGAGCAGCTGGTTGCGGCGGCCCCACCGATAGCACCCAGGAGTGCCGTACCGACAGCCCTGCCAACTACTGCTACCACGGACGGCAAGGGCAGTCGCAAGAATCTGTCGAAACCGGCGGCGTTGACCACCAGTCCACCAGATGCTCCCGAGCCTGTTGTCACGACGACGCCAGCGCCGCCTATGGCCACCCCCCCTGTGACCACGTCCCCTATGACCGCAGCCATGGTGGCACCTCCGGCCGCTACTGCACCAGCGTCCTCCATGACCTATCCGCAGCTGCATGTCGAGAAAAAGCCCGGCAAGGCGGATGGGGAGAGCAAGCCAGCCCAGCCAGTGGCAACGGCTGCACCCGCCACCGAACCTAACAACAGTGCCAAGTTTCAGATGGTACCTTGGGCACCGGTGGAAGGGTTTAACGCGGCTACTGCTGCGGCGGATAAACAGGACAAGAACGCTGCTGCTGCGGCTGGTGAGAAGTCAGAGAAAGTGGATGGCAAGAAACGATCGAACAGGAAAAAAGCCAAAGCCAAACCTGTTGAGCCCAAGACGGATCCGGATATGCCAGAAGTAGAACTGACCTTTTACGACCAGTTGAAACGTAAGCATGTGGTGGTGCCTGAGGAAAAACCCAACGATAAAAACAAGGGTAAACCGGTCCCAGCCGCAGCGGTTGCACCGGCATCGACCGCACCGGCATCGACCGCTAAACCTGCTCCGAATCAGCCGCACCCGGTGCGTATGAAAGACAACAGCTATTTTGTGCCCGTCAACAGCTACCATGACATCAGGATGGCGACCGACAAGGTGAGCCAATGGCAGCGCAAGGGGTTGCCGGCACTGGTGGTCCCGTCACAGGATGGTCGTACGTTCCAGATTGGTTTTGGGCCCTTTCCCAATTCGGAGCGGGCGACGACTTTTCTCCATAACAACAACAAATGGCGCCAGGAGTGATCATTCATGGGTGACAGCAATCAACATCCCAAAAAACCGGTACAGGAAGTCGATGCCATCATTGAGGAGCGTGATGAATCTGCCGATGGCGGAGATTCCCTGCCGCCGATCCGTATTGAGGATGTTTTGCCGCTGGATATGGTGATTTATCCGCTCGGTGGGCGGCCCTTCTTTCCGGGTATGTTGACACCGATCCAGGTGGAGGGATCGCCTTATTACGAGACCATCCGTCAGGCGCTCGAGTCATCCGGCAAGATGTTTGGTATTGTCCTCAGCCAGGCCGAGGATGGTCGTGAAGTTTTCAATCCGGACAAGCTCTATCGTATTGGCACGGTCACCCGCATTCTTGAGGCGGCTATTAGCGAGGACGCACGCCAGATCAAGTTGCTGGCTGAAGGCATTTCCCGTTTTGAGATTGCCGAGGTGTTGCAGGCCGGTCCTCCCATCATCGTGCGCGTGGCGCACCATGCCACCAGCCACCCGGCTGATACGGCCGATGGGTTACGGCCCTATACCATGGCGGTCATCAATGCCCTGAAGGAAATTCTGAAATATGACTCCATGTATCAGGAGCAGCTCAAGCTGTTCCTGTCGCGCCATAACTTTAGCGAACCCGACCGTCTGGCCGATTTTGTTGCTTCGATCACCGATGCTACCCGCGGCGAGTTGCAGGATATCCTGGAGACTTTTTCCATTCGTGAACGGATGGAGAAGGTTTTGGTACTGCTCAAGAAAGAACTGGAGATGGTCAAGCTGCAGGACAAGATTGCCAAGCAGGTGGAGGAGGGCATCTCTGAACACCAGCGCCATTTCTTCCTGCGTGAGCAGCTGAAAGAAATCCAGAAAGAGCTGGGTATCACTAAGGATGACCGCACCGCTGATCTGGACCGTTTCCGTGAACGCATGGAAAAACTGACTTTGACTGAGGAAGCCCAGAAACGCATCCAGGAAGAGCTTGATAAACTGGCTATCCTCGAGCCCAATTCATCCGAATATGGTGTGACTCGTAACTATGTTGACTGGTTAACCATGCTGCCCTGGGGTGTTTATTCAACCGACAAGCTGGAGATTGAACCGGCTCGCAAGGTTCTCAACGACGATCACGATGGATTGGATGACGTCAAGGAGCGTATCCTGGAGTTTCTGGCGGTCGGCAAGCTCAAGGGCGAAATTGGTGGATCGATTATTTTACTGGTTGGTCCTCCCGGGGTGGGCAAGACCTCGATCGGGCGTTCGGTGGCGCGCGCCATTGGCCGTGAGTTCTACCGCTTTTCGGTCGGAGGGATGCGCGACGAGGCCGAGATCAAAGGTCACCGCCGTACTTATGTTGGCGCCATGCCTGGTAAATTCGTTCAGGCCATCCGCTATACCAAGGTGTCCAATCCAATCATCATGCTTGATGAGGTCGACAAAATCGGCAACAGCTATCATGGCGATCCAGCTTCGGCCCTGCTGGAGGTTCTTGACCCGGAACAGAACGTCGAATTTCTCGATCACTATCTGGATGTACGCTTTAATCTTTCCAAGGTGTTGTTCATCTGCACCGCCAACCAGATGGATACCATCCCGCGGCCGCTGCTGGATCGCATGGAGGTTATTCGTCTGTCCGGTTACATCACCGAGGAAAAGCTGCAGATTGCCCAGAATCATCTGGTTCCCAAGCAGCTCGATAAAAATGGCATCAAAAAGGGTGGTCTGCGTTTCAGCAAGGAGGCGTTGCGGGTTATCATCGAGGGTTATGCCCGCGAGGCGGGTGTACGGCGGCTGGAACAGAAAATCGGCGCTGTTTCTCGCAAGGTGGCCGTCAAAATTCTGGAAGGGGGCAAGCTGCCGATTTATGTTGGGCGTGACCAGGTCGAGAAGTATCTGGGCAAGCCCGATTTCCGTGATGAGAAGCCTATGAAAGGTGTTGGTATCGTCACAGGTTTGGCCTGGACCGCCATGGGCGGCGCTACCCTGGATGTCGAGGCGGTCAAGATGGGCAACGATAAAAACAGCCTGACGCTGACTGGCCATCTCGGTGATGTCATGAAAGAGTCGGCCCGTATTGCCTACAGTTACCTATTGGCCAACGCCGCCCTGTTCAAACTCGATAGCACCATCCTGAACGGATCGATCCACCTGCATGTGCCGGAAGGGGCCACTCCAAAAGATGGGCCATCGGCTGGCATTACCATGGCCACGGCGCTGTTTTCACTAGCCAGCAACATGATTGTGGCGCGTAGACTGGCCATGACCGGTGAAATCACCCTGACTGGACAGGTATTGCCCGTGGGAGGTATTCGCGAGAAGATGATCGCCGCCCGTCGTGTTGGCATCCGCGAGCTGATTCTACCGGATGCCAACAGCAAGGACTACGAGGAGGTGCCGGACTACATCCGGTCCGGCTTTACCGTCCATTTCGTCAAGCGTTATCCCGATGTGATCAAGATCGCTTTTGATCTACCGTAGCACCAACGCGACGCGATCTATTCCCAATTAGCGTATTTGCTGCACCGGGCACTCAGTCCAGCGCCAGCCTCGGTTTCAGAGAATTTGGCTAAACCGCCCCTGAAATTGTCCGGGGTTTCGTTCCAAAGGCAGATGCAGAAGGCTTCTGCCTTGGTTTGGCCGGTGATGGGACTGGGATCCCCGCCGCCATCCCACTTATTCATGGAGTAATTTTTGCAATTGATGTACTGGGCCTCGCCAGCCGGAATGGTATAGTCTCCTGCGGCCGATGCAGCGGTGCCTTGGGATAGTGCAACAAGGCCAAACAGGGCAATAGCGAACATTCTCATGGATATGTGTCTCCTGACTGTCATGAAAATCCATTTTTGTTGTCAGACCCCTTGCACAATGACAGGCCGGCTCTTACATAAGACACCAAGCAGACGATGGCAGGATGGGGTTCCGATGCAGCCTTCCGTCAAAGACTGCACCAGATCCTGTCGTGATCGTTTGCCATGGTGATGAATTGATGGGTCATCAATTTGAAGGAGAACAAAAATGGCAATGGTTAGTTACGATCCTTTCCACACTATAAACACCTTACATCGCGAAATCAACCGCCTTTTTGATCGCGGTATGGTCGAAGATGGCATGATGTCGCAGTGGCCGCTGCGTGTCGACATTCGGGAAGATAACGACCGCATCACCATCCATGCTGATATTCCCGGTATGGAGCAGAAGGATATCCAGGTCAACGTCGAGAACGGCCGTTTGACTATTTCCGGAGAGCGCCAGTTTAAAGATGAGGCCAAACGTGACCACTATCATCGCATTGAGCGGGCCTATGGCCAGTTCAGCCGGACTTTCCAGCTGCCCAATACCACCAGCCCGGATCAGATCCAGGCCAGTTACCGCAACGGTGTATTGGAAATTGTTCTGCCCAAACGCGAGGAGATGAAACCGCGTGCCATTACAGTGAACGTCGAGTGATTGAGCTGGTGGAGCAGGGGGGTGATGCTGTCGAGGCTTGGAACAGTCTTGGCCTGAGGTTGATGGCGCAACGCCGTTATGGAGCCTCGGTGCCCTGTTTTGAGCAGGCCATTGCCCTGCAATTCCACCACGTCATGGCTCATCACTATTTGGCAGAGGCCCTGGTCCAGACCGATCGGGTCGCCAGGGCCATCGTCCATTGCGAGTATGGCCTAATCCTGCAACCAGACTCTTCCGTCATGCGTGACCAGCTGATTCGGGCCCTATTGACCCAGGGACACGGCTATCACAGGCAGGATCATCTGGCTGAGGCACAACACTGTTACCAGCGCATCCTGACACTCCACCCGCATCATGCCGAGGCTTCTGTCCAACTGGCGATCATGGCGCTGGCTGAGCGCGATCTGACATCGGCTCAGCACCATAGCCAAGGGGTGATCGATGGTTCGGACAGCAGTTTTGCCGAGCTGCAGCGTCGGGGTGTTGCCTGTTATCATCAGGGAGAAACGCTGCAGGCCATCGCCTGTTTTATCCAGTTGGCTGCCATGCAGCCCGATCATGCGGGCCCTTACAACAATCTCGGTATGCTGGTGACGCAGCTTGGTTATCATCATCAGGCCGTCAGGTGCTATCAGCAGGCGCTTGACAAACAGCCAGACAGCAACAGTTACCATAACCTGGCGATCTCTTGTTATCAGTTGGGGCGGGTGATGGAAGCGGAACAGGGTTTCAGGGCCGCCATTGCCATGCAGCCTGATTATGTCCAGGCTCATAACAGTTTCGGTAATTTTCTCCAGTTGCAGAACCGTATGGGCGAGGCCATGGAGGCTTTTGCTGCCGTGCTGGCCTTGGATCCCGACTGTAACAGTGCTGATTTGTGGTACCACATTTCACAGGGATCGGTCTGGCTGGCACAAGGCCGGGTGCGGGAAGGCTGGAAAGAGTGGGTCTGGACCTGGTACCAGCAGAAATACCGGCGAATCATGTTGAACGATGACTGGATCGTCGATCATGAGCCCTGGAATGGTGTTGACGATCTAGCCGGCAAGCGCTTGCTGGTGATTGCTGGTGGGGCTGGTTTCGGTGATGATATTCTGTGGTGTCGTTATATCAGCCGGCTGGTTACCACGTATGGCGCCAGAGTGACGGTCTTCGCTCCGTTATCGTTGGTAACACTTTTCAAGACGATCCCTGCCATTGAGGTGGTCACCCGTTATCCAGCATCATCCTGTTTCGATGCCTATATCCCCTTGCTAGCTTTGACCCATGCGCTGGATATCCCGTTCCCGCTACCGGCCCCCGATCCGCCCTACCTGACCGTACCGGATCATTTGTGGCAGCAATGGCAGCACCACCTGCAACCCTACTTAGGCTATGAGCAGCAACCCTGTTTGACCGTGGGACTCTGTTGGATGTCTGGCGGGGCCCAAACACTCTGGAAGCCGCGTTCGATCCTGCACATCGAAAAGCTGTGGCCGCTGTTCGAGGTGCCCCATACGCGTTTTTTCAATGTGCAAACCGGTGCTTCTGCAGCCATGCTGCGTCGCTTTCCACCGGGCAAACTGCATGATCTCAGCGCCGATCTGGGCGACTTTCTCAATACCGCTGCCATTTTTTCCCAGCTGGATCTGCTGATCACGGTGGACAGCGCCTACCCCCATTTGGCGGGTGCCATTGGTCATCCGGTCTGGATGTTACAGGCTGACCGCAACGATGCCCGTTGGATGCACGACGATGAAACGAGCCACTGGTATCCATCCATGCGTCTGTTCCGCCAGAAGCGGGCTGGTGACTGGGATGAGGTGATTGAACGGGTCGTAGCTGCGTTGCATCAGGCTGTAGCGGTCAAGCTTATGCAAGTTCAGGATGGCAGAAATCCCCCGACCTGACGTTGCCACAGTCGTGCGTAGTGACCCTGCAGGGCCATGAGTTGCTCATGATTGCCCTGTTCGATGATGCGCCCCTTGTCCATGTAGAGGATGCGATCCATTCCGGTGATGGTCGAAAGCCGGTGGGCGATGGCGATAACGGTACGTCCCGTCATCAGGCGCCACAGGGCCTCCTGAATCAGATACTCTGTTTCGGAATCCAGCGATGAGGTGGCTTCATCAAGAATCAGGATGGGTGCATTTTTGAGAAAGGCGCGTGCAATGGCGATGCGCTGCTTCTCACCGCCGGACAGACGCACCCCCTGCTCACCGACGATGGTATCGTAGGCCGCTGCCCGTCGCATGATGAACCCATGACAGTGGGATTGGTCGGCTGCCGTGATCATCTCCTCTTCCCGGGCGTCAAGACGGGCATAAAGGATGTTGTCCCGCACCGGGCGGTGAAACAGTCCTGGCAGCTGAGGCACTTCGGCAATGGCATGATGGAGTGATGCCAGAGTGACCCTGGTGATATCCTGGTGATCAATGTGGATCGATCCCGCCTGTGGTTCGAACTGGCGCCGTATCAGCTTGATCAGGGTGCTTTTACCCGCCCCCGATGGGCCTACCAGGCCGATTTTCTCACCGCACTGGATGGTTAGATTCAAATCGTCAAACACGGTGGTGCCATCGGCATGGTGAAAAGTCAGATGGTGCACCTCGATCTGTCCCCCTTGGGTAACCAGCGGTTGGGCATCGGGATGGTTGGTGATGGCATGAGGCTGTCCGATCAGGGTGACGGCATCGCCCAGCACGCCGAGATGCTCGAACAGTTCCAGCATACGGATCGACAGATTCCAGACGTTGCCGGTGATCAGGACCGATAACGAGAAGACCAGCACGAAATCGCCGCTGCTCATCCGTCCCTGCTCAACAGCCACCAGGGTCAGTGCCAGCAATAGGATCTGGAAGGCCAGCGCGGCAGCGTACAGGGACCCGCGCATCAGCATCAGAAAACGGCGCAGCTGCATCGATGCGTCGCGTTCGCGGGCCAGAAAAGTGGCCAGAAAATGCTGCTCGTAACGGTTGTGGCCAAAAGCGCGAATCAGCTCGATGTTGGCGAGGGCATCGACAATACGCCCGGAGGAGGTCGAGCTCTGTTCGGCAAACTGCTGGGACAGATGCTGACATCGGCGCGCAAACCAGGCTGAGGCAGCTAGAAAACCAACGGTCCAGGCCACCAGCAGGAGGGCCATGACCGGCCAGCGCGCCCAGAGCAACCAGACCCCCTGGCTCAGAATGGTGACGATGCGGACGCCGTCGTGCAGGACAATCGAGGCCAGCGGCGCACAGCTCTGACCGGCCTGTTTGACTTTCTGACCCAGTTTACCGGCCATATGTTCCTGGAAGTAGTGCGGCGAATGCTCCAGCAACCAGGAGAACAGGTAGGACTGAATCGAAAAGCGCCAGCGGGTGGTGGTGTGGAGATCAACCCATTCGTATAGCCGGTTGCAGGCCGCAGAGGCCAGCCAGCAACCGGCCATGGCAGCGAACCAGAGCCAAGCGTCAGATAGGGCATCCGTACTATGGGCAACCTGTCCGAGGGCTTCAATCAGATTGCGCAGAATGGGTGGTTCAAATCCCATAAAAGCGATGGAAGCAGCTGCCGCGACAGCAAGCGCCACCGAACGCAGCGGATAGCGGTGACGCATGAATAACCAGAGAAAGGCGAATGCACTTTGGGGTGGTGTCTGCTGGCCGGAAAAATCACGATAGCCAACGTCATCGATATCGACAGATGAGGTCATCAGGGTATGGCAGCTGGCAAGTCAGACAGGGCCTGATCAACCACCGCACGCGACGGGCTGTCAGGGGGCAGTTGTTGACGTAACGATTGCCACAGTTCCCTGGCCCGATGCCACTGCTGCGTGCGTGCGGCGGCGGCACCCAATACCCAGAGCAGTTCTGGTTGATCGGCATGTTGGGGTAATAGGGTTTCCAGCCGTTGTACGGCAAGGCGCCATCGTGTCGTGTCGTCACTTTGTAGATCAAGCTCCGATAGACCAACGGCAGCTGCAACCCGATGCGATCCATCGGCTGAGGGTAGTTTCGACAGCTGCTGGTAGGCCCTGGCAGCGTGTTCAGGTTGTTCAAGCACCTGATAACTGCGAGCCAGACGCAACCATCCGTCGGCATCGTCCGGTTGCTGGTTGAGTCGTTGCTGTAGCCGGTCCACCATGGTGTGGATACGTGACAAAGGATCCGGTTCGCTGGAGCGTAACGGCAAATAAAGCAGTAGCGAGGCCATTGCAACCAGTACCATCAAGCCTACGGCTAGCCAGCGCTTGGGCTGCTGTGCCAGTGATGGTATTGATGATTGTGGTTGTACGGTCCCAGAGGCTTGGTTGGACTGGCGCAACTGGTCTAATTGGCCCAGCAGTGGAGCAATATCGCATTCCAGGGAAACACGAATGACATCCGCTTCTGCCTTTGTCATCAAGCCGTCCAGCAGATCCTGTTCCAGCTCTTGCAACTGGCGCAGCAATTGGTCGCGACGATGCTCCATTTCTGTTACGCTGCTGTCTTGCTGGCCGGTGTCAGGACTGTTGCGCAGGGCAGGGCGCAGCAGAGGTAGACCTATAAAAACCGTGCTGCACAGGGCCAGCAGCAGAAACCAGAAGGGCCAGGACATCATGACCATGGTCGTGGCTGCCTACCTAACCCATTTTCTCGTTGGTGTTGTGGCGCAGCAGGGCTTTATTCATGTTATCGACCCGTTCAACCAGTAGCAGGATTAGTTGGTCCTTGATCTTTTCACGGATTTCTGAACCGAGCTTTTCCAGAATCTGATCCGTCAGCTTCATGACAACCACACCATTTTCGGCGGCCATGACGCTGGTGACCCGGATGCCTTTGGTCAGGAAGGCCATTTCGCCCACGACTGCTCCTGTCTTTAACGTCGCCAGGATGGTGTTAGGTTGTTCTTCCTTGATAATATGCACCTGCCCGCGAATCAGCACAAAAAAGGCGGTTCCCATAGAGCCCTGCTGAATGATCAACTCATCCTTGTCGTAACGGACGAAAGTCTGCGGCATTTCTGCGATGCGCTTTTTATCACGGGCAGCAAACGTGGAGAAAAAGGAGATCTTATCAAGAAGATCAATAATTTCCATAGCTCGTTTTTCCTTTTACGATGGCAATGACCGACGTTCAGGACGCAACAGAAAGATGGCAGCCACAACCATGGGTAGCGTCAACCATTGTCCCATGGTCCAGCCCCAAGCCAGATAGCCGAGATGGGAATCCGGTTCGCGGACAAACTCGACCAGGAAACGACTCAGGGCGTATCCCATCAGAAACAGCCCCAACAACCATCCTCTTGGTCGGGGGCGCCGGCCACTCCACCAGAGCAGCACAAAAAGCACCACGCCCTCCAGGACCGCTTCGTACAATTGGCTTGGGTGGCGCGGTTGATCGCCAGCTCCCGGAAAGATCATGCCCCAAGGCAGATCGGTGGCGCGTCCCCACAGTTCCCCATTGATGAAATTACCGATACGGCCAAAAAAAAGTCCCAAGGGCACAATCGGAATGACCAGATCGGCCAGGGCCAGAAAATGAATTTTATGGCGTCGGGCAAACCACCATCCGGTCAGCAACACGCCGATCAGCCCGCCATGAAACGACATGCCTCCTTCCCACAGGTGCAACATCGCCTGTGGATGGGACCAGTAATAACTGCTGTTATAAAACAGCACATAGCCCAGACGACCACCGACGATCACGCCCAGTACGATCCAGAGTAGCAGATCGCTCAGATCATCGACCGACAGGGCCGGCATCCAGCGACGGGCTCGACGTCGCAACAACACCCAGCCCAGCAGGAACGACAGCAGGTACATCAGTCCATACCAGCGTACCGCCAGTGGACCAATCTGGATGATGATCGGATCAAGGGAGGGATAGGCGATCATGACGACAATAACTCTCCTTCTTTTCCGGTACAGCCAAACAGCACCATGCCATAGCGATCAGCCATCTGGATGGTTTGCGCCAGATCGAGGATCAGGGTGCGCCCTGCCTCAACTGCCAGCGCACCGATACCAGCCTGGTGCAGGGCCTCAATGGTACCAGGCCCGACCGTCGGCAAATCAAGACGTTCATCCTGAATAGGTTTGGCGACCTTGACACACGCTCCACGCATCTCCGTAGCAGCACGGCTCGGGTTGGCCAGCAGGGTTCCGGCACGGCGAATCATGGCGTCTGTTCCTTCAATAGCCTCAACGGCTATGACCACTCGGTCGTGAATGACAACACCCTGACCGATATCCAGCTGACCCAGCTGCTGCGCCGCATGCCAGCCAATGCGGATGTCAATCCATTGGGCCATGGTGGGTTGACAGCGTGTCAGGCAACCAGGAGGAGATAACAGTTGCGGAATCAACTCACCGATACCGCGCACCTGCATGCCACGCTGTTCAAATTCCTGGGCAATGGCTCGCAGCAGCAGATCATCGTGCAGATGGCGTAGCCGTGTTACCAGACGCAACGCCAAGGCATCCGGGCGTATATGCCAGATACGCGTCTTGTTGATGCCTCCCAGCATCACCACCTGTTCGACACGCTGTTCCGTAAGAAACCGGATAATGCGCTGGAACTGACCCAGATGCACCCACAGCAGATCATCGACCCATTCAGCTAACCCGGCATCCGTTTCACCACGATGGGCGACCGCCACCAGTGCCACGTCACTGGTCAGGCGCATCTGCCGAGCAAACAGAATGGGCAGGGAACCGCTGCCGGCAATCAGCCCCAGTCTGCCCTTGACGGGAGGCGGTGTCAGCGGCAAATGCCCCTCTGACTGGTCTGTAAGAATTCGAGGATGCACTGTGTCTCGGTATTATGGGGGCATTGCCGTTCGATCTGTTCAATGGCCTGTTCCAGACGCAGGTTGGAACGGAAAATCAGTCGGTGGGCATGACGGATGTTTTTAATCAGTTCTTCAGAAAACTGATGGCGTCGCAGACCTACCACATTGACTCCAATTACCTTGGCGCGGTTGCCGGCTGCCGAGGCAAACGGTACCACATCCATTGAGATGGCGGAGGCTCCACCGATAAAGGCATTGCGTCCAACACGGGCAAACTGGTGCACCGCTGTCAGACCACCGATAACGGCATACTCCTGGATTTCAACATGACCAGCCAGTGTAGCGCCATTGGCCATAATGACATGATCGCTGACACGGCAGTCGTGGGCGACATGCGAGTAGGCCATAATCATGCAGTGGTCGCCTACCCGTGTTAACCCGCCGCCATTTTCAGTACCACGATGAATGGAGACATATTCACGAATGGCACAATGGCGGCCGATTTCGACTTTGGTCGGGGCACCGGTATAATGGACATCCTGCGGCGGCAGGCCAATGCTGGAAAAGCTGGAAATACGACTTCCTTCACCGATCGTCGTGTGACCATCAATCACCGCATGAGCACCAACCTCGACATCGTCATGCAGGACCACATGAGGACCCAGCACGGCATAAGGACCGATACGCACCCTCTGTCCCAGCTGTACGGCCGGATCGACCACGGCCGTTTCGTGAATTTCAACCTGACTGTTCATGAGGGTTGTCCTGTTGTGACGGTGGTCTGACTCTGTTGATCCTGCTGATCCCGGTCACGGGTCATGGCCATGACCTCGGCTTCGGCAGCAACCTGACCGTCCACCATGGCCTGTCCACCAAAACGCCACACCTCGCGACGACGTTTCATCAGTGTCATTTCAATCTGTAACTGATCACCCGGAAAGACCGGCTTGCGGAACCGGGCATGATCGATCGCCATGAAATAGACCAGCCGGCCGATCACATGTTCAGGATCGGTATAGCGGGCCAACAGGGCACCCGCCTGCGCCATGGCCTCCAGGATCAGTACCCCTGGCATGACCGGATGTTCAGGGAAGTGACCCATGAAATGAGGCTCATTAAAGGTGACGTTTTTAATGGCCACAATGCGCTTGCCAGGCTCAACAGTCGTCACCCGGTCAATCAGCAGGAACGGGTACCGGTGTGGCAAACTACGCAAGATATCCTGCAGAATGTCCTGCATGGCGACCCTCTATCGACCACTGAGCAGGTCGCGCTGGCTGTTAAGACGCTCGGTCACCTGATCGGTGATGTCCACAGAGGAGCTGTTGTAGAGTACCTGTCCCTTGCCAAAGATGATACCGAACCCTTTTTCTTTGCCAATTTCCTCAATGGCTTTATGCAGACCACGGGTGATCTTTTGGGTCCACATGGCATTTTCCTTGTCCAGGACGCGCTGATTATCCTCCAGCAACCGCTGAAACTCCAATGATTTGGAACGGAACTTTTCTGCCAGATCGGTCTGTGCTTCGGGCGACATCAAACTTTTCTTGTTTTCAAGATCGTCGCGCATCCGCTTCAATTCATCTTCCCGATAGGTCAGGGTGCGCTGCTTTTCTTCCAGCATGCGTTGCAGAATTTCACGCGCCCTTTTGGCTGGCTCGGAATTGGCGATGGCCTTGGGCGTATCGACATAGGCAAAACGGGCTTCTGCCGCCTGTGCTGATGGCACAGCGCCACTGAACAGACTGCCTGTAGCCAGGGCGATGATGCCCAACACAGAGAACGAATGACGAACTGTGAATCTTGACATGAAAGGCTATCCTCTGAACTTGAGATGAATGGACTATAAAGCTGTTCCTACACTGAAATCAAATATCCTGGTTTTGTCGTAATCTTCCTTGACCAACGGGAAACCAAACTCAAAACGCAATGGACCAAACGGTGAATTCCACAGCGCGCCGACACCAGTCGATACCCTTGGCGAGTTGGAGCCGTTGCGGACATCAAAGCGCTGATCGAGATCATCCAGCATGCCGACATCCAGGAAGGTGATGCCCCTGACCCCTTTGTCTCCAAGCCCTGGGAAGGGGAACAACAACTCGGTGTGCAGCTCGCCGAACAGCGTCCCTCCCAACGGATCATCCTTGGCTGTCCTGGGCCCAATACCACCCTGTTTGAATCCACGAATACTGCGCGGCCCGCCGAGATAAAAACGCTCAAACATGGGCACTGTACCGCTTTCACCAATGAACTGGTTTTTGTTGTTATAGATGGGCACACTCCTGCTCCAACCTGCGATGGCACCCACCTTGGCACCGACATGCAATACCAAGTCATCCTTGCCAACCAGACTATGGTAGAATTTATGCTCGGTTACCAGACGACCAAAGCGCACATCCCCACCCAGGCCGGAAAGATCGGTGGTCAGTCGATGGGAGCGTCCCTTGGTCGGCATCAGGTTGCTGTCGATGTTGCTCCAGTTGATGGTATTGCTAATCATCGATTGCAGATAGGGACTGAGCCCTTTCTGGGCATTGAGGATATCGCTGGCGTTATCGCTGACCTCGGTAATTTCAATGTTGGCAATAGAATAGCTGAGACGATCCGACAGCCGGTCCGAGATGGGGAAACCAAGCCGGACAGCGCCACCGTAACTTTGCTGTTTGAAGGAGAGTGTTGACAACCGGTCGGTACTGCGGTTGAAGATATCAAAACCAGCCGCAATTTCCTTGTCCATGAAATAGGGTTCCGTAAAGGAGAGATCAAATTCGGTATTTTTCGACGATAACGTGAACGAGAACATCATCCTCTGTCCTCGACCGAGGAAGTTGTTCTGGCTGATGCTGGCTGTCCCAACCAACTTGTCAACCGACGAAAAACCAGCACCGACGGTGAAAGCACCGGTTGATTTCTCACTGACATTGACTTTCATGTCGACACGGTCGGGTTGATCGGACGGTACCGTTGTCACGTCGACCTTTTCAAAGAAATTGAGGCTTTGCAACCGGTCTTTTGAACGACGCACCTGTGCCGATGAAAAACGGTCTCCCTCTACCAGACGCATCTCGCGACGAATGACCTGATCCTGGGTGCGGTTGTTGCCAGATATCTCGATACGATTGACGTAGACCCGGCGGCCCTTGCTAATTTGCAGATCAATGTTGACCAGATGTTGTTCATCGTCAATCTGCATATTCGGCTGTATGTCAAGCATGGCATAACCGAGATGCCCGACCACGTCGGTGAGATTTTCAATCGACTGCCGCAGCGTTTCACGCGAGTACCATTCTCCTTCGTGAATTTCCATTTTTTCCCACAGCTGCTCCACAGGCAACTCGTCGAAATCACCGGTAATATTCAGTTTGCCGATACGATAACGCTCACCCTCGTGCAAGGCATGGGTAATCACGAAGGCACGGCGATCCGGTGTCATTTCAGCAACGGATGACTCCACACTGACCCGCACATAACCCTGATCCAGGTAGCTGTTACGCAGCTGGGCTTGGTCAAACAACAATTTTTCCCGGTCGTAGGTATCATTCTCCGTCAGCCAGGAAAGCCAGTCAGAGGGTTGCATCATCAGCTTCTTGAGCAACTCTTTGTGAGAGAGGTTCTTGTTACCCAAGATGCGCACCAGGCGAATTTTTGATTTCTCTCCTTCGCTGATGCGATAAACCAGGCTGACGCTGTTCTGACTCTGTTGCTTGACCAACGCTTCGATTTCAGCCAGGAACAACCCTTTGATGCGATAAGCCTGGCGCAGGGTTGCCAGATCCTTTTCCATTTTAGCGCGGTTATAGATGGATCTCGATTTAACCTGGACCATCTTGTCCAGCTCTTCCTTGCCAAAAGCCTGGTGTCCCTCAAAACTGACCTCGTCGACCATAGGGTTTTCTTCAACGCGCACCACCAGCGTTGCCCCATCCTGTTCAACCGAAACATTCTGGAAGAATCCCGTTGCATGGAGATCCTTGATGATCTTGCGTATCCGGTCGGTGTCGACGCGATCGCCAATAGCTACGGGCAGGTAACTGCGGATGGTTTCCTGCTCGATACGCTGATGACCTTCAATCCGTATGGTCTTGACCGGCTCCTGATCAGCAGCTGTAACAGCCGTCGCAGACAGCAGCACCCATACGGCCAAGACCACCACAATGTTCCATAGACTCCGCATCATTCTGCGCTTCCCGTTACCAATCGCATAATGTCATTATAAATTGCCAGCAGCATCAAACCGGCTAACATGGCCATACCAAACCGGTTGGCCAAGTCTTGTACTCTGCCACTGACAGGAGTTCCCTTGATCTTTTCGACGGTAAAGAAGAAAAGATGGCCACCATCCAGAATCGGCACAGGCAGCAAATTGAGAATACCCAGATTAACCGAGATCAACGCCATGAAAAACAGCAGAGGACCGACGCCCTGTGACGCACTTTTGCCAGAAAGCTCGGCAATCAGCAGCGGACCACCAATCTGGTCGGCAGGAATGACCCGGGTGATCATTTTCCAGACTCCAGTAACGGTCATATCGACCATCCAGGCCGTTTTAGCCATGCCCTGTACCAATGAGTCCCACCATCCGTAGCGCACCAGCTCCGTGGCTCCGGATGGCGTGATGCCGATGACTGTCGTGACGACCGGCTCACCGAACAGATTGCGTGTCGTTTGCGTCTGGGGGATCAGATTAAACTCAAGACGGGTCAACCGGTTCGATTGTTCCCCGTCGGTACGTTCAACGGTGATCTGGATAGGTTCTCCCGCCGTAGCATGGCTGATACGCTGCTTGAGTTTGTCCCAGCGATCGACCGGCTGATTGGCGATCGCAACGACCCGATCTCCGCTTTGAATACCGGCTGTTGCTGCCGGTAAACCCGGATGAACCGATCCAATCACTGGTAGCAGCTCGGCAACGCCCAACCAATGAACGGCGATCAGTGCCACGATGGCAAACAGAAAGTTGAACAGGGGACCGGCGGCAACGATCGCAAAACGCTGTCCCACTGATTTGTAGTTGAAGGCAAAGGGACGCTGTTCCGGACCAATGGGCGTGTCCGGGTCATCCACCTCTCCCAGCATCTTGACATATCCACCAAGAGGTATCATCGAAACGCGATATTCCGTACCCTGTTGTCCACGACCACGCCAGGAGAATAACTTCGGGCCAAAGCCAAGAGAGAAGGTCAACACCTGTACCCCTGCCCAGCGGGCTAACAGAAAATGGCCCAGCTCATGCACGAAGATCAGGACACCCAAAACGACGATGGCCCAGAAAACAGTATTCATGGTTCACTTGCTCCAGTGATTGACGCAACATTGTGCTGCATCTCTTGCCAGCCTATCGGCCTGAAAAACGGCTTCAAAGGAGTCTGAAGCTGCATTTGGAACGCTCTCCAGTGTGGCTGAGATGATATCAGCAATGGTCGCAAGAGTGATCTTACCGGCCAGAAAGGCCGATACAGCCACTTCATTGGCAGCATTTAACACAGTGGCTGCCACACCACCTGTCTGTAACGCCTGGTAAGCCAAGTCGAGACAGGGAAATGTGGCTCGATCCGGCGCCATAAATGTCAACCGGGACATCTGTATCAGATCAAGCCGACAAAGGGGTTGTGTCACGCGTTCCGGCCACGCCAGCGCTACCGCAATCGGGGTACGCATATCGGGTACGCCCAGCTGTGCCAGAATGGAACCATCCTGATATTCTACCATGGAATGCACCACGCTCTCCGGGTGAACGACCACGGCAATCTTTTCTGCTGCAACACCGAACAGCCAGTGTGCTTCGATCACCTCCAAACCCTTGTTCATCAAGGAGGCCGAATCGATCGTAATCTTGGCACCCATGGACCACGTCGGATGCCGTAACGCCTGTTCGACAGTGACCCGTGACAGCTGGTCCTTGTTCCACCCCAGAAACGGACCACCCGACGCCGTCAGGATAAGCTGCTGAACGGCCTGCTGTCGGTCCAGTACCTGAAAAATGGCGTTGTGCTCCGAATCAACCGGTATCAAGGATACACCATGATGGCGCACTTCATCCATGAACAACTGACCACCAGCGACCAGGCACTCCTTGTTGGCGAGTGCGATGGCCTTGCCAGCCCGGACAGCTTGCAGTGTCGGCCACAGCCCGGCAAAACCGGTAATTGCCGATACCACCAGATCGGCTGCAGGCCACGCAGCCAAGGCGGCCACACCCTCATCTCCAGTCAGAACCCGTATGGGACGATCACCGAGTTGGTTCATCAGATGACTGGCGCCCGCCGCATCCCGTACGGCTACAGCCTCAGGTCCGAACTGCCGGATCTGAGTCAACAGACGATCGCTGTAGCTGGATACAGCCATGGCTACCACGCGAAACAGCTGCGGATAAGCCGCCACGACCGCCAGTGTGCTGCGGCCAATGGATCCGGTTGATCCCAACAGGGCAATTCGCTTGACTGTCAACGCAGCACCATCAGGTACACAAACAGCACGGGCACCGCGAACAGCAGACTATCCAGCCGATCCAGCAGACCGCCGTGGCCCGGAATCAGTGCACGGCTATCCTTCACACCGGCCTCACGTTTGAACAGGGACTCGATCAGATCGCCTACCTGCGACGCAACAGAAACAACAATACTCAACATCATAACAGATTCGGTCGCCAGCGTCAGGGATAAAAGCGGAACGATCGACCAGCCAGCCAGGGCTCCAGCCACCAGACCACCACAGGCTCCTTCCCAGCTTTTGCCCGGGCTGATGACCGGAGCCATCTTGTGCCGCCCCATCAGACGTCCTACCAGATAGGCCCCGATGTCGGTTCCCCACACCACCATCAGCAGGTAGAGCAGCCACTCCTTACCTTGTGGCAGGGCGTGTAGGGTGTTCATCTGCAGCAAGGGAACGACACAGTAAATCAGGCCAATGATGGACCGATCAATAGGGTCGGTCAAAACGACCTGACCGGGCTGATAACTCCATAAGCGCCATGACAGCAGCAACAGCAACAGCAGGCTGATCTCGGTCACAATCAGATCGGTACGTCCGACAAAAAGTGTCACCAGCAGCGTCCAGGCAACACCGGTGCTGATGAGGTAAGCCAGCCACTGCCGGGGTGAACGCAGCAAGTACCACTCATAAAGCAGTCGCGCGGCAACCGCAGCCATTGTTGACACGAATACCAAGGCATTGCCGTACCACAACAGCAAAAGGACCAGTGGTGCCAGCACAAGGGTGGAGATGGTACGCCACAACAACATGGCTAGTTCCCCGTTGAGGGCGTGTCAGCAGGCGGCACCAAAACGTCTCTCACGGCGGCTGAAATCCTCAATGGCTTGTCGTAGGTGATGCCGATCAAAATCGGGCCAATAAACGGGCATGAACAACAATTCGGTATAGGCGATTTGCCATAGCAGAAAATTACTGACACGCTGTTCGCCACCTGTGCGAATCAGTAAATCAGGGTCAGACTGACCAACAGTCGTCAGACGGCTCTGAATGGCCTGCTCGTCGATCTGTTGCCACGCCAGTTGGCCATGGCCTACGTCACGTGCCAAATGCTGCATGGCGTCAACCAGCTCCTGTCGCCCGCCATAATTCAGGGCGATATTGAAGTGAAGCCGCTGGTTGTGGCAGGTATGCTGCTCCAGCACACTGACGAGGTGGCGGATGGTGGGATCAAGATCCTGGATGCGTCCCAGCGCTCTGAAACGAACGCCTTGCCGCACCAGTTCTTCCATCTCGCAACGCAGGTGATTGGTCAGCAGGCCCATCAACGCGGCCACTTCCTCGGCAGGTCTGCGCCAGTTTTCTGATGAAAAGGTATAGAGAGTCAGCGTTGGAATGGCCAGTTCAATACAGGCCTCAATGGTCCGCCGCACCGCTTTAACACCCTGGCGATGCCCCTCCAGACCAGGCAATAAACGCTCTCGCGCCCAGCGCCGATTGCCATCCATAATGATGGCGACATGTTGTGGCCGCTGGACAGAGGAATCGGCCATCAGATCGCCATGATATCCGCTTCCTTTTGAGCCGTGATCTGATCGACCTCACGGACGTGCTGATCGGTTGCTTCCTGAATGACCTTCTCCTGCTGGCGCAGTTCGTCTTGCGAGATTTCCTTGTTTTTCTCCATTTTTTTCAGCTGATCATTGGCATCGCGTCGCAAGTTGCGCAACACTACCTTGGTCTGCTCGCTGTATTTGTGAGTCAGTTTGACCAGATCCTTGCGACGTTCTTCGGTCAATTCCGGTAACGGAATGCGCAGCGTATGACCATCACGGATCGGATTCAGACCAAGGTCTGACTCACGGATAGCCTTCTCAATGGCAGAGGCCGACCCTTTGTCCCACGGTTGCACCACGATGGCACGGGCATCAGGGACACTGAGGGAGGCAACCTGCTTGATCGGCATTTTTGAACCATACAGATCAACCACAATAGGCTCCAGCAGCGATGTTGAGGCACGGCTGGCGCGCACACCAGCCAGATCCTCTTTCAAGGCCGCTATAGCCTTTTTCATGCGGGTTTTTAACTCGGTGACGGGTGTATTATCCATAGTAGTCATCCTGAATGATGGTACCACGAGGTTCTCCCCTGGCAACGGCCAGCAGGGCTCCTCGCTCAATCATGGAAAAGATGCGCAACGGAATGCGGTTTTCACGACACAGGGTGATGGCTGTCAGATCCATCACTTCCAGCCGCTGTGCCAGTACCTGATCATAGGTGAGATGGTCAAACCGCCGTGCATCGGCATGACGGCGTGGATCAGCATCGTAAACGCCATCGACCTTGGTGGCCTTGAGCAGCAGATCGGCACCGATCTCGGCAGCACGCAAGGCCGCCGCCGTGTCGGTGGTGAAAAAAGGATTACCGGTTCCAGCTGCAAAAATGACCATGTGTCCGACAGCCAACTCAGCCATGGCCTCACGACGTGCGAAGGATGGCACCACCTGCGGCATGGCAAGGGCAGACTGGACGACAGCTATACCACCTTGCTGTTCAATGGCCTGTTGCAGCGCCAGTGCATTCATCACCGTGGCCAGCATGCCCATCTGGTCGGCACTGGAACGATTCATACCACTGGCGAGACCCGACAGGCCACGAAAGATATTACCACCTCCCACCACCAGGGCCATCTGACACCCGGTACGCTGCACCGCTACCAGTTCAGCTGCCAGCTCACCGATAAAAGCCGCATCAATACCATAGCCCTGCGACCCCATCAGGGCTTCGCCAGAAAGTTTAACCAGAAGGCGTTGAGGTGGTGTGGAGTGCTGCATGGTCTTGCTGCGCTGCATCAACTCCCAAGTTGAGCAGCGACCTCGTCGGCAAAGTTTTTTTCCTCTTTCTCGATCCCATCCCCCAGTACAAACCGGACAAAACCGGTCACGGTGATGGCACCACCGGACGTTTTCGCTGCTGCAGCGACAATCGATGCCACGCTGTTATCCTGATCCATGATGAACATCTGCTCAACGAAGCAAACGTCACCGTAGAACTTGTTCAGGCGGCCCTGCACCATTTTCTCGATAATAGCTTCCGGCTTGCCCGACGTCCGGGCCTGATCAACCAGGATTGCCTTTTCCCTCTCAATGGCCTCTGCTGGGACAGACTCACGATTGAGATAAAGCGGTGCTGAAGCGGCCACGTGCATGGCCAGTTTCTTGCCCAGCTCCTGTAGCAGGGCTTGATCGGCAACGGCCGACTCCAGCGCTACCAGCACACCAATTTTTCCACCCATGTGAATATAGCTGGCTACCACACCCTGAGACACCGTCATGGAGGCATAACGGCGCACCGTCATGTTCTCGCCGATGGTGGCGATCTGGTGCTTGACCTCTTCATGGAGGGGACGACCTGTGGTCGGATAGAGGGTGGCTTGCAGCGCTTCCAGGTCAGCGGGCTGATGATCTAAAGCCATCTGGACCACGGTACCGGCAAACTGGTTAAAAGCATCGCTTTTGGAAGCAAAATCGGTTTCGAGGTTGATTTCGACCAGGATGGCGCGACGGCCGGCCGATCCTGTCAGAACTTTACCCTCACTGGCCACACGACCTGCCTTCTTGGCCGCTGCTGACAAGCCTTTCTTGCGCAGCCAATCGATGGCGTTTTCCATATCGCCATTGGTCTCGTTGAGAGCCTTCTTGCAATCCATCATACCCGCTCCGGTCTTTTCCCGCAGCGTCTTCACCAATTCCGCTGTAACAGCCATGAGTTCCTCACATCCAAAAAACAGTTCTATGAATCAAAGGGTCAAAGGTGCCTGACTTGGGCATCAGTCACTGACAGCTACCATCTCTTCAGCAAAGCCACCACTTTGTGGAGCAGCGCTGGAGCGACCATGACCGCCACGCCCATCCCGGCCGGTGTTATCGGCCCCACCTTCCCGCGCCAGTTCCATACCCTCGATGACGGCATCGGCCATGCGGCCCAGAAAGAGCTGCAGCGAGCGGATGGCATCGTCGTTGCCAGGTACCACCCAGTCGATCCGGTCCGGGTCGCAATTGCTGTCGACCAGGGCTACCACCGGAATGCCCAGCTTGTTGGCCTCCTGCACGGCGATGGATTCCTTGTTGGTATCGATGACGACGATGACATCGGGTAGCCGGTCGAGCATCTTGATACCACCCAGCGCCAGCTCGGCCTTTTCCCGCTCGCGCTCAATCCGTTGGACCTCTTTCTTGGTCAAAGCCTCAAACGTACCATCGGTGCGCATTTTTTCGATCTCTTTAAGACGACGGATCGAACCCTGAACTGTTTTCCAGTTGGTCATGGTACCACCGAGCCAGCGGTGATTGACATAGTATTGACCGCAGCGTAACGCCTCTTGGGCAATCAGATCGACCACCTGGCGCTTGGTTCCGACAAACAGCACCCGACCACCCTTGCGTACCGTCTCGCGTACGAAGACAAAACTGTCCCGAAACAGACGCACGGTCTGACGCAGATCGATAATATGGATTTTATTGCGTGCCGTGAAAATATAGCGGGCCATTTTGGGGTTCCAACGCTTGGTCTGATGACCAAAATGAAAGCCAGCCTCGATAAGCTCGCTGATGGAAAATTTTGCCACGATCATTTCCTTCTGTTCAATTGCTGGTTAAACCGCCGCCATACTGCTTTATTCTGTTTGTGATTCGTTACCAAAACCGTCCCGTTCAGGATGGACAGCCACCAGCGAATCACGCAACCATGGCGTGTGAAGTGGATTCAAAAAGAGTCCCACACTATATCACCAGGCACAGGTGATGGCAAGGCAACAATTCTGATTGCCGTGACACCTGTTCCGCATGTACAATGGCCCGGTGGAGTGGAACCAAAACATGTCAGAAAGTGCACCATGAAAATCCTCAAACAAGGCATTACTTTCGATGATGTGCTGCTGTTGCCGGCCTGGTCCGATGTGTTACCGAAAAACGTCGATATCACCACGCAGCTGACGCGCACCATCCGGCTCAATATTCCGCTGGTCTCGGCTGCCATGGATACGGTGACTGAATACCGTGCTGCTATCGCCATGGCGCAGGAAGGAGGCATCGGTATCATCCACAAGAACATGCCGGCGCGTGAACAGGCCCATCAGGTCGGGTTGGTCAAGCGCTTTGTCGCTGGCTTGGTGGTGAACCCGTGGACCATCGGTCCCGATGCCACGTTGGCCGATGCCATGCAGATTATGCACGAACATGGCATTTCTGGTATTCCGGTGACCGAACCTACCGGTCATCTGGTGGGTATTCTCACCAACCGTGATGTGAGGTTTGCCAGTGATCCCATTCAGCCGGTACGCGAACTGATGACACCCAAACAGAAGCTGGTCACGGTGCGCGAGGGGGTCAACATGAATGAGGCCAAGCGGCTGTTGCACCAGCATCGTATCGAAAAGCTGCTGGTTGTCGATGGTTCTTTCTGCTGTGTTGGTCTGATTACCGTCAAGGATATCGAAAAAAGCCAGGCTTTTCCTCATGCCTGTAAGGATGATACCGGACGGTTGCGGGTCGGTGCTGCCGTAGGAGTGGATCGTGAAAGCCACAAACGTTGTCATGCCCTGGTTGAGGCTGGTATTGATGTCGTGGTCATCGACACCGCCCATGGTCATTCATCCGGGGTTGTCCAGATGGTGCGCTGGATGCGACAACAGTATCCTGCACTGCAGATCATCGCTGGCAACATTGCTACTGGCGAAGCGGCCAGGGCGCTGATTGATGCTGGTGTCGACGCCATCAAGGTCGGTATTGGTCCTGGATCGATCTGTACCACACGCATTGTGGCTGGAGTGGGTGTACCGCAGATCAGTGCCATTGCCGATTGTGCTGCCGTTGCCAATGCAGCGGCTGTTCCGGTCATTGCCGATGGTGGTATCAAGTTTTCCGGCGATGTAGCCAAGGCCATGGCTGCCGGTGCTTCCAGTGTCATGCTAGGCTCGATGTTTGCCGGTACCGATGAGGCTCCGGGAGATGTATTTATTTTTCAAGGCCGTAGCTACAAGACCTATCGTGGTATGGGATCCATCGGCGCCATGACCCGTGGTTCGAAAGACCGCTATTTTCAGGATGAAGTAACCGAGCCACAAAAGTTGGTGCCAGAGGGAGTTGAGGGGCGTGTGCCCTACAAGGGGCCGCTGCATGGCATCATCCATCAGCTGATCGGTGGTTTGCGTGCTGCCATGGGCTATACCGGTTGTGCCGACATTTCGTCCTTGCACAGCAAGTCCCAGTTCATCCAGATTACCTCAGCTGGGCTGAAAGAGTCGCATGTTCACGATGTCAGCATCACCAAGGAATCACCCAATTATCGGCTTGAATGATCGTCAGAGCAGCGATCATGACTGGCGGCGCACCATTTTGGTGACCGGTTGTTCGTCCGGTATTGGTCGCGCGGTGGCGCTGGGGCTGCAGCAGCGCGGCTGGCGTGTTTTTGCCACGGCGCGGCAACCGGAAGATGTGGTGCGACTGACGGATCTTGGCCTGGAGTCGCTACCGCTTGATCTGACCGATTCCAACTCTATTCGCCAAGCGGTGACCACCGTGCTGGAGCGTACCGGAGGGCGGCTCTACGCCTTGTTTAACAACGGCGCCTATGCCCAGCCTGGAGCGGTGGAGGATGTACCGCGTGCAGCTTTGCAGGCCCAGTTCGAAACCAACCTGTTCGGTACCCACGAGCTGACCTGTCAGGTCATACCGGCAATGCGAGCGCAACGATGCGGCCGCATTATCCAGAACAGTTCGATTCTGGGTTTTGTAGCCTTGAAGTATCGAGGAGCCTACGTGGCCAGCAAATTTGCCCTGGAAGGGCTGAGTGATACCCTGCGATTGGAGTTGCGGGGCAGTGGTATCGAGGTGGTTCTGATTGAGCCTGGACCGATCACCAGCAACATTCGAGACAACGCCTGCCGCGCCTTTCGACGCTATATCGATCCCACACACAGTTCTCATCGCGAGGCTTACCAGGCGGTCGCTACGCGTCTGTGCGATGAGCAGGCTCCACCACAGCCCTTTACGCTGCCAGCGGAGGCCGTTTTGCGTTGCGTTGTGCGGGCACTGGAAAGCCCCCATCCCAGGGTGCGTTATCCCGTAACGCTGCCGACCCATCTGTTTGCTGTGCTGAAGCGCCTATTACCCCACCGGGCTTGCGACTGGTTGTTGCAACGAATCTGAAATCGGTGAGATACTTCAGCCGCCACTGGCGGCGCTGTCCGATGCTCTGGTGTCCGTTTCTGCGTAAAGGTCGGTAAAGGGCATCTGCCAGTTACGCCACAGCTCCAGATTTTTCTGGGCCATGTTGGTCAAATTGGAAAGAACAGCCAAAGCCGATTCCGATCCGGGCGCCAGGGAGCTATGGCGTCGAAACAGTTCCTGTTGTTCCAGGAAGATTTCCAGGCTGTGTTGCAGGAAACGGGTCATCTCCAGGCGGTTAGAGTCGCCATAAAGCCGGATCATCGTGGTCAGCAACTCGGTCGACAGGATCGGCAGTTGCTTTTCTTCCTGTTCACCGATGATCTGCAACATGACGTGACGCGTCAGCTGTTCACCGGTGCGGGCATCGACCACCTCAATCTGCCAACCATCGACGATCAGCTGACGGATGCCATCAAGGGTGAGAAACTTGGAAGTTGTGGTATCGTAAAGACGACGGTTAAGATATTTTTTAATGACGCGCGTGGGAGTAGCCACTGTATAATCAACCATTTGAGCAGGCATGCGAAATTCCAGACAAAAAAAGGATCCTGCCTACACCGGTGCAGGCAGGATCCTTTCGTGAATACTAGGTCACCAACGGGCTAGCCCATAAACTGGCCACCGTTGATGGGCACATTGGCACCCGTAATGAAACCGGAATCCTCATGGGCCAGGAAAGCGATCAACCGGGCAATCTCCTCTGGACGGGCCAGACGCTTGACCGGAATCTGCTCGACGATCTTGTTGCGTACCGACTCCTCAATGGCCATCACCATGCGTGTACCGGTGTAACCAGGCGATACGGTGTTGACGGTGATGCCCTTGCTGGCCACTTCCTGGGCCAGGGCCATGGTAAAACCGTGCATGCCTGCCTTGGCCGCCGAATAGTTGGTTTGACCAAACTGGCCTTTTTGTCCATTGATGGACGAGATGTTGATGATGCGGCCATAACTCCGTTCCAGCATGCCATTGATGACATGGCGTGTGACGTTAAAGACACTGTCCAGGTTGGTGGTCAGAACGGCGTTCCACTGATCCAGGGCCATCTTCTTGAACATACCATCTTTGGTAATGCCGGCATTGTTGACCAAGATGGCAATCGGACCGACACGGGACTCGACATCGGCGATAGCTTTGCCACAGGAGTCGAAATTGGTCACGTCCATTTCGACCACATCAATGTTCAATCCCTCACTCTGACGTTCTTTCTGCCAGTCACCGATGACCTGAGCCTCAAAGGGGGCATAACTGGCGACCACCCGGTAGCCATCCCGTACCAGCGCCGCACAGATTGACGTACCAATACCACCTACACCACCTGTAACCAATGCACATTTTTCAGCCATGATAAGGATCCTTTTCTACCCTAGTTAATCATTAACGCCCGACGGTCAAAGCAACACCGTGCACAATAATCGATACGGTGGGCAAGATCAACCCGTCATCACCCTTTTGAGGTCAATTGATAAACGCCGTCCCAGTCCGCTGCAGGCGGATGGAGCAAAAACTCCTGGCAGCGTTCAACGTAGCTTCTGGCTGGCCCGTCATCGGGCATGATCTGCAGCACCTGCTCGAATTGCTGTTGAGCAGCCTGGAAATCTTTGGCCTTGTAGGACGCAAGAGCCTGGTTATAGAGGGGCAGAATCGTGGCCAAAGGAGCGGGTGTCTGGTCCTTGCGAGCCAACAACTGGTAAATGGTGATGGGTTCCTTTTTGCCGACCACCCGGATGGTATCGAGCTCACGCACCTCGACGGCATCCTTGACCATCTGGTAGGTATAGTGGGAAATCATGGTGTAGGTACCATAGAACTTGTTGGCCCCTTCGAGCCGGGCCGCTAAGTTAACGGCATCACCCATGATGGTGTAGTCCATGCGCTGTTTGGAGCCCATGTTGCCGACCACCATTGAACCGCTGTTCAGACCAACGCGCATGTGCATGACGGGACGGTTTTCCTGTTGCAGTCTTTGACGTAGCTCGATCATGTAGTTTTGCATGTCAATGCTGGTATAACAAGCCAGCAGGGCATGGTCAGGCTGATCCAGCGGGGCACCCCAGAAAGCGATGATGGCATCGCCCTCAAATTTATCGACCGTGCCATCGTAACGGGAAATGATGTCGCACATGGCGGTCAGATACTCGTTCAGCAGCTTGACCAGTTCGGACGGTGTCAGTTTTTCGGAAATGGTCGAAAACCCGGCTACATCCGAGAAGAAGGCCGTCATTTCGCGCTGCTCACCACCCAGGGAGAGCTTGCTGGGATCCTTGACCAGGATATCCACCACCTTGGGGGAGAGGTATTGACCAAATGCCCCCTTGATCATGTTCTTCTGTCCCCGTTCCAGCAGGAACGAACGCAGATTGATGACCGTCGATCCCAGTAACCCCGCCAGCAGGGTATAGGACATGGAAACCAGTATGCCCTGATGGATGAAAATCAATGCCGTTAACAGCCCATAGCCGGTGATGACAGCTATAAAGTTCAACAGACGCAGCAGCGGGTGCATGGTGCGGTAGTTGATCAGGAAGATGGCCAGCATGAAGGCTAGGCTGATGGTGATTTCCATGAGTAGCGGGGCCGGACGGATCGGGCCACCTTTCATCAGGGTATGGATGGTGTTAGCGATGATCTCGACCCCGTAAACCATACCAACCGGGGTATCGAACCAGTCGTGGGAGACTTCCGAGGTGTCACCCAGCAGGACAATTTTATCCTTGACCCAGTAACTCAGTTCAAACAGTTCTTCTTCGCTCTTGTTCTC
The DNA here is from genome assembly GCA_015229115.1 of Magnetococcales bacterium. Taxonomy (GTDB): domain Bacteria; phylum Pseudomonadota; class Magnetococcia; order Magnetococcales; family JADGCH01; genus JADGCH01. The sequence continues at coordinate 94,303 of JADGCH010000004.1, forward strand.
GATGTTGAGAAACTCCACAGCGCTGATGCCGCGTACCTGGCTCAGAAAACGGACTCCCTTGGGCAAGGCAGGAAAATCGATGTAGAACGAATTGAATTGATCCAGCGGAACGGAACGGACATCGCCCATCTCAATGGCACCGTGACTCAAACGTGGCTCGACACCGAGAAACATGGCCAGCGCCTGGATGGAGAAAGGCCAGCCATCGCGTTCACGTGTGATCTCGGGATAGATCCTGAGGCGGTAGAGATTGGTGACGACGGAGCTAAACGAACCGATATTGGTGTAGCCACTACGGGTGACGCGATTGAGTTGTTCTGTCGGGTAGTTCAACTTGCGGAAGGTACCGTGGCCAATATCAGCCTGGGAAACCAGCAAAATATTGCCAGATTCTTTCAACAGCTTGGCTGTCGGCTCATCCTCGCCATAGGAGCTGGGAAAATCCATCAACACGTCGACGGCCACTACCTTGGCACCCAGCTGGCGCAGGTTGGCAGCAATACGGCCAATATCGGTACGTCTCAGAGGAAAGCTTTGATATTGCTTGAAAAAATCTTCATCGGTGTTAACCAGTACAATCTGCTCGCTGGGGGTGACGGTATGACGTGGACCATAGGTTTGGCGCAGCAGGTAGCGCATGGAAACAAACTGGTCTTCAAGCAGCGAGAATAACTCAAAATATTCCGCCGGTATGGCCAGCAGAAACAGCATAACAGTCAACAGGATGTCATAACGCTTGTACCAATGTCCTGTTGTCATACCGTGCCTCTTCTGTCGGTGGTCAATGTACAACACCTGAGGCGATGCCCCAAGCTATATGAAGCATGATTCATGAGATCATGCGCCCCGAAGGGGCAGTTTTAACCGCAGCCTGGGGCATCGCCCCAGGCATAAGGTTGGCCGAAACGATGAACAAGGCTCTGTTGGCTACTTTCTGTTGGCGATGGCTTCGTTATACTTGACAGCAGCCTCGCGCTGGCTGTTTTTGAGCTTAAGATCGTGATAGGACTTGATCAACAGGGTCTGCTCTTCAATGTCGTGCGGATGGGCCGTTACATATTTCTGATAACGATCCATGGCTGCCACCAGCAGACCATGCTCTTCGAGGACGTTACCGACGGTAAAATCATCCTGGCCAGCGGCCTTGACAGCAGCAGCATAGACTGAATCATTCAGCCACTGCAGGCTGCCTTCCTTCTTGGCATTACCAACCGGCTGGCCATTTTGCACCAGATCGATGCCATACTCGTAATTGCCAGGGGCCTGGTTGGGAACCTTGAACCGAACCAGAGCGGCTGTTGTGGCTGGTACGTCGAATTTATTGTCACCAATTTTGACCTGATAACTATACTGGCCCCCAGCGCTTTCCCACACCAGATCCGGGTAATCGTTCGACAGTGCAATCTTCTTGGCAAAGAACAGCTTGGGCTCCGCAGCCGCTGCATCCCCAGTATTGGCGCTGCGACGCACCGTGGTATATTTCTGTGCTTCGGACATGCGATTGCTGATCGAGGCTACCAGATCGCCACTGCTGGGCTGTGGTGCCGATAGCTTACCAGCTGTTGCTTTTGGACCAGCGGTGGCATCCATGAGCACGGTGGTACCAGCCTGCAGGGTCTGGGAAGTGCCATCCTTCTGGTTGAGCACGGTGGCCGAACCATCCGCACCGGTACGTACCTGGCTGCCTGAAAACAGCAGTTTATTGCGACTCAGTTTTTCCCATGTCTGCCCGTCACGGCTGTACTCAACGGTGCCTTGAGGCTGTACCAGCATGGCGACAGGGGTCGGAGCGTCAGCCAGCAGAGCCGTTGGACACAACAGGGCAAGGGCTAATAGCGATGTTGATAAACCACGTTGTAGAAAATAATTCATGTTACCTGTTCCTCTCCTATCAGTTTCAGTCAGTCAATCATAACACTCGGCTGTACGAAGCATTGTAATACATTCCAACTATGTTTTGGGACTTTTCTTGCTTTTCTGCAAAAATTTTTCAAGGAAGCTGAGCGTGTAGTGACCATTGCAGAAATCACTGTCCCGTAAAATCTGCTGATGTAACGGAATGCTGGTAGCCACTCCGTTCACCACATACTCATCCAGGGCCCGGCGCATACGGGCAATAGCCTCAGCACGATCGCTGCCGTGCACGATCAGCTTGCCGATCATGGAGTCGTAGTAGGGTGGGATACGATAGCCGGTGTAGGCATTGGAATCGATGCGAACGCCGATCCCACCTGGTGGATGGTACTCGGTGATGGTGCCGGGAGAGGGCAGAAACGAGCGAGGATCTTCAGCGTTGATGCGGCATTCGATGGCATGTCCACGCAGGACGATGTCTTCCTGACGCAAGCGCAGCTTCTCGCCGGCAGCGACACGAATCTGCTCCTTGACCAAGTCAACACCGGTGACCATCTCGGTGACGGGATGCTCAACCTGAATACGGGTGTTGACCTCAAGAAAGAAAAACTGATCGCCATCCATGAGAAACTCAAAGGTGCCGACACCATGGTAACCCACGGTGGTCGCAGCGTGGGCGGCCAGTTGGCCCAGTGTCTGTCGTTGCAGCAGCGTTACAGCAGGAGAGGGACTCTCTTCCAGCAGTTTTTGATGGCGGCGCTGCAACGAGCAATCTCTTTCCCCCAGATAAACCGTGTTACCGTAACGGTCAGCCAGGATCTGGATTTCAATGTGGCGCGGTGCAGCAAGATATTTTTCGATGTAGACGGCATCGTTCTTGAAGAACTGGCGCGCCTCGTTGCGAGCCAAGCTGAAGGCACTGACAACGGCAGCATCGGTATGGACCACTTTCATGCCACGGCCACCGCCACCACCGACAGCCTTGATGATGACCGGAAAACCGATCTCGCGGGCAACACGCAGCGCATCTTCCTCATGTTCGACCACACCGTCCGAGCCCGGCACGACTGGTACGCCAGCCCGGATCATGGCATCGCGCGCCCGCACCTTATCGCCCAGCAGCCGGATGGTTTCGGGCTGGGGACCGATAAAGACCAGACCAGAGGCCGTGACAACCTCGGCAAAATCGGCATTTTCTGACAGAAAACCATAGCCCGGGTGAATGGCCTGGGTGTCGGTGATCTCCGCCGCTGCCATGATGGCGGTGATATTCAGGTAGGAGCTAGCCGTTGCTGGTGGGCCAATACAGACCGATTCATCGGCCATTTTAACGTGCATCGAGTCGGTATCGGCCGTCGAATGGACCGCCACAGTCTGAATGCCGAGTTCCTTGCAGGCTCGATGGACTCTTAAGGCGATCTCTCCCCGGTTGGCGATCAGGATTTTGTTGAACATGGAGCTCACTTGTTAGTTCGGTTCAACCAGAAACAGTTCCTCACCGAACTCGACAGGCGTGGCATCCTCTTTGAGAATCTTGACGATACGCCCATCCACCTCTGTTTCAATTTCGTTCATCAATTTCATGGCCTCAATGATGCAGACAGACTGACCTTTTTTAATCACATCACCAAGCTTGACAAAGGGGGCAGCGTCCGGTCCGGTAGCATGATAGAACGTGCCCACCATGGGGGAGAGGATGGGCACCGCATGGGGAAATTCACGCACAGCGACGACCGGTTCCAATTGGGTCGGCGAATGGTGGACAGATCCGTCCATAGGCGCTGATGTGGGTAACGCCGCCGCGGTGACCACCGAGCCCGTCACAGTTCTGCCAGACCCAGCCGGAGCAGCGATGGCCCGATTGATACGCACCGTCTGCTCACCGTGGCGCACCTCAATCTCAACCACATCCGATCCGGACAACATCTTGATTAACTGACGAATCTCCTTGAGATCCATATCTCCATCACATCCTTCTGTGCTGAAACAAAAGAGCCACTAACCGCTATACTGTTACCTAATTCAGACTGTTTTGCAAGTAATGAACTGCAGCGTGCAGTGCCAGACGGTAAACATCCGGGCCAAAGCCGGTGATCTGCCCAACAGCAATATCACGGATAAAAGAATGATGGCGAAACGGTTCCCGACGGTAGACGTTGCTGAGATGGACCTCAATCACCGGCCGTGCAACAGCCAGCAGGGCATCGCGCAAAGCAACAGAGGTGTGGGTATAGGCGGCTGGATTGATGACGATCAGGTCGACAGACTGCTGTTGCACCTGTTGAATGCGATCGACCAGAGCTCCTTCATGATTGGATTGGAAAAACGCCACTTCCAGGCCCAACTGCTGGGCCTGTTGCTGACAGGAGAGCTCAATGTCGGCCAGCGTGACCGCCCCATAGACCGAAGTTTCCCGCGTTCCCAGCAAATTCAGATTAGGACCGTTGATGACCAGAATCTGCCACACAGGCGGCTGACGTGTACTCATGCCTAGCTGGACCATACCGCCAGGGAGCGCTGCAGCCATTGCATACGACGGCGTAGCGGCCAAAAAGCGGCATGATCGACCGTTGCGGCAGGAATCATGCGCGGGGCAACCGGTACCTGCGTCGGGCCGGTATCGCTGCAGGTCTGCTGCAAATCAGTCAGCCAATGTTGCAGACGCCGCCTGGTTACGCGCTCTTCTGCACGCACGACGGCCAAGTGATCCAACAGTTTCAGCGTGTTGCGGTAGGAACGCGCCGGAGCAGCACCGTACTCACGCAGCCTCATCTCGACCGACTGTTCATGGTCGGCATCCGCGACAGTCAGCAGACGATTAACAATGATCCACTGCGCGACACTCTCCGGCGCCTGATTGGTCAGAGCGACCAGACGTTTCTCAGCCTCACCGACTTGCCCATCTCGCACCAGAGCGGCCAGCTGGCCGATTTCGGTGCAGATAACCTGTTGATCCATGGCGTCAGGGCGTGTTGGCCGGTTTTTTCTCCAGGGCGCCCTTCAGTTTTTGTTCGCGTTGTTCCAGATTTTGCTTCTGGGTCGAGATGTTGTTCAAGCGTGTCTCCATGCGTGCCCGTTTGGTCTGGTCATGGCACTGCTTGATATCGTTTGGGTTGGTAGCCCGGCGGAAACAGGCCAGCTCCGTCTCCTGGATGGCGATGAGAGAGGCTTTGTGTTTTTCAAACCGGGCCGCCTTGTCTGCTGCCGATGGCGCCGCCGATGGAGGCTCCGCATGGGCGGCCACACTGGACAACATCAGCAGGGAGGTCATGATAACAGCTCTTTTAATCATGATTGAAGCATCTCCATATTCTGGATAACAACGGGGGATTGGATCTGCAGAACCGCTTGAGAGATGGCGCGCCCGGAAGGATTCGAACCTCCGACCTACTGGTTCGTAGCCAGTTGCTCTATCCGGGCTGAGCCACGGGCGCGCAATGTGCGCCACTATAGGCAACGTGACCGATCAAGTCAAGGTTTTTTTGTGTTATCGAGGATCATGACATTGTTATGGGAGCGACTTTCTCCAACCGATGTAACACGAATCGCCGCCTTATCGCTGACCGGACACTTGTTCTCGCAAATACCGCAACCGATGCAGCGCGCTGGCTCGACATAAGGCTGTTTCAGCAGCATGGTCTGACCGGTGCGGTTGGTGATGGCCACTTTTTGATACCAGATCGCCTTGGGAGCGGTGGGGCAAACCTCTTCGCAAACGATACAGGGGGTGTGCATGGCCCACGGCAGGCAGCGGCCATGATCAAAAAAAGCGGTACCGAGTTTGATGGCCTCAGTCGGGTTGGCGCCTACTTTCTCGCTGATGGTTAAAGGACGGATGGCACCGGTGGGACAGGCATGACCACACAGCACACAATGATGCTCGCAGTAACCGAGCCGATTGACCAGCACCGGTGTCCACAGGGCCTCCAGTCCCCCTTCCAGTAGTGCTGGCTGGAGTACGTTGGTTGGGCATACCCTCATGCAGGCAGCGCACTTGATACATCGGGCCAGAAAGTCGGTCTCTGGTAGGGAACCAGGGGGCCGAATCATGGCTGGGTGGGGTGAAGAGGCCGATGAATAGGAGCTACGCAACAATGGGACGGCAACCATGGCGGCGATACCGCTCTCGACCAGACGCCTCCGGCTGACATCGATGGGTTGACCCACGGAGCTGCGCGGTTGTGCCAGACCATAGTGGAGTGCACCATCGGGACACTGCTCGATGCAGTTCATGCAGACATGACATTCACTGACCCGCAGGGCTCCATCGGGATCGCAACCACCCTGGCAGAATTGCAGGCACTGGTGACAGTCGTTGCAGCGGTCGACATTGCGTCGGATGCGTAGCAGGGGTCGCCACGACAGCAGGCCCAGCAGGGCCCCCAGCGGGCAGAGCACCCGACACCAGTAACGCATCATGAAGCGATTAGCCAGCAGCAGGGCCAGAAAGATCAGTGCGATCAGAATGCCACCGACGAAGTGAGGCTGAAACAGATACAATCCGGCGCCCAGCTGCTGCAAGGCGGGCCAGACACCCGTAACAAAGGAGCGTGTTATGAGGGCGATGGGATCCAGTAGTCCGGTCTGCAGCACACCGAAGCTGGCCATGACCAGCAGAGCGGTCAGCAGATAGTACTTGATCCGGAAAATGGGTTGATAGCGGTTGCTTTTATAGCTTTCTGCCGCCCTTTTCCGGTTAAACAGCTGGCCAACCATCTGATGCAGGATGCCCAGCGGGCAAATCCAGGAACAGAAAAAACGACCCAGAAACAGCGTCGGGATGATGATCAGCAGCGACAGGGCCAAGCCGCGATAAAGGGTAGCACTGGTCAAAGCCCCGGCCAAGGCTGTCAGGGGATCGAGTTCTAGCA
>JADGCH010000050.1 GCA_015229115.1 Magnetococcales bacterium
TAGTCACAATCAACGGTCTGATCTCGATCAGCTCAAATCAGGCTGAACAGTTACGCTAAGCATATACTGCTGGAACAACGGTGAGTTGATGAGCTGTATTAAAAATGAAGGACTGATTGTTAATGGCTTTATTAATGCTACATTTTTTATACAGAAATTTGGTGGCTGACTTACCAGAACAGCACTACCGATTGTTCCAATCATAGACATCAGAATGTCATATTGGTCTACTTTAGACCTTTTATCAAAATCAATAGCATCTTTCTTTGATATATAATTTATATTTTCTAAATCAAGACAACCATTGACGATATTTTTTGATGTGACGAGAGGAACCCCCTATTTGAAGAATTTTGGCGACTCATGTGTACCATCTCTAACATCGCAGACTAAACCGAGACTCTTGGTATTCCAATCCTCCGGGATCACCCCCACCTCGGTCAACTTGTACCCAGGTCTCACTTCCATGTGAACCCCATTTTCGCCAAATGCTCATCAACACGGGAAGATAGGCTCTCCACCTCATCCGCCAGTTGCGGCAACGGGGTGGCGTAGCGTTCGGTCAATTGGCGGATACGTCCGGTGAGGGTTTGGCTCACCCGGTCCAGTTCGCTCTGCACGCTGATGGCCAGTGCGGCCAGCCATTTATCCTCCACCACCAAGGTTTTAACCTCTGCTTCGGTCAACTGACTGTATTGTGAGGATACTTTGAGATCCAGGGCCTTTTGTGCCTCTTTTACCTTGCGACTGGCGGCGGTTTCCTGTTCCATCAGGGTCAGGTAGGCTTCCAGCGTTTTGCGCTCTTCGATGGCCTCCGGGTCTCTCAGGATGGCCTTGTGTCGGTCTTTCACGCTCTTAGCGGTCAACTTGCCATCGGTTTTGGCCTCGGCCAGCCAACCCTCTTCACCACCCTGCTCCTCCTCCATCTCCTCCATCTGGCGACTGATACCGTCGCGTTCCGCTTCCAGAGCCTCGATGCCGGTCTGCTCGGTAGCCAAGTAGCGGGTGACGATCAGGGCTGGTGGAATCAGGTCGGTGTTGGGCTGGCCATCCTGCATCGCCCGCCAACCATCAGCGACAATCATCCAGACATCATCCTGCATGGTCTCGGACCAATCATCCATCAGGTGCTGATAGACGTTATAAGCATCAATCAGTGCAGAGACCCTTGGCGCGGCGCGGAAGGTTTCGAGAAGGCTTTCCGAGAGGGTTTCAATCAGTGCCTTGGGCCGGTCGCCTTGTTTGATGCCGGTCAGTAAAGGGGTGTTGGCGGCTTTCCAGGTCGAGAAAAGTTGCGTCACCTGCTGATTGAACGCGGTGAACTCGGGGTGATCGAAGATGGCAGACTTGACTTGGCTGGCCTCCACTTTGGGCTGGCTGTAGTGTGGGCGGTCGGCATCCGCAAAGAGCACACGGCGTACGTTCGGGAACGCCTGCCAGTAGGGGGCCAGTCCGTCGATGTCCTGGTTGGGAATGCCTCCCTTGAGGTGAGCTGCAATATCCTGCACATCTTCTGGCTCGGTGCTGTCGATGTAGCGAGGCAGTTTGAGATCAAAATCGTTGGTCTCGATTTCGGCCAACGGCACCATGCGCGCATACTTGGGCATCTCCATGCTTTTGGTAAAGGTGTCCACAATTTTATGGATATCCTGGGCACGCAGACGGTTTTTGTTGCCATCCTTGATAAAGCCCTTGCTGGCATCGACCATGAAGATACCCTTGCGTCCGGCGGCTCCCTCCTTGTCCAGAACAATAATGCAGGCCGGTATGCCGGTGCCGTAAAACAGGTTGGCGGGCAGGCCGATGATACCCTTGATAGAGCCATGACTGACCATGCGCTTGCGGATGGAACCTTCCGCGCCACCCCGGAACAAGACACCGTGGGGTAGAATCACCGCCGCCTTGCCGGTACTCTTGAGACTCTTGAGCATGTGTAACAGAAAGGCGTAATCGCCATTCTTGGTGGGTGGAAGTCCATGCTCAAAACGGCCATAGAGGTCATTGGCCGCATCGAGACCGTTGGTCCACGCCTTGGTGGAGAACGGTGGATTGGCCACCACGAAATCGAAAGTCTTGAGCCTGCCATCGGGATTTTTGAAGTGCGGTGCCGCCAGGGTGTTGTCTTGCCAGATTTCTGCGGTCGGACAGTCGTGCAACACCATGTTCATGCGGGCCAGTGCCGAGGTTGCGTTGTCCATCTCCTGTCCGTAGAGAGCCAGATCCAACCCGGTACGGCTCCTGGCTTCGTCGTGAGCCTTGAGCAGCAGAGAACCAGAACCGCAGGTAGGGTCGTAGATGGTCTGGTCGCTGCGGGTTGCTTTTCCCAAGTCAATGACCATGGCCATGATGCGTGAGACCTCCGCCGGGGTGTAAAACTGCCCCTTGCTCTTGCCGGACTCGGTGGCAAAATGACGCATCAGGTATTCGTAGGCGTCCCCCAGGAGATCGTCCCCCTCGGCGCGGTTGCGTCCGAAATCCAGTTTCTCAAAGATGGCCACCAGCTTGGTCAGCCGGTCGACCATGGCCTGTCCCTTGCCGAGCTTTTCCTCGTCGTTGAAGTCAGCGACGTTGATGGCACCCTTCAGGCTGTCGTTGGCATCGGCCAATTGGCCAATGGTTTTATTGATTTTATCTCCAATCTCCTTGTTGCCCTTGGCGGCTACCAAGTCAGCAAAACTGCCCCCAGCAGGCACATCGATCAGTGCCCTGGGGTCGCCTGCATATTTATCGGAGACGTATTTGACGAACAGAAGGACCAGAACATAATCCTTGTACTGGCTGGCATCCATGCCGCCACGCAGTTCATCGCAGGATTTCCACAAGGACGAATAGAGTTCACTTTTTTTCAGAGCCATGCGTTTGCCTTGGAATGTTGCTGCGTACCGGATTCAGTGCGTGACAGAGGAACCAGGGATACCGGCTTCATGAGCCCTCACCCCCAGCCCCTCTCCCTTCGGGCGAGGGGTAGAAAGTAGAGTACCGCCTACGACGTGTTACGTCAATAGGCATGACGCATGGCCCGTCCCTTGCTTCCAACCACCTGAATAGCAAATTTTTGACAGTAGTCTTGATTCAGGGATGATACGGCATGGGGCGGACCCGACCCAAACAACAGGCGCAGCAGCAGGACTGGATTGCCAGCCAGTTTGCACTCGGCCTACAGCAGTACCAGTCCGGTCAGCTGCAACAGGCTGCCGACCATTTTCAGGCGGTGCTGAAGCGTCGACCCGACTGCATGGAGTGCGCCAATAACCTCGGCATCATCCTGCGCCAGCTCGGGCAGATCGATCAAGCCATCACCCTGCTGCGTCAGGCCATCCACCATGCCACTCGTGCATCCCTTCAGGCCCCCATTGCCCCGCTCCACAACAATCTGGGTATCGCCCTGCGCCAACAGGGCCGTCTGAATGAAGCCGTCGCCAGTTACCGGTCAGCGCTGGCCCTGCGTCCCCAGGATGCTGAGGTGCTGCATAACATGGCCATTGCCCTGCAAGAGCTGGGGCAACTGAACCAAGCTGAGTCATCCCTGCGACTGGCCCTGCGTTATCGGCCTCAATGGCCCGATTCTCTCAGCAGCCTGGGTGTGCTGCTCAAGGAGATGGGCCGTCTTACCGAAGCTGAGCAGCCGTTGCGCGCTGCGCTGCAACAGCACAGTCACCATGCCGAAGCGGGCAACAATCTGGCAGGACTGCTGCTCCATCAGGGTTGCATTGAGGCCGCCATCGATCAATACCAACAGATCGTCACCGCTCATCCCGACGATGCTGCCATCCACTCCAATCTGATCATGGCCCAGCACTATAGCGCCGCGTTCAGCGCCGATCAGCTCAAGGCCGAGACCGAACGCTGGAACCAGCGTCATGCGCTGCCCCTGGTGGCCGAACGCCGTCCCCACACCAACCAGCCCGATCCCGATCGCCGCCTGCGCATTGGCTATGTCTCAGCCGATTTACGCCAGCATCCGGTTGGATTTTTCATGGCACCCGTCTTTCAACGGCACGATCGCGATCGTTTTGAATCGTTCTGTTATGCCAGCGTCACCCGTCCCGATGCCATGACAGCCCGTTTACAGGCTAGCTGTGACCACTGGCTCGATGTGCGCGGCGCGAGTAACGACGTGCTGGCACAGCAGATACGCGCCGACGGTATCGACATCCTGGTTGATCTGTCCGGCCACACCCGTGCCCACCGACTGCAACTGTTTGCCCGTCGGCCCGCACCGGTGCAGATCACGGCTGGGGGACATTTCTCAACCACCGGTGTCGATGGTATCGATGGCCTCATTGCTGACCGTTTTCATGTGCCCTATGGCATGGAAGCGCTGTTCAGTGAAGAGGTCATCCGGCTGCCCGGAGGTTACGTCTGTTACGACCCACCCGACTATGCCCCGACCGTGGAGGATCCGCCACACCGGTCCCGTCGCTATATCACCTTTGGCTGCTGTAATAGCTTGGCTAAAATCACGCCCCAAGTGCTGCAGCTATGGAGCCAGTTACTACAGGCGGTTGGTACGGCACGGCTTTTGCTGAGAACTCCAGCATTAACCGATGAGACGGTGCGGCAGCGCATCCATCAGTTCTTCTCCGATCAAGGTATCGCTACAGAACGGGTTGAACTGGCCGGTGGAGGATCGCACCATCAGTTTCTTGCTGGCTATGGCATGATCGATATTGCCCTTGATCCGTTCCCTTACTCAGGGGGGCTCACCACCTGTGAGGCATTGTGGATGGGTGTGCCGGTCATCACGCTCAGCGGGGAGCGTTTCTGTAGCCGCCACAGCACCAGCCATCTGTCGCAGCTGGATCTGCGGGAACTGATTACCGATTCGCCCCAGGCCTATCTGGAACAGGCCGTGGCTTTGGCACAGGATGACCGGCGGTTGCTGGCCTATCGCCGTAGCCTGCGTGACCAGATGCGCGCATCAGCCCTGGGTGACCACACCCGTTACGTTGCTTCACTGGAAACGGCTCTGCACCAAAGGTGGTCTGCGTGGTGCCGTCATGGAATGGGGAGATTACGATGAAAACCATTATTTTAGCAGGACTGGCTATTGTCACGGTGGCCATTCTGACGGGCATACCGGATGCAGCATCGGTCGGTAATATCTATCAGGTGCATCAAGCCAACCTGACCGAGATGGCCAAGCCAGAGCAGCCGGTGGTGACTAAAACCGCCATCACACCGGTCAACTATCAAAAAACAGGAGGAGAATCAGCCATGCCTTTGGAGTATCGCAGAAGTCAACTTGCCGATCTGACCCAACAACGCGCTATCCTGAATCCGGTACGGGTTGATGACCTCAGCAACCGCCGTTATCAGATCCAGATTGGTCAGGAAAGCATGGGCAATCCGACTTTGCTGGCTGAACAGATTCGTTCGATGGGTTATCGGGTGGTGCAGACGCGTGAACCGAACCAGGCGGTGGCGCAGTTGTTCATTGACGGTTTCCGCAGCCGTGAAGAGGCTGATCGAGCCGTCTATCTGCTACGCCGTCAAATCAATGACATTCGCTTTGTCATTACGCCTGTTGCCAGTCTGTAATCCCGCCCTGTGCAGACTATTGTCGACTACCACACCGCCACTAAGCACCGCCTGAGCGGCTACGCCCCAGGACCCGGTGAGCTGCTGTGGCGTTCGCAGCCGGCGCCGTTCCGCCATTTCAGCAACACCGAGTCGGTGGTGCTACCCTTACAAGCCGATCGACTGGACACTACCGCGGCGGCCCTACATGGCACCGTCACAGTTGCAGCCCAGCCGCTATCGGTGGCCTCGTTATCCCTGCTGCTGGAGCTCTCTCTGGGACTGGCGGCCTGGAAGCAGTGGTCTGGTCATGGCCCTGACCATCGCTGGTCGTTGCGCTGTCATCCCTCCAGTGGCAATCTCCATCCGTTGGAGGGCTATCTGCTGTTGCCCCACGCTCAGCCACAGCTGACCGCTGGTGTCTACCACTATTTCAGCCGCGACCACTGCCTCATGCGGCGTTGCCTCTGGCAACAGGATGCGCGGCTCACCTCTATTCCTGAGACGGTCTGCCTGATCGGGCTGAGTGCCCTGCCGTGGCGTACGGCCTGGAAATATGGTGAACGCAGCTGGCGTTATGTCAACCTGGATGCCGGTCACGCCATGGCCGCCATCCGCTATGCCGCCACACTGCTGGGATGGTCGGTGCGCCTGCTGGATCCACTCGATGATGCCACCATCGAACGACTGCTCGGCCTGCATCAGCCTAAAGACGAGACATGGCAGGAACGCGAACGACCGGTCGCCCTGCTGGCCATCGATAGCCAGGGCTGTGACAGTCGCTACACCCACTCCGACTGGTCCGAGTGGCTGGGTCAGCTCGTCCCAGGATCCTGGCAGGGCCAAGCCAGCCCGATTAGCCGCCAACAAGCGATCAAATGGCCCTTGCTGGCGGAGGCTGAGCGCCTCTGTCGTCAACCGGCGTTACAGCCTGCCCCATCGCCTGTCCCTACCCCCGGCGCCGCTGTTGCCACGGCCTCCTCGCAGACTGCGCCTTTTTCGTCAGCCGCAACCCTTCGTGGCGCCGACATAATCCGTCAACGCCGCAGTGCCCAACAGTACGATGGCTGCAGTGAGCTACCGCAATCATCGTTGTGGTTCATGCTGCAGCAGGCCTTGCCAGCCGGTCACCAACCACCATGGGATCTGTTGCCGTGGCCTCCCCGCCTCCATCCATTGCTGATGTTGCACCGCGTTGAGGGAATGGACCCTGGTCTCTATCTGCTGGTGCGTGATCCATCGGCGCGTCAAGCCCTGCAACAGGCTCTGTCGCCCCGCTTCAGCTGGCATCAGCCATCCGGATGTCCCGATTCGATCCCGCTCTACCACTTGGCCAGCGGTGATGTGCAGCAAGCAGCCCGGCAACTCTCCTGCCAGCAGGACATTGCCTCCGATGGTGTCTTCACTCTGGGCATGCTGGCTGATAGCGCTGTTGAAACACTGGCTGCCCAGCCCTGGGTCTATCGCCAGTTGCACTGGGAGGCTGGTGTGTTGGGGCAGTTGTTCTACCTGACGGCCGAGATGGTCGGCCTGCGCGGCACTGGTATTGGCTGCTTCTTCGACGATCTGTTCCATGACTGGATCGGGCTCAGCGACCCGAACTGGCAAACGCTCTATCATTTCACCGTTGGCCGGGCCCTCACCGACGAACGGCTGCTGACTCTGGCTCCTTATGCTCATCGGTCTGATCGCGCTGTAACAACCACAATTTAGCGTACTTGACCAGACTGTTACTACACCCGATGGCAATATGGACCAGCCCCGGTACACCATCGAGAAAACCGCGCCTGAGTAGATAGAACTTGATAAAACGCAGCAACGGACTGCAACAGATCTGCCACCCATGCACCACCACCCCACGCTGTAGCAGCTGCCGCGCCTGCAGGGAGGTATAGCGGTTCTGTTTGGCCAGATAATCCTCGATGCCGCACTCGGCTGATTCGTGCAGCAGATCACCGGCCAGCGCCGCCACAGCAACGGTCGTGACCACCTGTTCATGGACTGGATCGCTGCTCCAGTGCCCATGCTGGCGGTGGAACAGGCGCAATTGCCAGTCCGGATAACCTTCACCATGGCGCAACCAGCGCCCCATAAACCGGTTACAGCGTGCCATGCGATAAGCCTGGTGGGATGGCCCTTCCGTGGCAGACCAAGCCAGACGGATCGATTGCGTCAGTTCAGGCGTCAACCGTTCATCAGCATCGAGACACAGCACCCAGTTATGGCTGGCCTGATCGACGGCCAATTGCTTCTGTGGTCCATAACCCAGCCAAGGTTGCGTGATGATACGCGCCCCAAAGCGACTGGCAATGGTTAGGGTCTCGTCCTGACTGCCGCTGTCGACCAGCACGATTTCGGCCACCAGGGGTCTGACACTGGCGAGGCAGTCGGACAGCACTGCGGCAGCGTTGCAGGTGATGAGAACGGCCGAGATCGGAAGAGGGTCAGGAACGATGGCTTTTGTCATTGTAGCTTCTGTTTCCCGGGGCGATGCCCCAGGCATAAAAAGGCTGGCCGAAACGATGAACAACGCATCGTTGTATCACAAGCTCTTGCGCCGTATTATAGAAAATAGGTCTATCGCATTGAAAGGCTTTTTTGGTGACTGACGATTACTTCTCTTCCCGTGTTGTCGATTGCAAGGTCATGGTATCCCGGTCTCACCTGACGGAGATGATTCAGCTGGTGCGCCTGCTGGATCGATTGTCCCGTAATCCCGCCTATCAGGCATGCCTTGCCGCCGATCTGCCCGAGGTGGCCCGGTTTGACCCGCACCATGATGGCGTCATGATGGGTTATGATTTTCATCTGACCCCCGATGGTCCGCGGCTGATTGAAGTCAATACCAATGCTGGCGGGGCACTGCTGGCTTGGCGCTGTCATGATCCGACCTTCATGACCGACGGGGGGTCACGTTTCGACCGGCGCAATCGCTGGCAACAGCGCGTTGTCAACACCTTTGCCTGCGAGATGGGGGCCTTTCTGGGTCAATCGCCAACCTGGCCACAACGGCTGGTAATCCTTGATGACCAGCCGGAACAACAATTTCTCTTCCCCGAGATGGTGGCCCTGGTTGACATCTTTCGACAGCTTGGTGTCACGGCGATCGTTGCTGACCCATCGCAATTGGTCATGGACGGTCGTGGGGTTTATCATGAGGGCGACAGGATTGATCTGATCTACAACCGCCACTGTGATTTTTACTTGGCCGAACCAGCTCTGCAGGGACTTCAGTCTGCCTATCGCGCCCGACAGATCTGCCTGACACCCAACCCACACGTTTATGGTCTGCTGGCCGATAAGCGTCGCATGGTGCTCTGGTCCAGTCCCGCTCAAATGTCTCAGCTGGGTCTCAGCGCTACCGATCTGGATCGGCTGGCACGGATGATTCCCACAACGCGCTATCTGTGCGATAAAGATCCACAACAACTATGGGCTGACCGTCGTCACTGGGTATTAAAACCGGCTACCGGTGCTGGCAGCCGTGGCGTTTTGCTGGGACAGTCGCTATCGCGCAAGCGTCTAGTGACCCTTGATCCAGACACAACCCTGGTACAGCAGATGGTGCTACCCAGCCGTACCCCGTGCTCACCGGATGATCCAGACGGCATGAAAAGCGACCTGCGCCTGTTTGCCTATCGCCACCAGATCCTGGGTATTGCAGCACGTCTCTATCGTGGGCAAGTCACCAATCTACGCCAGGATGGCGGCTTTGCACCTGTACAGGTGACTCACCAGGATGTATAAGGAAGGGTGCGACGTGGTTCTGGTGAATTGATTGGGACGGATATTCGGAATGACTAAAGCCTTGCTATGCAAAACAGGGGTGATGGTGCTGGTGGTGCTAACCACCTGGGTGATGGCGCCTTTTTCCAGCTGGGCGGCTGGCTTGGCTGCTACCAACAAGGTAACCATTCGTACCAAGGGGTCTGATACCATGCACGCCCTGTCTCGCCTCTGGGCTGAGAACTATCAGAAAGAATACCCTGCGGTCACCATCACCACCGATGGAAGTGGTTCGGGTAGTGGTATTGCAGCGCTGATCAATGGCCATGTTGACATAGCCCTGTCCAGCCGTGCCATGCGACCCCAGGAAATCCGCATGATTCGCAAACGTTCCAGACAACCCCAAAAAGAATATGTCGTGGGCTGGGATGCTCTCTCCTTTGTGGTTCATCGCGATAACCCCCTGATGGGACTGCCCATCGAAAAACTGATTCAGCTGTATACCCGTGGCAACGAACTGAAAAATTGGCGTGATCTGGGCGTCACAGTGCCCGGCTGCGATACCGATCCAATCGTACTCGGCAGCCGTAAAAACAACTCGGGCACCTACCACTTTTTTCTCGATGTCCTGTCCCGCGCCAGCCAGAAACGGCAGCACTTGGTCCAGCAACTGGTCAATCAGGAGCATTCCAGCAACATGATCTCATGGATCGCACAGAGTCCCTGCGCGTTGGGATACAGTGGCATGGCCCATGTGACAGCCGACGTCAAGACACTGTGCCTTGAAACCGGTCCCGCCACCTGTCTCTATCCGACAGCGGAAAATATTCGTAACCGGGGTTACCCTCTGATTCGCCCGCTCTATCTGTACCTGCTGGACGATTCTTCGGCTGCGATACAGCATTATGTCGACTGGATTCGCGGTCCTGCCGGGCAAGCTATTGTTCAGCAGGTCGGTTTTATGACCATCACGGAATAAGGAGTTTTTTGTATGAGTCAGGACCCTTCCGCCAACAAATCCAACTGGGTTGATGTCGTTGAAACCACTCTGGAACTGACGCTTTTTAACAGCCGCTGGTTGCTGGCACCGCTGTATGTCGGTCTGATCATTGGTCTTCTGCTGTTGCTGATGCGTTTCGTCATGGAGCTGATCCATATCATTCCCATGAGTGTGCACGGCAATCTGACCCAACTGGTACTCGGTCTGCTGGAAATGATCGATATGGTGCTGTTTGGTAACCTGATTCTGATTGTGCTGCTGAGCGGTTACAGCAACTTTGTCTCGCGCCTCAATGCGGCTGAAGAGAGCGAAGACCGCCCTGACTGGCTGGATCACATCGACTTCGGCGCCCTCAAGCTCAAGGTGGTCGGGTCGATTGTAGCCATTTCAGCCATCGAGCTGCTGGGAACCTTTGTCGAAATCGAGAAGATCAGCAAAGAAAATCTGGCCTGGAAAATTGGCCTGCACATGGTGTTCGTCTTGTCTGGCTTATTATTTGCCATCACCGAGCTGATCCAGAAAAAGGCCGAACTGGTGGAAGCCAGCATGAGCCACCCCAAACCACCCCATCATGGTTGAGACATAGGAGCCCAATCGCACCATGGATACCGCCACCGCCATCACGACCCGTCGATCGATCAAGCACTTCGACCCGGAACATCGTATGACCCGTGCAGAGATTGAGCAATTGCTGACGCTGACCTGCCACTCTCCCACTTCCTTCAATATTCAGCATTGGCGTTTTGTCGTCGTTGACGATGTCGAACTGCGCCGCCAGATGCGTAAGGTGGCCTGGAATCAGGCACAGATCACCGATAGTTCGGTGTTGGTGGTGCTGTGTGCTGATGTCCATGCCTGGGACAAGCAACCGGAACGCTACTGGCAACACGTCGCCGAACCGGTACGCCAGTTCATGGTACCAGCCATCGGTCAGCATTACCGTGGGCAGGAGCAGTTGCAGCGTGACGAGGCGTTCCGTTCCTGCGGTATTGCTGCTCAAACCCTGATGCTGGCGGCCAAGGAAATGGGCTACGATACCTGCCCGATAGCCGGCTTTAATGTGGCTGCTGTGGCTGATCTGATCCATCTGCCCAACAATCATCTGGTCACGCTGATCATCGCCGTTGGCAAGCCGCTGCAGCCCCCTTGGCCTGCCGGCAGCCGTTTGCCCCTGGAACAGTGCGTGTTTTATAACCGTTTCCCTGATTCTCTACCCTAGCTCAATCGTGTCACGCGGGAAGGAGCGCCTGGATCAGGCACTGGTGCGCCGCGGTCTAGCCCGTGATGCGGATCAGGCGCAGCGGTTGCTGCTGGCGGGTCAGGTGCTGGTTCAGGATCGTCCCGCTAGTCGGGCTGGTGATATCGTCCCACTCCAGTCGCAGATCCGGTTGCGCAGCAAGGAGACGCCATGGGTGTCGCGAGGCGGCATCAAGCTGCATCACGCGCTGCAACACTGGCAGATTGACCCAAGCGGATGGTGCTGTCTCGATGTCGGGGCCTCAACGGGCGGCTTTACCGATGTCCTGCTCGCTAGCGGGGCTGTTCGTGTCTATGCCGTCGATGTTGGCTATGGTCAACTGGCCTGGAAATTGGCCTGTGATGCGCGTGTCATCAATCTGGAACGTCATAACGTGCGGTTTCTGACCGAGCAACAGGTTCCCGACGCTATTGACTTCCTGGTCATGGATGTCAGCTTTATCGGACTGTCCTCCACCCTCCCGATAGCCAGCCGCTGGCTGCGTCGCCACGGCTGTGGCGTATTGCTGGTCAAGCCCCAGTTCGAACTGGAACGACAGCACGTGGCCGCCGGAGGCATCGTCCAGGATACCGCACAACAGCAACGGGCCGTGCTGCATGTCACCGAGACCGCCCTGTCCTGTGGGCTTACACCGATCGAGACCATTCCCTCTCCTATTGCCGGGGCCAAGGGCAATCGTGAGTTTCTGCTCTATTTCCACAAGAGGGATTGACCAGATGGCACAAAACTGGCTAATTTGTGCAAACATCCTATCCATAAAACTCATGAGCGATGGTCATTATGGGCGAACTGCACCACAAGCTGATCAAACTGGTCGATCGCATGCCCGCTTTCCCAAAGAGCGTCCATCGCGTCCTGCAGCTTACAGCCGACATCAACTTTCGTCCCAAGGATCTGATCCAGGTCATCGACCACGATCCCGTCCTAACAGTCAAGATTCTCAAGCTGGTGAACTCCGCCTATTTTGGCCTGTCACGCAGCATTATGTCCATCAACCAGGCAGCGGTCTTTGTCGGTATCAATACCATCAAGAACTTGACGCTAACCGTAGCCACCAGCGGCATGCTGCCTCTCAAAGGTAACACGCCCCTAGGTACCGATGATTTTCTGCTGCATGCGCTGGCGACAGCCACCATCAGCAAGCGGCTGGCCATGCGTCTTGGTGTGTCGGAGATCCATGCCTCTGATTTTTTTGTCGCCGGACTCTTGCACGACTTCGGCAAGGTGGTTTTCAGCCAGTTCATGCCGCGTGAGTTCGATTTGGCCATCCATACGGCTGAAGAGCGTCAAATTGGGCTGCATCAGGCCGAGCAGGCCGTCATCGGCGCCGATCATGCCGAAGTGGGCGCCATGCTGGGTGAAAAGTGGCAATTGCCGACGGCACTGGTGACGTCCATCCGCAACCACCATCACACCGGTCCGGATGAAGAGTCTCTTGAACCGGCGGGGCAGATGCTATCGGATTGTGTCCAGGCTGGCAACAGCATTGCCCAGAAAATGGAGCTTGGTCAAAGCGGTAGTCCAGTCCAAGCCCCTTTTACGGCACGGATGGAGCAGCGCTTTGGCTGTGATCTGGACAGCCTGATCAACAGCCTGACCAATCTCACCGAAGAAATCGAGAAAACACGGATTTTTATGCACCTATGAAAATAAGATTCTGGGGCGTACGGGGCTCAATTCCATCGCCAGGAGCCAAAACGGTCCGCTACGGCGGCAATACCAGCTGCATTGAACTACGCAGCGACGCGGGAGATCTGGTCATACTGGATGCAGGGACAGGCATCTTTCCGCTGTCACAGACCCTGTTGTCCGAGATGCCTATTACCGCTCATATTTTTATCACCCATACCCACTGGGACCACATTCAGGGACTGCCTTTTTTCATCCCAACCTTTGTTCCAGGCAATCGCATCCGGATTCACGGCGCCTTCGATCCTATCAGCCAGAACGACCTGCGCAACGTGCTGACCCGGCAGATGGAATATTGCTACTTCCCGGTACGGGAGGCCGAACTGAAAGCTACCATGGAGTATCATACCCTGCGCGAGCGTCAGACGGTCCATTGTGGCGATGCCACCGTGACCAATCTGTTCATGAACCATCCGGTGCTCAATTTTGGCTATAAAATCGAGTGTGGCGGGAAGTCCGTCTTCTTTACCGGTGACCACGAACCGCTGTTTAATATCTACGATCCGGAAGATGACGACTACGACGAATACGCATCCTTCATGGACCAGAAAAATCAGAGTATCATCGACTTTATCACCGGTTGCGACCTGCTCATTGCCGACACCTCCTACACACGCGACGAATATCCTGCCAAGCGAGGCTGGGGTCATGGTACCTACGATACCTCCATTGCCATGGCACGGGCCGCCGGGGTCAAGCAGCTGGTCTTCACCCACCACGAACCGACCCGCAGCGATGAGCATCTTGAACGCATCTATCAGGAAACCATGGCACGCTACCCCCATCAACCCGGGGATCCGGTTTGTCTGCTGGCCCAGGAGGGACTGGAGATTCAGTTGTGATGACTAACCTTGTTGATGGCCAAAGGGGTACTTGATATGACCGGAAAATGCCCTTTTTGCGGACATCGGAACATGGTGAGTAGGCAGGTTGAGTACCTCTACCGCAGCGATGAAGGATTTCTGGTGGTTACAGGTGTCCCGTGCCTGGAATGTGAATTTGTGGGGAGCAATATTTTGAGGCTGCTGTACTGAAAAAAATCGAAAAAGATTTCATCGCCATCCAAAACACCGGCAAGAAACCCATGAAGATGATCATGGTTCCGGTTGAGGCATTTTCAGGCTTGTGAATGGTGGGCGGCACAGGGATTGAACCTGTGACCCCTGCCGTGTGAAGGCAGTGCTCTCCCGCTGAGCTAGCCGCCCAGGATGGCTGACGGGTGACCTCCCTTATACCCGAGAAACACCCCTCCTGTCAACCCTTATCCGGCACTATTCGTCATCATCCTCATCACGGCCGCACTGTGCACTGGGAAACAGTGCCGGCTTGCTGATGCTGCAACGTGCCTCGCTGCTTGGTTCGCTACAGCTGGCGGCTGGCGTGGCATGAGCGGCCATCTGACCATTGCCCTGCCAGTCATAACCCTGTACCTGCAACCGCCAACCGCTGACCTCGCCCTTACTGGTCACCAGCTGGGCCGACACATAGCCGAAAGCATTCATAGTCCGTATCGAGGCCTGTAGCTCCTTGTGATGGCCATTGTAACCATCACAGTTGAGCCCCACGCCGCTGTTACCCACCACCAGGGCCAGCGGATGGCGTGGCTTGCGGGAAGGTTCAAATTCGACCATGGAAAAAAAGTGTTTATGACCGGAGAGCACCAAACGCACGGACTCTGGTAACGCATGATGCGGTAACTGCTGCACCGCCTGCTGCTCGGTCAGATTGCTGACCGTTGCCTTTTTCTGCTGGGCCACGGCCCAAATGGGCTTATGGGTAATCAGCCAAACCTGCTGCGGTGACTGTTTGTCCACCAGATGATGGCCCAGCGTCGTGAGCCAGTCGGTCAACTGCTGTGCCTGCTTTTTATCGATATTACGCTCCTGCACGGATGACGAATCGATCATGACCAAGCTGAACCTGTGGCCAAAATCAAGCCGATAAGGCGTCGTTAGCGTCTCCTCCTGCCCCTGACAGCGATGCTGCTGCAACAGTTCCTTGCTGTCTCCCAGCAGGGACGATGCCGGATCGAACAGGTAGAACCATCCCGGACCATTGCGACCGTAGCTGTTACACAACTCATGGTTACCGCGCGCAATAACCCATGGGGCCATGGCTAGCAGGGGTGCTGCCGGACTAAAAAATTCCTGTTGCCAGTTACGCCACGATAGTCCGGCCTTATCACTGTCATCCTTGCCACCACGATATTTAACGTCGCCGGTATGGATGATGACCGCTCCGGTGCCCTGCTGCCGGATCTGGCTGGCTATATCGTGCGGAATGCGCTGGGCAAAGGGCCAGGAACCATCTTCGCAGGTCTGCACACCGGCACGGTCACGGCAACCGCTATCGCCAACGATGAACAACTGCTCCGGCTGACGCACCACCGTTGGCAGCGTCACGGTCTGGCTGGCAGCCCCACCCTTCTTGCCTGACCCAGCAAGCTGCCACGCCTCTCCAGCAGCATCGTAACGATCCGCAAAAGGCAGCACGGCCTCGCAAACGGTAATGGGATAACTTTTCGGATTAGGATTGGTGCGTCGGATCAGGGGTGTCACCAGCTTGCGCTGTCCGGAACCGGTCAAGGTCAACGCCTGGCAGGGGTCCTCCTTGCCCTCATCGGCCTTGTCCAATATCAGACGCAACAACGGAACCGTTTCGCCCTTCAGTTGATGGCCCTTCTCGCCCAGTATGACATAGCTGGTTACGGTTGTCGTCGCCAGAGCCGGCCCAGCCAACAACAGCAGTAGTGTTGATAAAAGCCATGAAAACCAGTGTCGTTGCATTGCCGTCCCTCGAAAAGAGTGCTGTTCTGGCAAGGATTGTAGGCCAATCGGACCGGAAATGCAAACCGTGACCCTGCCGTTTTTTGAACAACCCATTCTAAACGGACCTTACATCAGTGTAATCGTCAGCATCAGGGCAAAGGCGGCAAGCCGAGCTCCCTGAGAAAGGCATTGTGCTGATTCGTGGCCGTCACCAATTGCTGCTCCAGTGCCACCAGCTCGCTGTTCACCGCGCCCAGGTCGATCTCCTGCTCCGATACAGCGGTACTGATGTAGCGCGAGATATTCAAGTTGTAGCGATTCTGCCCGATTTCCTCCATCGACACCCGCCGGGCATAACGCTCCTCTTCCCTGCGGAACTGATAGGTGTCGATGATCTTGTCGATATGCTCCGGCAGCAGGTAGTTCTGGCGCTTGCCCTTGCTGAAATGCTCACTGGCGTTGATGAACAGCACGTCATCGGGTTTCTTACACTTCTTCAGCACCAGGATGCAAATCGGGATGCCGGTGGAGTAGAACAGGTTGGCGGGCAGACCAATTACCGTGTCGATGTGGCCATCCTGTAGTAGCTTGGTGCGGATGCGCTCCTCGGCACCACCACGGAACAGTACCCCATGGGGTAAAATGATGGCAGCCTTGTTCATCGTTTCGGCCAACTGCGGCTTCCATTTCCTGGGGCGGTGCCCCATAAGCGTTAACATAACGTTCCCAATGTCGACATCTGACGTTTTCGCTTCCTCGGTGAGTCAGCAAGCCAGTCAATTATTTTACGCCATTTTTCCATAACTTCCACAAAACTGAAGATCGGCAGTGCTGCCTGTTGGACCAAATGAACGAAAAAAGAAAACTCACGCCACCGACTCCGTAACTCGTCAATCTTGCCAAGCCTTGACTGGTCCCCAGGGGGAAAATGAGTCGGCCTTGGCAACCAACTTCTCCGTCAAGAGGCACACAAACAGCTTGGCGTAGAGCCAAGCCTTCGAACTTCGGTCATTGCTTTTTGGTA
>JADGCH010000051.1 GCA_015229115.1 Magnetococcales bacterium
AGGATCCACTCCCTGGCACGCATGCGGGCATAGGTCATGGCAGCCTGGGCCGACTCCTGCATGACGTCACCCAGCTTGCCGGTGATGGTCAGGCGACCTTTGCCATCCAGCACAATGGCCTCAATCGATAACAGCTCCCCGCCAACACTGGTCCACGCCAGACCTGTAGAAACTCCGATCAAATTCTCCTCTTCTGCCAGACCGAAGCGGAACTGGCGTATACCGAGGTATTTGGCGAGATTGTTGGTGGTGATGGAGACGCTGGTTCCCTGTCGCTTGTCGGTCAGCAGCGACCGGGTGCTTTTGCGGGTCAGGGTGGCGATCTCCCGTTCCAGATTGCGGACACCGGCCTCGCGGGTGTAGTAGCGAATCATGTCGATGATGGCCGAATTGGAAACCGAAAATTCCGCCTGTTTTAACCCGTGTGCTTCCATCTGTTTGGGCACAAGGTATTTCCTGGCAATGTGCATTTTTTCTTCTTCGGTATAGCCAGCAATTCGAATGACTTCCATACGGTCAAGAAGCGGCTTGGGAATGTTGAGACTATTGGCCGTGGTAATAAACATCACCCCAGACAGGTCATAGTCGACTTCCATGTAATGATCGGTGAAGCTGTTGTTCTGCTCCGGATCCAGTACCTCCAGCAGGGCTGAAGAAGGATCACCGCGATAGTCCGAACCGACCTTGTCGATTTCATCCAGCAGGAACAGGGGATTGCTGCTGCCAGCCTTTTTAATGGACTGGATGATTTTCCCCGGCATGGAGCCGATATAGGTACGACGGTGTCCGCGGATTTCTGCTTCATCCCGGATGCCTCCGAGAGAAATACGCACGTATTGTCGTCCGGAAGCGCGCGCAATGGACTTGGCCAGCGAGGTCTTACCGACACCAGGCGGTCCCACCAGGCAGAGGATCGGACCCTTCATCTTTTCCACCTTCTGCTGCACCGCCAAATGTTCCAGAATACGTTCCTTGACCTTTTCCAGGCCGTAATGATCTTCCTCCAGTATTTCTTCTGCGCGATGTAGGTCGTGTTCCAGGGTTGTTACGACACTCCATGGCAGACTGACCAGCCAATCGATATAGTTGCGTACGACAGTCGCCTCTGCCGACATGGGCGTCATGTGACGCATTTTTTTCAGTTCTGACTCGGCTTTTTTGTGAACGTCAGCGGGCATGCCGGCGGATTCGATTCGTTCAGCCAGTTCGGTAAACTCATCCTTGTCGCGATCGTTGTCGCGATCCCCTAATTCGTTCTGGATGGCTTTGATCTGTTCACTGAGATAATAGTCGCGATGACTCTTTTCCATCTGACGCTTGACACGACCGCGGATGCGACGTTCCACCTGCATCAGGTCGATTTCCTGCTCGATGGTGACCAGGAGCTGTTCCAGACGCTGAACGACGGACTCCTGCTCCAGCAGAGACTGCTTGTCAGCAATGCGCAAGGTAAGATGAGCTGCTATGGTGTCGGCCATTCGCCCCGGATCGTCAATATCCTGTAGCAGGGTCAATATTTCCGGAGCGATCTTTTTACCGAGTCTGGCATACGTTTCAAACTGTGTCAGGACCGAGCGCATCAACGCACGAGCTTCAGTATCGTGATAGGGCGGTGTTGCGATGGCGCTGACATCCACCAGCATGACCGGATCCTGCTCGACGATGCGATTGATTCGGACCCGACTGTCTCCCTCAATCAATATTTTGACGGTACCATCGGGCATTTTCAACATCTGGAGCATACTGGCAGAAATGCCAACGGAATAGATGTCATCAAGACCCGGGTCATCGGTCTCGGAATCTTTCTGGGTGACCAGTATCAGACGTCTCTGCGTTTCGCTGTTAGCCGCAATGGCCTCCAGGGCACGAACCGAGCGCTCCCGACCGACAAACAGGGGAACCACCATCTGGGGAAATATGACGATATCGCGTAGCGGCAGAACGGGAAGATGAAAGGACAGGGGGGAGCCCTCACTGCCCGCACTCTTCTTGGGAGCACTCTTTCTGACGTTTTGGCTCATGCTTCGGCGCTTTCGTGGTCGACACTTTCCTCTTCATAAACCAGCAGAGGTTCGATACCATCGTCAACCACTTCCTGATTGACGACCACTTCTTTGACACCATGAAGGGATGGAATGTCAAACATGACATCAAGCAGGATATTTTCCATCAGGGCGCGCAAACCGCGGGCTCCGGTCTTGCGTTTGAAAGCCTTGGTGGCCAGGGCACGCAAGGCCTCGTCGGTGAAAGTCAACTTGACACCTTCCAGATCAATCAGTTTAGTGTACTGCTTGACCAGGGCATTTTTAGGCTGAACAAGGATTTGCAACAGAGCCTCAATGTCCAGCTCTTCCAGCACGGCAATGACGGGTAACCGACCGACAAACTCGGGAATCAGGCCAAACTGCAGCAGATCTTCCGGTTCGACCATGGACAACAGTTCGTTGATTTTCTTGTTCGGGTCGATCTGCTTGACTTCAGCTGTAAAGCCGATGCCGTGATGTTTGGCGGCCCGTCGCTCAATCACCTTTTCCAGGCCGTTGAAGGCCCCACCGCAGATGACCAGGATATTGGTGGTATCGACCTGCAGATATTCCTGCTGTGGATGCTTGCGTCCGCCTTGTGGCGGAACATTGGCTAACGTCCCCTCAATAATTTTAAGCAGGGCCTGTTGCACGCCCTCACCCGAGACATCACGGGTGATGGATGGATTATCCGACTTGCGTGAAATCTTGTCGATCTCGTCGATAAAGACAATACCACGCTGGGCTTTCTCAACATCATTATCAGCCGCCTGCAGCAACCGCAGGATAATGTTCTCGACATCCTCACCGACATAACCGGCCTCGGTCAGGGTTGTGGCATCGGCAATGGTGAACGGTACGTCCAGGATGCGGGCCAGGGTTTGCGCCAGCAGTGTTTTGCCAGAGCCGGTAGGGCCAATCAACAGAATGTTGCTCTTGGCGATTTCCACGTCGCTGTCGTTGTTGGCATTGGTATGATCCAGCCGTTTGTAGTGGTTATAGACCGCCACGGAGAGAATCTTTTTGGCCCGTTCCTGGCCAATGACATATTCATCCAGCGTTTTCTTGATTTCTACCGGTGTTGGTATGCCACTGCGTCCGGCGACGGGCAGACTGCTGCGATCTTCACGGATGATGTCCGTGCAAAGATCAACGCATTCATCGCAGATGAATACGGAAGGGCCAGCGATCAGCTTGCGCGCTTCATATTGATTTTTACCACAAAATGAGCAATGAAAGGTATTGGGTGATTCTGAATGCTTATGTGCCATCAATATCCAGACCTGATAAAATCGTTAATCATCTATGGGCGTTAAGGGTGCTATGGGGTTGATCTGTCCCCTACCTCGTCACTGGCTTCCCGGCGGTTGATGACGCGATCAATCAAACCGTACTGGCTGGCCTCTTCTCCAGACATGAAATTGTCACGCTCAGTATCCAGGGAAATCCTTTCCAGGGGCTGTCCCGTATGATCGGAGAGAATCTGGTTCAGTCTCTCACGGGTACGCAGCATCTCTCGGGCATGAATTTCAACATCCGTCGCCTGACCACGAAAGCCACCGATAGGTTGATGGATCATGATGCGCGAGTTAGGCAGCGCCAGACGTTTCTCCTTGGCTCCAGAAGCAAGCAAAACAGCGGCCATACTGGCAGCGAACCCGAGACAGAGCGTGCTGACATCGGGGCGAATGAACTGCATGGTATCGTAGATGGCCATGCCGGCGGTCACCATCCCTCCCGGGCTGTTGATGTAAAGGTAGATATCCTTCTCCGGATTCTCAGCCTCAAGAAACAGCAACTGGGCGATGACCAGATTAGCCCGTTCATCGTCGACCGGCCCCACCAGGAACACCACCCGCTCACGCAGCAATCTGGAGTAGATATCATAAGCGCGCTCACCACGTCCGGTGGTCTCTATCACCATGGGTATCAACATGATCTCTGACTTTCTGAATATGGGTAAGGTGATGAACTATTGGTTTCGTTTCGGCTCTTCGCTAAGGCGCTGTTTGAGCATTTCGTAGCTGATGGACTCGTCCGTCACATGGGCGTGATCAACGATCCAGCGTGTCACCTCGCTTTCGATAAGGCCCACCATGAAATCCGACGCCTGCTGTTTGTCTTCCTGATGGATGTTCTGCCATATGTAGGCTTCAGCTTCCTGGCGCTGTTGCGGAGAATTGTTGAAATTGCCATGATCAAGATAGCTCTCGATAATCTCCTTGCCCGGCTTCATGCCGTTCTTTTCGCCAATGGCCATCATCAGAAAGGTGCCGGCGAGAGAGTCACGGGCATGACCGAAAAAGAAATCCTTCATGGACTGTTCGTCAGGCCAGAACTTTTGCCAATTTTCACCCTGTTTTGCCAGATATTGTTTCTTGTCTTCGACCATCTGTTCCAGTCTGTCATGGATCAGGCCATCCGGTAGATCAAGCGGGTTGGCCTGTAAGATGGCCTTGTAGACCTGGCTTTTCAGATGGTGGTGAACCACGCGTTGCACCTCATCGGAGAGATGCTCGGTCACTTTCTGGCGTATCTGGGCTATACCATCCTCCTTCCCTTCTATGCCAACCATGGCACAGAACTCTTCGTCGGTGGGGAGGATGGGACGGTCAATTTTTTTGACCAGCAACTCCACGGACCAGCCATTCTGGCCGGATGGGTCAGCATCAGGAGTTTGAAGATCAGTCGTGATCTGACGTAACTCGCCCACCCGGATCCCCAGCAGCTGATCAACTGCTTCGGAACGGGTTGATTGCTGGTCGAGAACGATGGGGTCCGTGGCCCGCCACTCTTCTGCAACCGGTTCACCCTGAACCATGATGGGCCTCAGGTCGCAATGAACGCGATCTCCCTGCTGAGCCTGTTCTCCTTCTGGTATGGGCTGATAACGGGCAATACCGCGGCGTATTTTTTCCACGGCCTCATGGATGTCATCATCGGTCAGGGCAACATTAAACCGCTGGATGGCAATTCCCTCGTAGCCACAGGGTTCCAGAGCCGGTTTGACGTAGACGTTCATGGTGTAAGCAAATTCTTTGCCGCGTTGCAGCTGTCCCAACTCAACATGAGGGGGCGAGAGCATCTTGAGCTCGTGCTGTCTCATGGCCTGGTCGGAGCTTTCTTCAAACAGCTTCTGTTTGACCTGGTCCAGAACATAGGAGAGGTAGCGCGCCTCCAGAACGGACCTCGGCGCCTTTCCGGGACGGAAACCAGGCACATGGGCCATCTTGACGACCGACCCAAATTCCTGTTCGACGAGTTCATCGACCCGGGAAGCGGGGATACATATATTGACAGTATACTCAAACTTATTTTTTTCTACGACATTGATTTCCATCTTGAACATTACTCTAAAAACAAAGGGTAGGGTGAGAGAGTCACTGTTGACGGATCCTGGTGCGAAAGGGGGGATTTGAACCCCCACGCCTTGCGGCACTGGATCCTAAGTCCAGGGCGTCTACCAGTTTCGCCACTTTCGCACATTCCGGGCCGGCGCACATTCCGGGCCGGCGCACGTCCCAGAAACACAAAAAGCCCGGCCTTTCCCACACGAAAACCAGGCTTTTCTGATCGATTGGGGCGAACGACGAGGGTCGAACTCGCGACCACCGGAACCACAATCCGGCGCTCTACCAACTGAGCTACGTCCGCCATAGCTGTTTGCATCTAACTGGTACGCCTGGCAGGAATCGAACCTGCAACCTACGGCTTAGAAGGCCGTTGCTCTATCCGATTGGGCTACAGGCGCACAAGACTACCGCAGAAAAGCAATTAAGCATAGGCAAAAAAAAGCTGTACCTAAAAAAACGGATGACCGAAATCCTGTTTTGGTCGGGGTGAGAGGATTCGAACCTCCGGCCGCCGGCTCCCAAAGCCGATGCGCTACCAGGCTGCGCTACACCCCGTACCTGCCTAATCGGTGCCGAATCATAGCGCAACGGCAGTGGATGATCAAGGACATTGATTGTGATCCCATAATCAAGCATTATAAACGACCTTTTTGTCTCCATGACACAGGCTTGTTGGTGCGTACCTGAAGCGATGGAATTAATTGTTGTTGGCCTGAGCCATAAAACGGCACCGATCCATATCCGGGAACAATTGGCCTTCGTACCGGAAGAGATTGCCACGCAGCTGCATGCCCTGCTCCAGCAACAGCAGGTCAGTGAGCTGTTGCTGCTTTCCACCTGTAACCGGGTCGAGATTTATGCGGTTGTCGGTCAGGCGGCCATGGATGTGGCCTCCGAAGTGACAGCATGGCTGGCCTCATTATGCCAGATGGCGGTGGAATCGCTAGCACCCTGCCTTTACGTGCATACACAGGCCATGGCCGTCCGTCATGGCTTTCGGGTGGCAGCCAGTCTTGACTCCATGGTGGTGGGAGAGGCGCAGATTCTTGGTCAGATGAAACAGGCTTTCCAGCAGGCTGTGACTATCGGCACTACCAGCCGCGTCCTGCAAAAATATTTCCAGCATGTGTTTCATGTCGCCAAGCGTGTTCGCACTGAAACCACCATTGCCGAGCAGGCCGTTTCAGTCGCCTCTACCGCAGTCTCTCTGGCCCGACGTATTTTTGGTCAGCTATCGGAGAGTGTCTGTCTGCTGATCGGCGCTGGAGAGATGTGCGAACTGGCAGCACGACATCTGGTCAGTCATGGCGTCAGGCGCGTATTGGTGACCAATCGTACCCTGAGTCGTGCCGAAGATCTGGCCGCACTGTTTGACGGCGAGGCTTTCCCCCTGGCTGATCTGGCCAACCAGATTAGCCGGGCCGATATTATTGTCTCATCAACCGGAGCTTCCCATCACCTGATCGATCCTGCCATGGTGAAGGCAGCGTTGAAGAAACGTAAGCAACGGCCGATGTTTTTGATCGATATTGCCGTGCCGCGCGATATTGATCCGGATATTGCAGACATGGACAACGTATTCCTGTACGATGTGGATGATTTGCAGCAGATGGTGAATCATCACCTCAGCGAACGATGCCAGTCAGCGGTTCAGGCAGAAGCCATTGTTGAGGAAGAGGTGCCGAAATTTCTTCATTGGTTGAACAACCTTGAGGTGGTTCCGACCATTGCTGCCCTGAACCAGCAGTTCCACGATACGCGCAACCAGGAGCTTGGCCGGTTGTTGCGGGAGTGGTCTGATCTGACGCCGGAACAGCAGCAACGTCTGGATGCCTGGAGCCGATTGCTGGTCAACAAGCTGCTGCATACGCCTATGACCCAGCTGCGTCAGCTTGCCACCGAACAGGAAGGAGATCTTTATGTTACGGCCACCCGCAGAATATTCAAACTTGACATAACGGACTGAATCAAGATGGCGCTTTTAGACCAGTTGCAGATCATGGCCAGACGTCACGCTGAGCTACATGTGTTGCTCAGCTCCGCCGACACCATGAACAACCAGGATCAATACACCCGTTTGAGTCGTGAATTTGCCGAACTGGACCCTGTTGTTGAGGGCTACCAGCTTTATGGTCGGCTGGAACAGCAACTGCAAGAATCCGAAGCTATGATTCGTGAAAGCGGGGATGATCCGGAGCTGCGCGAATTAGCCCGGGAAGAGCATGAGACACTCAAGGAGCAGCTACAGCAGCAGTACCGGCAGCTGCAAATTCTGTTATTACCGAGTGATCCCAACGATGGCAAGAATGTTATTCTGGA
Organism: Magnetococcales bacterium; assembly: GCA_015229115.1. Taxonomy (GTDB): domain Bacteria; phylum Pseudomonadota; class Magnetococcia; order Magnetococcales; family JADGCH01; genus JADGCH01. The sequence continues at coordinate 7,697 of JADGCH010000051.1, forward strand.
GGTGCGTGCTGGAACGGGTGGCGAGGAGGCGGCCCTGTTCGCCGCCGACCTGTTTCGCATGTACAGCCGTTTTGTCGAGAGTCAGCAGTGGCGGGTTGAGATTCTTTCCTCCAGCCCTACAGCGATTGGTGGTTTCAAGGAAGTGGTGGCGATGATCACTGGGGAAAAGGCCTATTCAACCCTGAAATTTGAATCGGGCGTTCACCGTGTCCAGCGGGTACCGGTTACCGAAGCAGGCGGACGCATTCACACCTCGGCCTGTACGGTGGCTATCCTGCCAGAAGCGGATGACGTTGACGTCCAGATTGACGACAAGGACCTGCGTATTGACGTCTACCGTTCTTCCGGACCAGGAGGACAGAGTGTCAACACCACCGATTCAGCCGTGAGGATTACCCATCTTCCCACCGGGTTGGTGGTCATCTGTCAGGACGAGAAGTCACAACACAAAAACAAGGCCAAGGCGATGAAAGTGCTGCGGGCCCGCCTTTACGATATGGAACAGCAGTCTGCCGCTCAGGAGCGGTCACAGGAAAGGCGCAATCAGGTCGGCTCTGGTGATCGCTCTGAGCGCATTCGTACCTATAATTTTCCGCAGAATCGTGTCACAGATCATCGCATCAATCTGACCTGGCATCAGTTGGAGACCATGCTGGCCGGCGACATACGGGAGATGCTGTCGGCCCTGACCTTGCATTATCAGGCCAATCTCATGGCAGCCATGGGGAAAGAGTAGTTTTGGGAGGAATCTGCATGAAGCCATCAATGGACCTGCTTGCCGATGTCATGGATGATCATTTCCATGATCATTGCGGTGTTTTTGGCATTTTTGGCCATCCTGAGGCGGCCAATCTGGTTTATCTTGGCCTCTATGCCCTACAGCACCGAGGGCAGGAGTCGGCTGGTATCGTTTCGGCTCATGAGAGGATTCTGCACATCAAGCGTGGTCGTGGTCTGGTTGCCGATGTGTTCAGGCAACAGGATATGGAACATCTGTGTGGTACCCAGGCGATTGGGCATGTGCGCTACTCGACTGCCGGGGGTAGTGCCAACCAGCGTAATTTGCAACCGTTGGTGGTCGACACCGTTGCAGGGGGTATGGCCATCGCTCACAATGGCAACCTTGTTAACGCCCTGATGATGCGGCGCAAACTTGAGGAGCGCGGTTCGATCTTTCAGTCAACCATGGATACAGAGGTCATCGTCCATTTGACAGCCCTGTCGCGGCGGACCACTTTCTCGGAGCGGTTGGTCGATGCCCTGGAGCAGGTCAAGGGGGCCTACTCCCTGGTAGCCATGGACGAAAGGAGTGTCATTGGCATGCGCGATCCCGATGGCTTTCGGCCCTTGGCACTAGGACGCTTGCGCGATCAGGGCTATGTCCTCTCCTCCGAAACCTGCGCCATGGATCTGATCGATGCCGAGTTTGTGCGCGACATTGAACCGGGGGAAATGATTGTGATCGATGCTGATGGTTTACATTCGAGCTTTCCCTTGCTGCGCCGTGACCGTCACCTGTGCATTTTCGAATTCATTTATTTTGCCCGTCCCGATTCAACGATTGATGGGGTCAACGTCTATGAGGCCCGTAAGCGTATCGGTGCCAGACTGGCTGAAGAACATCCCGTGGAAGCGGACGTTGTGGTTCCGGTTCCCGACTCTGGGGTGCCGGCTGCACTGGGGTTTGCCTACGCGGCGGGGGTTTGCTTTGAGCTGGGCATCATCCGTAACCACTACGTCGGACGTACCTTCATTGAGCCGCAGCAATCGATCCGCAACTTTGGCGTCAGGATCAAGCTGAATAGCACGCCAGAAGCCATCGCTGGTAAGCGGGTGGTGTTGATTGACGATTCCGTTGTACGCGGCACCACCAGCCGCAAGATTGTCAGGATGGTGCGTGATGCCGGAGCGCGCGAGGTGCACGTCCGCATTGCTTCACCGCCAACCTGCTATCCCTGTTTTTATGGCATCGACACGCCCACCAGGAGCGAACTGCTGGCAGCTAACCATTCCATCGAGGAAATGCGCGACTACATCGGCGCTGATTCACTGGCCTTCATCTCCATTGAGGGGCTTTATCGGGCTGTGAATGGTATGGGAGGTTACTGTGACGCCTGTTTCTCTGGACGATACCCGGTCTCCTTTGTTGCTGATGAAGAGCTGTCGCGCTCTGTTACATTGCTCAACGAGACCTGAGATTTTCGGAAGTGCTCGACCCATAACAGGGTAGCTCCCGCTACCGAGGCGGGGACGGCCAGCAGGTTAAGCCCGGGCATCATGATGGTGGCCAAGGCACTCATACCGAAACCCAACACCAGGATCGGTTCACTCCTCATGAAACGACCGATTTCTGCCGCAGGGATGCCATGGTTTCCCATAGGAAAATCAAGATATTCCGCCGCCAGCAACCATCCGGCCAGCATCAACCCGATGATCGCGCTGAGGATGTTGACTCCCGGGATGAACGACAGCAGCCATAGCAGCAGCAGCCACATCGCGACACGGAGCAGCTTCCTGAATTCGTGTTGCAGGTCGTGAAACAGATGACGAAGGAGGGTGGCATAGCCCTCTATTGTTGCCGGGACGGGCTGACCGGTGACCAGCTGCTCCACTTTCTCCGCCAACAGACCATTAAAGGGTGCACTGATCAGATTAGCGGCCATGGTGAAGGTCAGGGAAACAACCAGCAGGACCGTGGCGAAAAAGACGGGCAGCAGCAGCCACTCAATCCATTGGATCCAGTTGATCCAGTGCATCCAGCTCGGGATCCAGTGATCAATGGATTGGACTGTGTTGCGATAGTAGCTATAGAACCACAGTGTGCCAAAGCCGAACAACAACACGTTGATCGACAATGGCACCATGACGAAAGGCCGCAGCGGCTTTCGGGCCAATAGGGCCATGCCACGCAGCAGACAGGAAGCACCGAAAAGCGGGTTCCAGTACATGATCTCCCCTGTGGTCTGTGCGGCTAACCGCTCATACCGCACATACCACCGCCCATACCACAGCCACCGCTTGGACAGCCGCTCATGGCGGGGGGTGGGGAGAAGTTGCTAGCGCCGCCAGACTTGCCTTCCATGATGCCGCCCGTCGACAGGATCTTGCGTACCTGCTGCGATGATCCGCACTGGGGGCACACGACGACAGGGTTTTCCGCCATGGCGTGGTTGTGCTCAAAGCGGTGATTGCATGGATCACATTTGTAATCGTAAATTGGCATGGGCTATCCCTCCTGAAGAATTATTTGCTTCCACGTTCAACACGAACGGCTACTTCCATCGTGACGTCAGGGTGAAGTTTAATCCGTACCGCATGCTCTCCCAGGGTACGGATAGGCCGTACTGGTTCGATGATCCCCCGTGGAATATCGATCCCGTTACGGGTCAGGAACTGGGCGATATCGTTGTTGGTAACCGATCCAAACAATTTGTCCATGACTCCGGCTGGACGCTCCAGCACGATGGCGACGCCGTTGATGCGGGCTGCCAGCGCCTCGGCGGCAGCCTTGACCTCCTGCTGACGCTGCTCGAAGGCAAGCCGTTCTGTCTCAAAACGGCTGCGGTTTTCCTTGGTGGCAAACAGGGCTTTGCTTCTTGGCAGCAGGTAGTTACGGGCATAACCATCCTTGACCCGAACAATCTCACCCAGCTCACCCAGTTTGCTGATTTTTTCCAGAAGGATCACTTCCATGACGACATAACCTCCAAAAACGATTGACGATTTACGATTCATTATAGGACTGGTTGGCTACCAGGTGGTCACGGATATCCCACCAGGTATTGAACAGCCCAACCAGGATGACCAGCAGCAGCATTTCCCATCGCAGCATCAGCGCCGTGACGAACAGAACCCAGATGATTGGTGGCCACTGATAGTGTCGAAACAGGGCACGAACAATGGCAACCCCCTGGAAGCTGTAGGGAATACACAGAAAAAGGCCGACATTGATACCCAAAAACTGAAGCATGCCGCTGGCAAAAATGCTGCAGGCTCCCATGGCAATCAGGGGCCATACCAGAAAGAACGGCAGCTTCAGGCTGGACAGCTGTTCCGGTTGCCACCAGGGCCATTGCTGTTTTTCCATGTACCAGGTGGCGGAAGCGAGATTGCCTGTCTGAATGAAAAACCAGCCGATAACGGTCAGGGCAGGAAAGATGGTCGCTACGAACCCGATGAACTGCGTCACCTGCTGCTTCGACTCCGCCAGAACGACAGCTCCCATCTGCTGTTGTTCCAGTGTATGGAACAGCTGTTGTTCAAGCGGCTGCAACTGGGCTACCAGACGCTGTTCCAGATCGGTTCCCGTTAATCCTGCGAGGAGAATAACGATGGCCAGAATGGCCCCCCCGAGACTATAGGCGATGGTAACACACTGACTCGTCTTCCATCCCGTCCGTATCAGGTGGGCAGACAGCAACAGAAACAGCAGTGAGAAAGAGAACATCAACAGGGCCAAGCTCAAGCTGTTGCTGACAGCCCAGATTAACCCGAGCAGGCCGCCGGTGGCCATCATCCCAGCTTGCGATCCACGATAGATCGCTGCCAATAACAACGGTAGCGGCACCACCAACTGCAAGGGTGTTAGCCACACGCCGCCCGATGCTGCCAGCAGGAACAGCAGCCCTGACAGCAGCGCGGCAACGATGGGATGGGTTACCAGACGATCCATCCGGTCATTTGACCAGGAAGGGTAACAGGGCAATCTGCCGGGCCTGCTTGATAGCACGGGCTAATGCACGCTGGTGGGAAGCACAGACGCCTGTGATTCGGCTGGGCACCATCTTACCTCGCTCCGTAATGAAGCGCGACAGCAGCTTTGGATCCTTGTAATCACTGACAACACTCTTGTCAGCGCAAAAGAGGCACACCTTGCGTCTTCTGAAGAAAGGACGTTTTCCCCCTTCATTGCGCTGATACGGACGACCACCCGGTCGACCACGATCAGTTGCTCCGCTCTCTCCTTCACTCTCTTCCTTGGTGGGGTCATTTTCTGCTTCTACGGCATAGTCTCTCATGGTGTTTCTACTTTCTCTGTAAAGGTAAGGGTACGAATTTTCCGTGCTACCAGCTCCAGTTTACCCCAGCGGGTCTGACCGTCGCGCAGCCATCGCTTCTGATTCAGCCGGCCAGTGATCTCGATCCTGGCGCCGGGAAACAGGAGACGACACTGCTCTGCTAACGGCCCGACAGCCAAAACGGTCATTCTGACGGCCCACTCCTCTATGGGGGGCAGATCACTGTTACGACAGTGATGCGCGAGCTCCATCCGAGCCAGAACCTTTCCGGATGGAGTGGTACGCATTTCAGCCGGTTCCAGCAACAGCCCTCCCAGAATCAGTTCGTTGGCCAGAATCGATTCGTGGGCCATTTCTGGCAGGGCCTCCATCGTCGATGGCTTTTGTGGTGTCTTACGGGCCGCTGGCTGGACTGGCAACGGGCGGCTCTTCTCCTTCGGCGTAACCATCGCGTCGATCATCACCGACCGCCAAGGGCGAGCTGTACTGGGGCAGGGCCGTGATGCGGATGGTCTGGAATTTCAGGATATCCTCATCGAGCTTCATGCGCTCCTCGAGGTTACTGATCAATTGTCCCTTTCCTTCCAGGACGTGGAACACGTAAAATCCCTTGGAGTTCTTTTTGACAGAGTAGGCCAGCTGACGCCGCCCCCATAGTTCCGTCTTGAGAATCTGTCCGCTGTTGGCGGAAATGATGTCTTTCATTCGGGTGATGACTTGTTCGATCTGTTCGGTCGTCAAATCGGCGCGAATGATGTAAACTGTTTCATAATAGGCCATGAGTTCTCCTTATGGATCGATGTGCCCATGTGGCACGGTTCAGCCCACTCTCCATGACTGAAGATTGAGCAAGGATGGATCGAAAACGGCCATTTTCCACCAACGAGCGATAAAAATCAAGTGACCATTCCATTTGTACCCCTTTTGGGTTTTTCCGGGTCATCCGGCATCTCCTGTTTTTTTACCACGCGTCAGGGTGGGGTGAGCGAGCAGGCATATTTTTCCTGTAATCTGGGCGATCATGTCGGTGATAGTCGGCAAAATGTGCTGGCCAATCGCCAGCGGCTGGCGGCTGCCCTGGGACTCGATAGCGATCAATGCTGCTGGTTGAGACAGGTTCATGGCCGGGATACGGTCACCATCACCGAGCCATTGGCCGGATTGCCTCCCGTTGAGGCTGACGCCATGGTAACCAATCAATCTGGTTTGCTGTTGGGCATTCTGACCGCTGATTGTCTCCCCTTACTGTTCATGGACGGCGGGGCCAGGGTGATCGGGGCCGCCCATGCCGGTTGGCGTGGCGCCTTGGCTGGGGTGGTTCCTTCCTGCCTGGAGGCCATGGCTCGGTTGGGAGGGCGAAGTCAGGCTATACGGGTTATCATGGGTCCTTGTATCCGACAAGATGCTTATCAGGTAGGAGAAGAACACTATCAACAGTTTATTCAACATGACACGGGAAACGGCCGGTTCTTTGCAAAAAAGGGATCTGACACACAGTCAACATTCCATTTCGATCTGGCTGGATATGTCACGCAGCAATTGACGGATTGTGGAATCATGGAAAGGCACATTGACGATGTCGGCTTATGCACATTCTCGCGTGAAGAGCAGTTTTTCAGCCACCGGCGCGCTATGTTGGAAGGGCAGAAACAATGTGGCAGACAGATGGGCGGGATATGGCTTCACTAGTCAGAACAGCTGCCTGTGGGGGCTTTTCCTGCTGTTGCTGTTGCTGATTTCTGCTGAGTCCAGGGCCGCTGTTGCGGCCGTTAGTCTGGCTGACATGCAGCGCATGGTGCAGCAGGTAGCCCACGACGAGGGGGTCGATGCGGCTCTGCTGACTGCTGTTGTTGCCAACGAATCCTCCTTCAACCCGCGTGCGGTTTCCCATAAGGGGGCGATGGGGTTGATGCAGCTGATGCCGGGGACGGCCAGCGATCTGGGCGTACGTAATCCGTTCGATCCGGAGGAAAATTTGCGTGGTGGGGCGCGCTATCTCCGTGCCATGCTAGAGCGGTTTAACAACCTTCGATTGGCTTTGGCTGCCTATAATGCCGGTCCCAACCATGTGGTGCAGTATCAGGGAGTCCCTCCATTCGAAGAGACCCGGCGCTATATCAACCGGGTGCTCTATCACTACCAGTATGGCACGCCAGACAGGGTGTTCAATCGCAGTGTCATCTTTCGTCAGCAGGGTCCGGATGGCCGAACACTACTGACCAGCCGGAGGGTGGCTGGTCGGGAAGCTGAGGCTACGGTCGCTCAACCAGCCGTGCGGCAGGGAACCATCCGGATCATTCACCGGCAGGAGCGCGAAGAGCTGGGTGATTCCTACACCATGCTGCGACGTATCATCATCACCGATCGGCTACCGGTCCAGAATCGTTCGCAGCCATTTCAGAGTGTCGCCAGAGCGCGTGACAGAGGACCGGATTCCCGCTTGGGACAATTGGGATTAATCATACAGGACTAGGAACGGGATAATCATCATGTCAGACTGGAGCTGGCTATGGGCAGTAATGTTCTACAGTATGGCTACCGTGTTGTTGGGGTGGGGGCATCTGTTCCATAGGGGAACCCTGCTACCCTACGCGCATCTGGCCTGGTGGTTGGCCCTGGCAGGGTGGCTGGCACAGTTGATCCGTATGGTTAGACTGGTGATGGAGCAGGGAGGGCAGGTAGCAGTCAACCTGGTGGCGTCTCTTGAGCTGGCGACCCTGGTGATGGGACTGCTGTTTCTGATGGGTTGGCGCCCTAGCAATCAGAGCAACCGTTTGATTGCGAACGTGTTGTTATTGTTAATGGTTGTTTTTTTACTGGTGGCGCAGATCATTCCTGGTGGTGAAGGAGGCTTTCGCCAGTTGGTCGATCCCTGGCTTAAGATCCATTTTGTCTTTTCCCTGCTGGCGTATGGGTTATTCACCATAGCCGTGGTATTGGCCCTATTGGACGGCGTACAGCAGCGTGCCTTGCGAATGAAGAAGCACTCCGGTCGTTTTACCGATGCCTTGCCCTCTCTGGAGCAGCTGGAAGAGGAGCTGTTCGCCATTATCCGTCTGGCCTTTATAGCCTTGACCTTGAGCATCATGACTGGGGCGGTCTTTCTGCACAGCCACTCGGGCGCCTACTTGGTGCTCAGTCATAAAATTGTCTTTAGCTGGGTGACATGGCTGGTTTTCGCCATCCTATTGTTGGGACATCGTCTGCAGGGATGGCGTGGCCGCAAGGCTGTCCGTTTGACTTTGTGGGGCTATGGCTTTTTGGTTCTGGCTTACCTGGGGGTAAAATTCGTCTACGAGTTTGTTTTACATAGAACATAACTAATTGATTTAAAAAATATTTCAATTTTTATTGATAAAAAGCGACTTTCTCCTTTGACTTTCATAATCCATTCGAGTACATTCCTCCCCACGACGACGGGATGGTTCGTGAAGATTCGGAACGGTTTTTGCTTAATACCTTAACTCTGGGCTTTGCGGTAAAAGTGTCGGTCGGTTTTTTTTCGGAACGATTCCGAAGCGATCTTTGAAATTGTTGGTATGAGTGTTTGGTGATAGGCTAGGGATTAGTTT
>JADGCH010000052.1 GCA_015229115.1 Magnetococcales bacterium
TATCTGTCTGCGCGTGCAGCAGAGTCGCGTATGATGGCGTCCCAGTCTGGTGCCGATCAAATTACCTTTCATGCTGACCTGTTGGCCGAGGCTAATGATCCAGTGGTCAAGGAGCTGATGGCACAGCAGGAGCGCGAGCTGCTGGTGCGTCGGGCAGCACGCAAGAGTGAAAAAGCCATCATCCATGAAGGCATTCACGTGCTGGAGCAGCAGATCAAGACCACTCGGGCCACTTTGCAAGGTCGACAGCAGCAGCTATCGCTGGTTCAAAAGCAGCTCGTCGGCACACGGGAGATGTTTGCCGAGGGCTACCTGTCCCGCAATACCCTTTACGCAGAAGAAAGGGTTGAGGCCGACCTGGTTGGCCAGATCGCTTCGTTACAGTCGAGCATGGCGCAAACGGCCATTCAGATCGGTGAAAGGCGGTTACAGCTGGAAACGATGGATCGTCAGGATCGGCGCCAGCTTGAGATGGATTTGACCGCTATCCGCAACACCATCGAGATCATATCGGCCAGTTACGAGTCAACTAAAATAGAACTGGAACGAATGATTATTCGTGCGCCTACCTCCGGTTTTGTCCAGGGCCTCAGTGTGCAGACGGTGGGAGCGGTCATAGGGCCTAGTGCCAAGATCATGGATATCATCCCGGAAGATGAACGGCTGTTACTGGAAGCGCAGTTGCCGCTGCATATGGTCGATCGTGTCTATCCGGGTCAGGATGTCGATGTCCGCCTTGATGCCTTCATCGATCTGCCCAATCTGGTCATTGCTGGTCGGGTGGTCAGTGTTTCCGCCGACCAGATATCACTTGGCAAGGATTCTTACTATCTGATGCGTGTCGAGGTGTTACCGGAGGGTTACCGCGATCTGGGCTACCGCAAGATGAGGCCGGGTATGCCGGCCACGGTCATGGTTAAGACCGGAGAACGGACCCTGTTCAATTACCTGCTGCGTCCGATTACCCGGCGTATGGCTATGTCTCTGACGGAACGCTGATATGAACATGAAAAATATGGCATTTCATTTAAGCCGGGACGCTCTGAGTCACACCTTTGCACCCCTCACCCTGCCCTCTCCCACAAGGGGAGAGGGTAAGACGGACTGTCTCATGTCCCCCCCTCTCCACTTGTGGGAGAGGGGGTTGGGGGGTGAGGGGGTAACAGCGACGAACCAACTGTCCCGTACTAAACGGAAAGCTAAAAACCTTATGTTGGCGATCCTGACTCTGTTTCCTGTCTCTGCCTGGACAGCAGAGCCGGAGAATGAAGGCCGAATTGACCTGTTGACGGTCTACCAGCAGGCGTTAGCTAATAATACCGCCTACCGTGCTTCCCTGGCGACGCTGGAGGGACAGAAATATGAGTGGGATAAATCGCGGGCGCAGTTGATGCCGAGTATTTCCCTTTCTGGATCGGTCAACAAGTACCAATACGAGAGTTTATCGGAGTTTACGACCACCGAAGTGGTCAATACACCCCCCGCAGATTCTGACCAAACGGGTGATAATTCAACGGGGAATCAAACCAATAAGCCTCAGGTTATTCATGGCACCAAGATACAGAAAAACACCTATGACTACAAACAGAGGTACTATGGCCTAGGTTTGCGCCAGCCACTTTACCGGCCTCAGACATGGATACAATACCAGAAATCGCAACAGATTTTCTATCGGGCCATTGCCTCAATAGAGAAGGAGCGCCAGAATCTGGCTGCTCGTGTGGCGCAGGCTTATTTTGATGTGTTGTTATCGCAGGATCAGTTGGTCATGATTCGGGCACAGCTGGCTGCTTATGAGCTGCGTCTGAAACAGGCACAACGGGGGTTGACTGCCGGAACCAGTACCAAAACCGATCTTTACGACGTGCAGGCCCAGCGCGATATCACCGCAGCTCAGGAAGAGGAGGTGCGCAATAACCTGGCTCTCTCTTTCCAGACGCTGAGTACCCTGACCACCCTGCCCATTGATCAAATTCGCGCCCTGGATCCGGGCCAGTTGCCGACCGATCCGGTTGCCGGACGAAAAATCGATGAGTGGGCGAGTCAGGCCACAACCATTCATCCCGAACTGGATCGGTTACGTTATGAGGTGGTCGCTGCCGAGCATGACCTGAGCAGTGCCAAAGCGGGTCATTATCCGGTGCTTGATTTGGTGGCGCGCCGACAGGTATCGACCAACTATGGTGATCTTCAAGATATACAAGGGGTTGGTAAAGGGAGTAGCACGACGTCCGTTGGTCTGGAAGCCTCGTTACCGATTTTTTCGGGTGGTTATGTCAATGCCACCATTGATCAGGCTAGGCTCAATCTGGATCGAAGTCGTGAGCAGTTGGATGCTTCCTTGCGCGAGATTCTGATCCGGGTACGGCAGGAGTACGATCGTCTGATACAGGGACAGAAAAAAATCAAGGCCTATCAGCAGGCCGAAGCCTCTTCTGAGCTGGCGGCCAAAGCGACTGAAAAAGGGATCCAGGCTGGAACGCGCACCATGGTCGATTCGTTGCTGACACAACAAAATCTCTATGCCACCCGGAGGAACTTGGCTCAGGCCCGCTATGATTTCGTCAAGAGTTATGTCAACCTGCGTCTTCATGCGGGTGAATTGACCGAAGAGCTGATGCAGCAGGTCAATAGCTGGTTGAAATAAGGAGTTTGTATCGATGGCCAATCCGCAACTGGCGCAGGATTTTCTGCAGCAGGCTTTCAACGATTACCAGCGCGGCGCCGATGCCAGCGCCATTGAAAAATGCCGCATCGCCCTGACACACGATAACAGCCGACCGGATGGCTGGACCCTGCTGGGTGTGCTGCACCGTCGCACCGGTCAGATCGAACAGGCCATTGCTGCTTATCGCCAATCCATCACCATGGCACCCCAGTTTGCCGATAGTTATACCAACCTGGGTAATGCGCTGAGGCATCTGCGTCGCTATGGCGAGGCCATTGCGGTCTATCGGCAGGCCTTGGTCATGCGGCCCGACTGGGTGGATATGGGCATCAATCTGGCCGACGCATTACGCGAGAATGGCCAGGTGGAAGAGTCTCTTCAGGCTGCACAGCAGGTCATCGATCGTGATCCTGGCAATCCGGAGGCATGGCTGGTACTGGGCAATGCCGCTATGGAGCTGGATCGTTACGATGAAGCCGTGCGCTGCTATCAGCAGTCGGTCCACCTGGATCCTGACAACCAACGCGCCTATTACAACCTGGGCAATGCCTATCGTGACCTGTGTCGTCTGGATGATTCAGCCGATAGTTACCGCCGGGCACTGACTTTACAACCCGATTTCTTCCGTGCCCACAGCAACATGCTTTTTACCCTGCAGGCCAATCCGCGTTATAGCGTCGCCGCCCTGTTGGCGGAGCACCAGCTATGGGAGCGTATGCACGGGGCCACCCGCCGCACCGCTATCCAGCCTCATACCAACAGGCCGGATCGTGACAAGGTCTTGCATATTGGCTATGTTTCAGCCGATTTTGGCCGCCATCCAGTCGGTTTTTTTCTGTTGCCGGTGTTGCCGCACTGTGATCGCAGCCGTTATAAAATCTTCTGTTATTCCAATCGGGGCGTTGAGGATTACATGACGCAGCGGTTGCGCAGCCATGCCGATGTCTGGCGCCACATTGTCGGGGTTTCCGATGAGGATCTGGCGCAGCAGATTCGTGCCGATGGCATCGATATCCTGGTCGACTGTTCGGGACATACCCAGGGCAACCGGCTGACGCTCTTTGCCATGAAACCGGCTCCGGTACAGGCTACCTGGGGAGGGTATGTCGGTACCACTGGTTTGGCAACCATGGATTACCTCATCACCGATCCCCGTTCGACCCCACCCGAGGCCGAACCCTTCTGCGTTGAAAAGCCCCTCCGGCTGCCGGATGCCTATGTCTGTTTTGCGCCGCCAGACTATGCCCCTGAGGTGACGCCCTTGCCGGCACGTCGTAACGGTTATGTTACCTTCTGTTGCTTTAACAATCTGGTTAAGATCAACCCCAAGGTGGTATCGCTGTGGTCCAATCTGCTGCGACAGTTGCCAACGGCGCGGCTGTTACTGATTACGCGCCAGCTTGGGGTGGCCGTTTTGCAGCAACGTTACCGGCGCTGGTTCAGCCAGCAGGGGGTTATGGATCGGGTAATCTTTCGCGGAGCGATGCAGCATCATGAATTGCTGGCTCAGTATGGCGAGGTCGATATAGCTCTGGATCCATTCCCCTATTCTGGAGGACTGACAACACTGGAGTGCCTCTGGATGGGAGTGCCGGTGATTACACTGGGAGGAGATCGCTTTGCTTCACGCCATTCGATTGCCCACATGACCAATGTCGGTTTTACCGAAGGTATTGTGACCGACGAGAACAGCTATCTGAAACTGGCCATCGACTGGGCTAGCCGTCTGGATCACCTGGCAGCTATTCGAGGCAGTTTGCGCGCTAAAATGGCTGTTTCACCCGCCTGTGATGGGGCGCGGTTTGCACGCCATCTGGAGCAGGCCTTCCGTCACATGTGGTCGGACTGGTGTCAAAGGCAGGGGCACTGATTATGCGAATTCTCTATGTTAATACGCCACTCTACGACTTTCTGACCGCCACCCTGATTGAAGGGCTCAAGGAGTTGGGCCATCAGGTCCTGACCACCGAGTCGGCCAACTATGGCACCAAAATAGAAGATAGGGAGGTGGCAGCCGTTGCCGAATCAGCCGATCTGATCATTGTCGGTTCCAATGTCGGCGTTCGCAGCGAGCTGATCCACCAAGTCAATAACCCGCGGCGGGTCCTGGTCGATGGCAGTGATTATCAGTCTTTCTGGATCTGCGAATCCCGTCCTGTGCCGTTCAAGATGACTTTCAAGCGTGAGTTGTCACGCTGCTATCTCACCGCTGAGCAGGAACATGTCTTCCCGTTACCGTTTGCTGCTGAAAAGCGCTATTTCTGCTATAACGGTGAGCATAAGGATTTACTGATCAGTTTTCTGGCGACCATGACCGGCAATCCATGGCGTCTATCTGTCCATCAGAGACTGTTGAACTTGAAGAATCAGCTGGTGGTTTCTGGTCGAACCAAGGCCGATCCCAATGCTCCTCCAGCTAATCGTGCCTTGCCGTCTTTTGATCCGGTTTATTACACCATTCTTCGTCATAGTCAGATTGGCATCAATGTCATGGGGGAGGGCTATGACTGTGGTCGCTTCTGGGAAATCCTGGCCGCCAAGGCCATGCTGTTGACCCAAAAGCTGGATATCGTCATTCCTGACGATTTTACCGATGGGGTCAACTGCGTCACCTTTGCTTCTCTGGATGAATTTGATGACAAACTGAAGTTTTACCTCGATCGTCCTGATTTGGTCAGGACCATTGCCGAGCGGGGCTATCAGCATTTGTTGCAGTACCACACCACAGCCAAAAGGGCGGAGTATTTCCTGCGCGTTGTGGCGGCCCATATTCATTGTTCTGGACCATGCTGTTGATGTTTTTAATCATTTCAAGATAGACGGGTTTACCATGATAGAGCAGGGAAGATATGTCTGGAATTTATTGGATCAGTCCTATGAATATGGTGCAACAGCGCATACCGAGCTGCTCGATCTGATTCGTAAACCACCAACCCTGGTGCTGGATGTAGGCTGTGGTTTGGCGGCCAATGGCAAGGCCATCAAAGAGCGGTTCCCGTCCTGTCGTGTCATGGGGGTTGAACCGGTTCATACCATGGCAGTAAGGGCTGCCGAGCAACTGGACCACGTTTTTCGCTGTCGCTTTGAGGAGATTGACCTGGCCAGCGCTGGATTACAGCCGGGTGAGATCGATCTGGTAATCTTCAGCGATGTGCTTGAGCATACCTATCATCCTTGGAAGGTGCTGCAACAGACCGCAGGCATGATAGCCCGTGACGGAGTCGTGATCGCCAGTATTCCAAATACCCGTCACCTGAAAATTGTTGATCAGCTGATTCGTGGTGAGTGGAATTATGAGCGGCATGGCATTATGGATATCAGCCACATTCGCTTTTTCACCCGTTCAGGGATCGAGAAACTGTTTGTTGAAACCGGTTATCATATCGATGAATTAACCGCCAGAATCGATCCTAACCTGCAGCAACTGCTGGAGCAGATCCAGAATGCCGACCGGATTAATCTGGAGCATTTCGAATTGAAGAAGCTGAAAAGGCAGGATATCATCGAATTATTGACATTGCAGTTTTTGGTTAGGGCGTTCCCCAATAAAACGATTTGATCGGGATACTCAATTATTATGGTACGTAGGAAAACTGAAGAAAAGTCAGTTGAGGAAACTGTTACGGTAGCGACGGAGACAACTCCCGTCCGGCGTCCCAGGCGCAAAAAGAGTGTTGTTCCAGCCGCCGAGGTCTCCCAACCGGAGACATCGCCACCAGCAGGGGAGGTGGCGCCAGAGCAGCCCATACTGGAGGAGGCTGTAGCGGCCTACCAGCGCGGCGATATGGACCAGGCTTGGGCCCACTGCCGTCAGGCACTGACGATACAGCCGGAACGGACTGAGGCCTGGACGCTGGCCGGTATGCTTTGCCGTCAGGCCGGTGATCTGCAGCAGACCGTTGAATGCTATCGTCGCGCCATCACCATTGCACCGGACTATGCCGAGGCCTATAACAATCTGGGTAACGCCCTGATGGCTCTGCAGCAATTTGCCGAAGCGGCCATTGCCTACCAGCGTGCCGTGGAACTCTACCCAGACTGGGGAGCTACTTGGCTGACCCTGGCAGAATCGCTGCGTCGTCAGAATCGTCTGGTCGAAGCTGAGAGTGCCTGCTGTCAGGCGCTCAATCTGGATCGGGGCAGTGCCGAAATTCTGGTTGTCATGGGCAGCATCCTACAGCAACAAGGTCGGCTGGAACTGGCTATGGACCACTTCCAGCAAGCGGTAGCGCTGGCACCACGTTTGGCAACGGCCCATTATCACCTCGGATTGCTGTGGCGGCGTCAGGGGCAGCTGCCTGAGGCGATCCACTGTTTTGGCGAGGCGATTCAATGTCAGCCGGATTTGCTGATGGCCTATCTTTATCTGGCTGAGAGTTACGATCATCTCGGTGCTCTGGATCAGGCTCTGGAGGCCTATCTCAAGGCATTGGACATCAACCCCGGGCTGGCCGAGGCGCAGCAGAACGTCGGTTCCATCCTCCATCGTCAGGGACGTATTGATGAAGCCATTGTCCGCTTTCGCCAGGCGATTGATCTTGGCCTGCAACATCCGACGGTCTGGATCAATCTTGGCAATGGCTATAACCTGCTGGGGCAACTGCAGGAAGCTGTTGCCAGCTATCGCCAGGCATCGGCACTGGCGCCGTTGCCGGTGACTACACGGGTCAATCTGGTTCATAGCCAACAGCATCTGTGTGACTGGCAGGATATGGATTCGGGACGGTTGCGGTCCGAGCTGGTTGAACCAGCCCTGGCATGGGATGCTGCTGAGGGGATTCCGCCCTCACCGTTTCCGTTTCTGTCGCTTCCGACTGACCTATCAGAAATCGAACAGCAGAAAATAGCCCGCAATTTTGCCGGCTATTTTCAGCGTAGCAGCCGTCCAGCAGGTGATTTCTCTGCCATGCGCCAGTTATCGACCGAGCGGTTGCGCATCGGTTATGTCTCATCCGATTTCTGGGACCATGCTACAGCGCATCTGATTCAGGGGCTGTTCAAGCACCATGACCGCAAACGGTTTGAAACTTTTGTCTATTCATTTGGTCCCGACGATGGCAGCAGCTATCGTCAGCGCATCGCTGCCGAATGTGATCATTTTGTCGATCTGCGATCCTTTCAGCCTGAAGAGGCGGTGCGTCGTGTCTATGCCGATGGCATTCATGTTCTGATTGACCTGAAAGGATACACGCGCGATTGCCATCCGGAGTTGTTCGCCTGTCGTCCAGCACCGGTTCAGGTGGCATGGCTGGGTTATCCGGGCAGCATGGGATCCGATTTCATCGACTATATCATCACCGATCGCATCGTGACACCACCGGATCGACAGTTCTGTTACAGTGAGAAATTCATGTATCTGCCTCATAGCTACCAGATCAACGATGGGGGGCAGGAAGTTGTAGTGGCGGCTACGAATCGGGTCGGACACGGGTTGCCTGAGCAGGGGACGGTGTTCTGCTGTTTCAATTCGCACTACAAGATTGAGCCACGTATTTTCTCAGTCTGGATGGAGCTGTTGCGGCAACTATCGGGCAGTGTGTTGTGGCTGATCGATGGTCCCGGTCGCGCCAACCTGCAACGTTCTGCCATTGAGTGGGGCGTTGCAGCAGAGCGGCTAATCTTTGCACCGCGTCTGCCCAAGAGGGAGCATCTGGCACGACATAGTCTGGCTGATCTGTTTCTCGACACTTACTACTATGGGGCCCACACCACAGCCAGCGATGCTCTCTGGGCCGGTGTTCCCCTGTTGACCTGCAGCGGGGAGCGGTTTGCCTCTCGGGTGGGAGCCAGCCTGCTTCATGCGGTTGGTTTGGGCAAGGAAGGATTGGTGGTCCAGTCGCTGGAGGATTATCGACAGCGGGCGCTGGAATTGGCGACTCATCCGCAACAGCTGACGCAGATACGACAGAAACTACAGAAAAACAGGTTGCAGCAGCCGCTGTTTGACACAGCGCGTTTTGTCCAGGATCTTGAAAGTGCCCTGCAGAAGATGTGGCAGCAGTGGAAACGGCGGGTAGGCAAGTGAGCGATTCGGATGTTTTTAATCGGCTGCAATCGGCCTTGACGGCTTATCAGCGTCAGGAGTACGAACGTTCCTGGAACGACTGCCACCAAGCCCTGACGCTGGATGCCAATCGTCCTGACGGCTGGACGTTGGCCGGTATGATCCTGCGGCGCCTTAATCGCATTCCGGAAGCCAATGAGGCCTATCGCAAGGCCATAGCGCTGCAACCGGACTTTGCTGACCCCTACAACAATTTCGCCAACCTGTTGCGTGAGCAGGGACAGTTTGAAGAGGCGGTGCTTTACTATCGTCAGGCGGCACTGCTGAAGCCCGACTTCGCCGATGCCTTCAACAATCTTGGCGGTGCTTTGCAGGATGTCTGTCGGGTTGATGAGGCCATTGTCAGTTTCAACCGTGCTCTTGATCTGCGTCCTGACAATGCTGATGCCCATTGGGATCGGGCCTTGGCCCTGTTGTTATCGGGGGATTACGAACGCGGATGGGTCGATTACGAGTGGCGCTGGCGTCGTGGTGAGCCACCACCGCGGCCTTTCCGTGAGCCAGCCTGGGATGGCAGTGATCTTAACGGTCGTACCATCCTCATCCATGCCGAGCAGGGGCTGGGGGACACGCTGCAATTCGTGCGCTATGTACCCTGGGTGGCGGCGAGTGGTGGGCGAGTGGTGTTGGAGGTGCGTGAACCGCTGATGAAGCTGCTGCATACCATGCCCGGCGTGAGTCAGCTGGTGATGCAGAATACGCCGTTACCGGCCTTTGACTGCCACATTCCACTGCTTTCTCTGGCCTATATCTTCAATACCACCGTCACGACCATTCCCAATCAGGTACCCTATATTCCGGTCGATGCCGAGTTGGTTGATTACTGGGGCAAGCAGCTCAGACAGAATAGCCGAGCTTTGCGGGTTGGACTGGTGTGGGGTGGCAACCCGCGTGTCAAGAATGATCGCTGGCGTTCACCACGATTGCAGCCATTGCTGGAATTGCTGACGGTAGCCGGTGTCGACTTCTACATTTTGCAGCATGGGGATGGTCGGCGTGATCTGGAACAGCTAACGTTGCCGGATCACGTGACTGACAGTGCTGCCGAGGTCAGGGATCTGTCCGATACGGCGGCCCTGATGATGCAGATGGATCTGGTCATCAGTTCGGATACGGCGACGGCCCATCTGGCCGGAGCCTTGGGCGTTCCAGGCTGGATCCTGTTGCAGTTCTCACCGGATTGGCGCTGGTTGCTGGATCGTTCTGATTCTCCCTGGTATCCCTCGTTGCGGTTATTCCGTCAGCCGCAGCCGCGGCGTTGGGATCGGGTAGTCGTGGAAGTGCGTCAGGCGCTGCAGCAACGGGTGGCCGAATTTCAGTCCGATCCTGATCGATGGATCCGGCAGCGAGGCCGGACGGTTGCTGTTGAATCCATCATTGCTGGGGAGGTGGCATCGATACGGCCAGTTGTTCGTACGGTGATTGCCGGAGGCGTCGCACCGACGACGGCTATTCCACAGCAGGCCTACGACCTGTTGACGCAAGGCTTGTCTGCCTATGGTCAGAGCGATTACACCACAGCCCAGCAGTTGTGCCGTCAGGTTCTTGATCTGGCACCGAGCATGCCGGAAGCCTGGACGGTACAGGGCATGTTGCATCGCCGTGCTGGCCGTGCTGCTGATGCCGTGGCAGCCTATAAACAGGCCATCGGTATCAATCCTGGCTATGTCGATGCCTATGCCAATATGGTCAACGCCTTGCGTGATCTGCGCGATTTTGATCAGGCCGAATATACCTATCGACTGGCCTTGTCATTGCGCCCGGATTGGCCAGAAATATTGAATGGCTTCGCTGATTTGTTGCGGGAAATGGGCCGTTTTGATGAATCAGTGGCCTATTGTCGTCGTGCGCTGGAACTCAAACCCGACTATGCCGATGCCTGGAACCATCTAGGCAATGCCCTCAAGCAGATGGGGCAGCAGCAACAGGCGATCGATTGCTACCGCAAGGCACTGACGCTCAAGCCTGCCTATGCCGAAGCCCATTACAATCTGGGTATCGCTCTGCATGACAGTGAGCGTTATCAGGAGTCGATTCCCTGTTACCAGCAGGCGGTAGCCCTGTCGCCCCGTTTCCATCAGGCCTGGTACAATCTTGGGGTCGCCTGGCAGAAGTCGGGCAATGCTGATCAGGCCCTGTCGGCTTATCGTCAGACCATTGCGCTGGAGCCGGGTCATCAGGGGGCTCATTTCAACCTTGGCGCGACCTTGAACTGGGTCGGTCGCGTCGAGGAAGCGCTCATCAGCTACCGTCAGGCGCTGCGGCTATCTCCGGATGGGATCAACATCGCTGTTGAAATCTTTCACATTGAGCAGAAGCTGTGTCATTGGCAATCCTTTGCGACCTTGCGGCAGCGGCTGGTAGAACCGGCCATTGCCTGTACCGAAGGAGGCTTGGGCATTCCACCGTCGCCTTTTCCGTTTCTTTCCATGCCAGTGGCCATCACCGAGGAAGAGCAACTTCGTATTGCTCGCTGCCATTCCCACTATCTGCATAAAACTATTCAGCCGCTACCGCAGGATTATCCAACACGACGGGTCAATTCCGGGTCGAGGCGGTTGCGGGTGGGCTATCTGTCGGCTGATTTTCATAATCATGCTACGGCTCACCTGATGCTGGGTCACTTCAAACGCCATGATCGCAGCCGTTTCGAGGTTTTTGCCTATTCACTCGGACCGGATGATGGCAGTTTTTATCGCCAGCGCATTACCAGCGAGGTAGACCATTTTGTCGATCTGCGTTCCATGACGATGTTGGGAGCGGCACAGCGCATACAGCAGGATGGTATCGACCTGCTCATCGATCTGAAAGGTTATACCCGTGATTCCCGTCCAGAGATCCTGGCCTATCGTCCAGCGCCAGTCCAGGCAGCCTACCTGGGCTATCCTGGCAGCATGGGGGCTGATTTTATCGACGCCATCCTGACCGATCGCTGGGTCACTCCACCTGAGCAGCAGCTGTACTACAGCGAAAAACTGGTTTATTTGCCCCACAGCTACCAGGTGAACGATTCCGGGCAACAGATTGCCTCTGAAACAGCCAATCGGCTTGGGCATGGTCTACCAGAGCAGGGGTTTGTTTTTTGCTGTTTCAACTCTCACTACAAGATTGACCAGCGTATTTTTGCTGTTTGGATGGATCTGTTGCGCACCTTGCCGGACAGTGTGCTATGGCTGTTTGATGGCTATCCCACCGGCAAGGAAAACCTGCGCCGTGAAGCGGCGGAGCGTGGTGTTGATCCGCAGCGACTGGTCTTCGCACCGTCGATGCCCAAAGAGCAACACTTGGCCCGCCATCGTTGGGCCGATCTTTTTCTCGATACACTTTATTACAACGCCCATACCACAGCCAGCGATGCCCTGTGGGCCGGTGTACCAGTGTTGACCTGTCCCGGCCATACCTTTGCTTCACGGGTGAGCGTCAGTCTGTTACAGGCCATCGGCTTGCAGGATGAAGGTCTGATTGTTGCCGATCTGGATCAGTATCGGCAGCGGGCGCTGCAGTTGGCCACCCATCCCGACCAGTTGGCAGCCATCCGACAGAAATTGCAGCGCAATCGTCTGACTCATCCGTTGTTTGATACCGACCTCTTTGTGCGTGATTTCGAGGCGGCGCTGGAACAGATGTGGCGCGACTGGCTGGGGAGAGATTGATGGCCCAAGTTTCCGGTACAAAAGAACAGCGGGTTTGGCAGCTGTTACATCAGACCGTTGCGGCTTATCAGCAGCAGGATCTGCCAACGGCTTTGCGCTGTTGTGATCAACTCATGCAGCTTGACAACAGCCGTGCCGATGCCTGGAGTTTGCGCGGAGTGTTACTGGTTAACGCGGGTCGGCTTGCTGAGGCTGAATCGGCCTATTTGCGCGCCATCGAATTGCAGCCCGGTTTCGTCGATGCCTGGTTTAATCTGGGCAATCTCTATCTACGCCAGAAGCTTTATGATCGGGCTCTGGAACGTTATCAGCACTGTCTGGTTCTCGATCCGCGTTATGCCTCGGCTTACGAGCAGATGGGTCAGCTCTATGTAGATGTTAACCAACCTGGCAAGGCGCTGCAGTTCCTGCAGCAGGCCGTTTCCCTGAGACCGGATTCGGCCAGCCTGTACAACAATCTTGGCAAGTTGTTCTGGGAAGGAGGCAACAGCGAGCAGGGGGCCAGCCTGTTCCGTCGTGCCGTGCAACTGGCGCCGCAGCACGCTGGCTTTCACGACAACCTGCTCATCATTCTCCATTTTTTACCTTCCCAGACGGCAGAGACCCTGCTGACCGAGCACCGTCTTTGGGCTGAGAGGCATATCAAGGCGCTGATCCCGGCACAATTCAGTCATGCCAACGATCCGAATCCGGACCGGTTATTGCGGATTGGTTACCTTTCCTCCACATTCATCGTGCGGGATGCCGCTGGTGCCTCGTTATTTCCGCTGCTGACCAGTCACGATCGCAGCCGCTATCAGGTCTATTGTTATGCCACTTTGCCGCGCGAGGATGATCTGACGGCAACCCTGAAGGGGTGTTGTCATTGGCGTCAGGTGGATGGATTGACGGACCAGGCCCTGTTTGAGCTGATTCAGCGCGATGGCATCGATATCCTGATTGATGCCAATGGTCATACCATGGCCAACAAGTTGTCGGTGCTGGCTCGCCGGGCAGCACCAGTCCAGGTGACATGGCTCGGCTATGAGGGCACCACCGGACTGAGTAGCATCGATTACATCGTTTCCGACTGGAATCTTTCTCCAATGGGTAGTGACGGCACCTATACCGAACAGGTGATGCGCATGCCCTACGGTTACGCCTGTTATGCTCCTGCAACGGATGCTCCGGACGTGTCTGTCCGATTGCCAGCCTTGATCAATGGTTATGTTACCTTTGCCAGTTTCAATAAACTGTCGAAACTGAACCGTTCCGTGGCAGTGCTCTGGAGCGAAATTCTTAAACGGGTGCCGGAATCGCGCCTGTTGCTGAAATGGAAACTGGCTGAAGATGAGATGGCACAAAACTACATCGGCCAGTTGTTTGCCGATGCCGGTATCGGCCGTGACCGATTGATTTTTCGCGGCCAGTCGCCCTATAACGAGATGATGCAGCAGTATAATGAGGTCGATATTGCCTTGGATCCATTCCCTTTTTCTGGTGGGGCCACCACCTGTGATGCCCTGTGGATGGGTGTGCCAGTGGTCACCTTGCTGGGGCAGCGCCATGCCTCGAACCACACCGTCAGTCATCTGCGTTCGGTGGGGTTACCGGAGCTGATTGCCACGACACCACAGCATTATATCGATACAGTCGTAGCACTGGCCTCTGATCTGGACCGGCAGCAGCGTTTGCGTACCGCCTTGCGCCCTCTGATGCAGGCCTCGCCGTTGTGTAATGGCCGGCTGTTTGCCCTGCACTTTGAGCGGTTGTTGCGTGACATGTGGGGCAACTGGTGTCGTCATCACTCTTGAAAAGGGGAGGCGGGTGGTGACACTGCTGCAGCAAGGGGATATCTTCAAAAATCAGCGTCGTTATGACGAGGCGATCGCCTGTTATCAGCAAGCCATTGCTGCCGAGCCTCAGCTGGCTGAGGCCCATTTTTCTCTCGGTGTGATCTACCATGTCATCCGTCGCCTCGACCAAGCCCAGCTCTGTTACGAGCGTGCCATTGTCTGCGATCCGACTCACATGGGGGCTTACAACAACCTTGGCGCTCTGCTGGATGGACAGCAGCGCTGGGATCAGGCCGCTGACTGCTGTCTGCGGGCCTTGCACTATCACCCGCAATCGGCTCAGCTTTATGACACCCTGGGGGTCATTCGTCAGCGGCAGCAGCGCTATACCGACGCCGTCAACTGCTTTCGCTGGGCTATCGCCCACGATCCCCAGCTGGCTGGAGCCTGGTACAACCTGGGACAGGCGCTGGAATCTCAGCACGAGCTCGATCAGGCCATTGCTTGCTATCAACGCCTGTTGCAGTTGCAGCCGGACCATATCAAAGCCAGACATCAGATGGGACTGTTGATGTTGCGACAGAATCGTCTGGATGAGGCTGCTGAACACTACCGTCGAGTCGTTCAATTGAGGCCGGACTACATCAAGTCCGTGGCACACCTGATCCATGTGGAGCGGGAACTGTGTGACTGGCATGCGCTTGAGACGGTACGTCAGAAGCTGGTGGAACCTGTTCTGGCATGGCGGGAAACCAAGGATGGTTCTTCGCCACCCGAACCGATGCTGTTTCTTGTTATACCGGATATAACCGAAGCAGAGCAACTGTCGATTGTAACAACCTATGCTCGTTACAAGCAGAGTGCCATTCAACCGCTACCGTATGATTTCGATCATCGGCGCACGGATCCTGAAAGCAGGCGGTTGCGTGTTGGATATATTTCCCCTGATTTCCGCAATCATCCCGTTGCCCATCAGATGCTAGGCCTCTTCAGGCGCCATGATCGCCATCGTTTCGAGATCTTTGTCTATTCACTGGGCCAAGACGATGGTAGCTACTACCGTCGACGCATTGAGGACGATGTCGATCACTTTGTCGATCTGAGACGATGTCATGATCGCGATGCAGCTCAGCGCATTCGGCAGGATGGCATTGATCTGCTGATTGATTTGAATGGTCACACCGGTGGGGCACGAACCGAAATTTTGGCCCATCGTCCGGCACCGGTGCAGATGGTCCATTTTTTTTCAACGGGTGCTGACCACATCGACTATTTACTGACAGACCGGTTTTTCATTCCTCCTGACAGGCAACGTTATTATCACGAAAAAATCATCTATTTACCGAACTGTCTGATACCAACGGATTGTGAACAACCCATTGCACCGACTACACCGGAGCGCAGGGCTCATGGCTTGCCGGAGCAGGGGTTTGTTTTCTGCAGCTTCAGTAGCCATTACAAGATTGAACCGCATGGCTTTGGAGTCTGGATGGCTTTGCTGCAGGGTGTACCGGGTAGTGTGCTCTGGTTGTCAGATGGGCCCGGGCGGGCCAATCTGCAACGTGCAGCGGCCGAGCGGGGAATTAATCCGGATCGACTGATCTTTGCCCCGCGTCTGCCTGACAAGGCCGATCACTTGGCCCGTCATCGCTGGGCTGATCTGTTTCTCGATACGCTCTACTACAGCCATTCATTATAGAACTCCTTTTCAAATAGCACAAGCGATAGATCGATTG
>JADGCH010000053.1 GCA_015229115.1 Magnetococcales bacterium
ACGTATCGGTACGCTGGCTTGAGGAAGACAGTCATACCACCTGGGAAAATGCGGTGTTGAGCCAGCGCCTGCTGCGGCAGGAAAATATCAGTCATGTCCTGGTGGTCACGCATGCCATCCACATGCCTCGGGCTGTCTGGTCTTTCGAGCGGGTCGGTATGCGGGTCACAGCAGCTCCTACCCTTTCCAGCCTCAATCAGTGGCCCACCAAACCACCCTGCTGGTTGCCGAGTGTTTCAGGTGGAATTGAATCGTTATTCCATGAATATCTTGGCTTGTTATGGTATCGTTGGCGCTACTAGCAGATTTATTGGCAGGACGGTGAAGCATGATCAAGAAAATTCTGGTAAGCCAATTGGCTCCTGGCATGTTTGTCCATGATTTCAATCACAATTGGAAGGATCCCTGTTGCCAGGGCCGTGATCCGACTTTTTTTGCCACGCCGCGTCTGATCACCACTGAGAACGAACTGCGGCGCATCATCGAGCATGGACTCATGGAGCTCTACATCGACACCTCCAGGGGCGATGATGTCGATGGTGCTCCCTCACAGCGGGAAGTGGAAGCGCAGCTGGAAGCACAGCTGAGCGAGCTGGGTGAAAGTCAGCAGGAGGCCAGACGTTACCAACAGGCCACCATGGAAAAGGAGATGGAGCAGGCGGCCCAGATCAAACGTCAGGCACGCCAGATGGTGGGCAACATCCTTGAGGATGTACGCATGGGGCAGCAGGTGGTGATTGGTCCCATGAAAGATATGGTCACCCAGATGGCCGACTCCATGTTTCGTAACCGCGATGCCATTCTCAGTCTGGGCCTCATCAAGCAGAAGGACGAATACACCTTCATGCACTCGGTTAATGTTGGCGTGTTCATGTTGTCGTTCTGCCAGACCCTGGGGATCAGCTCGGAGGATATCGTCGATGTCGGCCTTGGTGCGGTGCTGCATGACATTGGCAAGATGAAGACGCCGATGGAGGTTCTTAACAAGCCAGGGCGGTTGAGCGATGAGGAATTTGCCATCATGCGCCAGCACGTCACCTACAGTCGCCGCATTCTGGAGCAATGCCAGGGCATTTCGGAGATCAGTGTCCATGTGGCCAGCCAGCACCACGAGCGCTACGATGGTTCAGGCTATCCCAAGGGACTCAAGGGCGACCAGATCAACCAGTTTGGCCAGATGGCAGCCATCGCCGATGTGTATGACGCTATCACCTCTGATCGTTGCTATCACAAGGGCAACAGCCCGCATCTGGCCCTGAAACGCATGATGGAATGGAGTCAGTACCACTTCAATCCGGTTCTGTTCCAGTATTTTGTCAAATGCGTTGGCATCTACCCCATGGGAACCCTGGTGCGGTTGGAGAATGACCTACTGGCTGTGGTACTGCGTCCCAATCCGGAGAGCTTGTTGCATCCAGTTGTTAAAATAATGGCTGATGCCAAACAGAAAAAGAAGCTGGAACCGAAAGAGATTGACCTCATGGCCTACAAGGATATGCCAGAGAAGAAGGGCTACATCATCAAAACCCACGAAGATCACATTAAATGGGGTATTGATCCAAAAAAATATATGGACAACAAAGAGCTCTATACCTGAGTTGCTTGGTGGTTCACCACTTTTTGGTGGTGGAAGGGCGCCAGTTCTTGGCCAGCTCCTGAGCTTGGGCGATCTGTTCGGGTGTCATCTTGGCTTGACCGAAAAACGGCTTTTCAGTCAGTGAGTCTCTCATTTTTCTGGCGTTCGGGTGTCCCTGCGCTGCCGCAAGGTTGAGCCACATATGGGCATGGATATAGTTTTGCGGCACACCATCCCCATTGTAATACATCATGCCCAGTTTGAACTGGGATTCAGCATCGGCAGGATTGGGCTCTTTCGAGTCGATCATGCCGCCGATTCGTTCCATGGTCCCCGCTATTTCCTTGCCAATATCCTCCAGTTGACCGGCCGTGGTTGCCGGTGGAAAGCCCAGAACAGCGACGGTGAGCAGAACCGCAAGAGCGAGGGGAGGGGTGATCATGAGTTCTCCAAGTTTAATGGACGATCAGGCCATTGTACATCAAAACGCTCCAGGATCAAGGCCGCTACCATGCCGTTAAACAGTCCGGTCAGCCATGAGGCGACCAGAAACCACGGTAAAAGGGTCATGATGGCCGGTAGGCCGTCCGGACCGGTAAGCAGCAGGACCACGACCATCAGTTGAGCAGTGATATGGGCCAGTGCCGACAGCAGGGAGCATCCGACTGGTCCGGCCGTAGGCAACAGCCGTTTGGTCAGTCCAAGGGCCAGCAGGGCTCCGGCAGCGCCCGACAGGCTGAGCACGATGGTGGGTGTCAGAAGCGTTCCCAGTATCATGGACCCGGCGATGATACGGATCAGGGTGACACCGACGGCGGCTCTCCAGCCAAAGGTGAAAAAGGCCACCAGAGTCAGGATGTTGGCCAGTCCCGGTTTGAACCAGGGACCGAGTCCGGGCAGGGAGGACTCCAGCAGGTGGGCAGCAATGGCAGCAGCAGCCAGATAGGCGATCCACAGGTCGCGCTGTGCCGGCAGCATACCTAGGGCGATGCCCCATATACCTGGGGCGATGCCCCAGGCTAACCCTGAATCGCCCCGTTGGGGCTTGTATGAAGGATGATTCACGAGATCATGCGCCCCGAAGGGGCAGCTTTAACCGTAGCCCGGGGCATCGCCCCGGGCATAGAGGATTGGCTGAAACGATGGACAACGCCGGTAACAAAAGCGGCGTTGCATCTGGCGTAGCAACAGATCGATCTGACCTTCTTGACGGCCTTTTTTTTCACCTTCTTGGATGCCTTCCTGACGGCCCTTATCCAGATAAGTTTGGGCAAAATTGGATAACATTGCAGGTTCAGCAGTTGATAAGGAAAGTCGAGCACGTAGGAACGCAGCTCAGCCGGAAAGCCGTCATGGTCTTGGGGTGCCAGTTGCATCAAGGGCTATTCCTTCGGTTATTGGGGCTTGAGCAACTGCTCTGTTGATGAATCGGAATGGTCTTTGGGTCATCGCTGTTCTCGTACAATGGGGGATGGAGACGAACAAGGATGATTATAGCGGTAGGATTCGGCCAATGCAATCAAGCTGTGGTCTGTTCAGTTCAGCTCCAGCGCATCTTCACGTTTGTCCATTGAGGAAGAAAAATCGAGTTGCTTCAGCAGGGCCAGGGCTTTGTGGCTGCTGTGGCCATCTCCATACGGATTGGAGAGGGTGCGCAGGCTGTCCAGGAACAGGGGTGACGTGGCCTGATCGATGGCATGGCCGATCTCCTGTCTGCTGCTACCACAGAAAATGACATTGACCCCGGCATGGCGTCCCTGCTGACGCAGGCCGACGTTGATGGCTGGGATGGGGACAGAGGCCGCTTCCAGAATGCCGCTTGATGAATTACCGATGATGAAGCGGCTGTGTTTGTAGATCGACAGGAACAGATCGCGTGGCAGGCTGCGATAGAAAATAAAGTGATCATCCTGTTCGTAGCGTTTGGCGACGGCAAAAATAGCGCGATTCATGGCATCGGAGTTAGGGGCGCCGATGAAGGCCTGGATGTGTCGTTGTCTCAGTTCAGCCAGGATATTCTCGAAATAGTGGCCAGCCTGTTCTTTTTCTGCCGCTACCGGATGAAAAATCACCAGGGCAAAGGCGTCGCCAATCGTTTTACCGCAGCCAGACAGGGCCTCCCGAATGCCATCGAGAGACAGGGGTTGGTGCTGTACGAACTTGTCCAGGGCAACGCTGCCGATGGTGAAGATGCGTTCCTGCGCCTCTCCCATGCGCAGCAGGCGTTGTCGATGCTGTTCCAGCGCGACAAAATGGTAACTGGAGAGCTTGGATGTGGCATGGCGCACCGGGTTGTCGACATGACCATCGCAGGTATGATCACCACCAAAAAAATGAACTGTCGGAATTTCCAGGTAAGCCCCCAATAAAGCTGCCATGATGACTTCTTCACGGTCGCCCGGATAGAGGATGGCATCGGGTCGGTAGGAGGCGACGATATCGGTCGCTCCCTGCAGAAAAATGGCGGCTGATTTCAGTCGTGAACTGCTTGAATCGCTGTCCAGCAGGGTTTCCATCGCGGCCAGGATGGTCAAGCCATCCTGGCGAATCTGGGTGATGGTATGACCGAAGGTGGGGGAGAGATGACTGCCGCACACCAGCAATCTGAGTTCCAGCGATGGATCCTGCTGCATCTGGCGGTAGAGAACGCTCATCAGGTCATAGTCGGCACGACTACCGGTGACGGCGAGAAACCGCTTCATGATCGACCTGACGGTGGTGTGGATTGCAGCAGCAACTCGGCTAGGGCGAAGTCAAGTTCCGAATCGATATCGATGGAACGCTCTGGCGGCATGACAAAACCGCGGCTTTCCGGAGTCAGGAAAGAGCGCTGCTGGCGTAGCCAGTCGGTACGGGCCACAAACACGGCCCCATTGAGGGTATAGGCTTGGGGCAGATCCTGACGACGGGGGATGACCGGACCGGCCATGACTGGGCGAATCGTCCCATGGTCAAGATAATAACTCCACTGGGGCGGATGGGCTGCCGCTACCAGCGACACCACCGCCGACACGGCTGCCTTTTCGTCAACACAGAGGCGCAGGGCGGTTTCGATATCTTCGGCTAGGCGCAACGGCGATGTTGGTTGCAGCAGTAATAGCCAGTCGTAATGCTGTTGACTGGCTTTCAGGGTATCGAGGGCATGCAGCAACACGTCAATGGAAGAGGCTTGGTCAGTGGCCAGGGCGGCTGGACGGCGGAAAGGAACCTCACAGCCCCAATCACGGGCCACGGCCATAATCTCGTCATCTTCCGAAGAAACGATCAGACGATCAATGGCCGGACAAGCCTGCGCGGCACAGATACTCCAGGCAATGAGCGGTTTACCCGCCAGCAGCCGAACGTTTTTGCGCAACACCCCCCGTGATCCGCCCCGTGCCGGTATGATGGCCAGAACAGTCTCATGACCAGCAATCATGACGCCGCTGCCAGTCGTGATGGGCCCATGTTAAAGACCCGGGGATAATCCTGACAGGCCTGCTGAAAATCGCCCATGCGGCCAATGTCGAGCCAGTACTCCAGAAAGGGGAAAGCCGACGTGGCATAACCGGCTTCAATGACGCGCCGGAACAGGTCGGTCATGTCAAAATAGCCGCTGGAAGGGATCAGTGACAGCACTTCCGGGTTGAGCATGTAGATACCGGCGTTGACCAGATATTCTTCCACCGGTTTCTCGACAATGCGCAGCAGGCGGTGGCTGCTTTCCAGCTCAACAACCCCGTAGGGAACGGTCTGGGCCACCTTGCGTACACACATGGTGGCCTGCACCTCGTTCTCAACATGAAAATCGAGGGCACGGATAAAGTTGATACGTGTCAGTAAATCGCCATTCATGACAAAAAACGGCAGCTCGGGACGATCAGGTAGCAACGCCAGTGAACCGGCTGTGCCACAACGCTCGTTTTCCTCCAGGTAATCGATCGATACCCCCCAGCGCGAGCCATCGCCAAAATAATCCTGGATCATCTCCTTTTTATAGTTGACCGATAGGAAGAACTGGTAGAAGCCCTGTTCAATAAAGCTTTCCAGGATGATTTCAAGAATGGGTTGCGAACCGACGTGAAGCAATGGCTTGGGGCACCGTTCCGTCAGGGGACCCAGGCGACTGCCCAGTCCGCCAGCCATCAGGACGACCCAGTTGTCACGGGGCTGGGGTCTGACCATCACCTTCAGTGTCTCCAGACCCACCAGACGGTAGTCGTCATCGACAATGGGAACATGGTTCAGACTGCGTGTTCTCATCAAGGCGAAAATATGCTCCTTCGAATCGGACATCTTGGCAACGGTTGGTGTGTCGCACATCACGGTTGTCACGGGAGCCTCCATACGGATGCGTTGCAATAAACCCCGACGTACATCGCCATCGGTGACCACGCCCAGCAAGCGCTGCTGATGGTTAACGACCAATACGGCGCCCAAAGCTCCCTGATCCATCACCCGCACAGCCTCAAGGATCGAATGTTCCGGATGAACCAGAATGGCACGCCAACTCCTGATGGTATGGGTCATCCTTGCATCTCCCGCGCCGGAACGCCAACGACACGGTGACTGTCGGCCACATGGTGCAGCACGGCAGCTCCTGCACCGACGATCGACCGTGCCCCAATCCGCAACCCCTGGACAATCACCGCCCCAGCGCCGATATGCGATTCATGACCGACCGAGACATGACCACAGAGCGTTACGCCCGGTGCGATGTGACTGTGGGCACCAATATGGCAGTCGTGATCGATGGAGGCCCGGGTGTTGATGATGCTGTTGTCGTCAATGAAACAGCCCGTTTGGAGAATGGCACCGGCCATGATCTGGACGCCTTCTCCAAGATGGACCTGATCCGCCAGGGTGGCGGCAGGGTGGATCACGGTCAGAAAACGGTAACCCAGCCGCTTGCCCTGTTCAAACATCTGGCGTCGCGGGGCGGCCATGCCGATCGAACCAATGCCATTGATCAGCCATATCTGCTGAGGATCAAACCGGGTTAGATGCTCATCGCCGCCCAGGACCTCTGTCGGCCATGTTCTCTGACGAGCCTGCTCTGGCCGTTCATCGAGCAAACCAATGATCTGCACGTCAGGCCGCTGGCGCAGCAGGGCGTCGACCACAACGGCGGCATGACCGCCGCCCCCAAGCACCAGCACCGATAGGTTGTCTTTCATTCGATCACCTGATCACGATGGTAATTCCGACCGGCCCGACGTCCCAGCCATTGCCAGTAGTGCATGGGCGAGATCCCCGTCCCAGGACGCTTGATGGTCAGGTTCTCGGTGGAAAACAGCTCATCAGCGAGGATGTCGCATGCGGCGGTCAGGCTTTTGCGTGCAACATCACGGTTGCCCAGCTCGGAGGGCATCGGCACCTTGATGCCGTCTCCCAAAGCACGGACGACGGCGTGAACGGAGCGGACCATATCGGCCAGCTCGACCGGTTCCAGAGAGGATTGATGATCAGGACCTGGCAGATGGCGATCCAGCGTAAAATGCTTTTCGATCACGGCAGCACCACGGGCAGCGGCAGCGATGGCCACGGCAATACCGGGCGTGTGGTCCGAGAAACCGACCGGTAGTGCAAAGGCAGCCCGCAGCGTGTCCATGGCGCGCAGATTGACTTCACCATAGGGTGCCGGATATTCGGTGGTGCAGTGGAGCAGCGTTACCTTCTGTTCCAGCATGCGCCGTCCATCCGGAGAACGACAGGCCATCTCAAAAGTCTCGATCGACGGTATGGCCAAGTTATCGGAATGAGATTGGCTGGCACCAAAGGCAAGGGCTCCCAGTGCCAGTTCGATTTCACCCAGTGTGGCCATGCCGGTCGATAACAGGATAGCGCGTTGACTGGCTCCGGCCTGTAGCAGCAGAGGGGCATTGGTGATCTCTCCGGAAGGAATCTTGACCAGATCGACACCAAGCCGCTCGACTAAAAATTGCAGGCTCTCGAGATCGAACGGACTGGAAAGAAACTGGATGCCCGACTCGCGGCAATGGGACAGCAACCGCTCATGATCGGTCTCGCTGAGTTCAAGGCGCCGGATCATCTCCCATTGGCTTTCATGGGGATCGGTGGCACTCTGCTGATAGTTGGCCTTGGCAGCACCGCGCGTAACCATGCGGTCGGCCTTGAAGGTCTGAAACTTTACTGCGTCGACCCCGGCCAGTACAGCGGCATCGACCAAGCGCAACGCCCTATCCAGCGAGCCATTATGGTTGACTCCTGCTTCAGCGATCATGAACGGCGCTTTCTGTTCCTTGGCCAAGACAACCTCCTGAGTGGTAGGGTCGATCAGTCGATCAAACGGTTATCGGTCCAGCAGCAAACTTCGTACCACTCCGATGACATAGTCCTGATCTGCCAGGGTCAGATTGGTTGAACAGGGTAGCGTCAGGATGCGTCCAGCAATCGAATCGGTTACGGTTTGCCTGCTGCAGGGTGCGTGACGGTAGGGCTGTTGCAGGTGCATTGGCTTCCAGAATGGACGGGCACCGATTCCTGCCGCACGCAGGCCGGATAGCATCCGTTCCATGTTCGCTTCGGTTGCTCCATCGATCAGACCCCCAGAAAACCAGCAGGCACTGGAGGAATCTGCCGGATTGGGAAATGTTTGCCAGCCCGGCAGCGATCCCAGTTCCTGATCATAGCGAGCACGGATACGCCGTTTGGCTGTGACAAAGTGGTCCAGCCGTTCCATCTGGGCACAGCCGACGGCAGCCTGCAGGTTGGTCATGCGGTAGTTGAAACCGACCCGGTCATGATCATAATTTTCGCCGCAGCGAGCTGTTGTGGTGAGATGACGCACCAGGTCAAGCAGGGTACGATCCTGTCCAACGATGGCGCCACCCCCGCCACAGGTGACGGTTTTATTGCCGTTGAATGAAAAAACTGTCAGATCGGCTCCAAGGTGGCCGACCGGCTGGCCATTGAGCTGGGCCCCCAGCGCGGCAGCTCCGTCGGCAATGACCGGAATGCCGTACTCCTTCCCCAGCTGTACCAAGGGCCCCATGGTTGCTGGCAATCCCAGTGTATGGACTGGCATGATGGCTGCAATACGGTAGCCAGTGGCGCGATGGATCAGTTGGCCGGATGATGATCTGACCGCTTCGCGTGTCAGTGTCTCGGCCAGCAGCTCCGGGTCAAGGGTCCATCGCTCTGGATCGATATCGATCAGCCATGGCAGGGCACCACAGTGGGCAATGGCATTGGCGCTGGCAATGAAGGTGAAGGAGGGCAGGATGACCAGATCACCATGGCCAACACCGACAGCGGTTAACGCAGCGTGCAGCCCGGTAGTGCCGGATGAAAGAGCGACTGCACCGGCACTGCCGGCAGCCTGTGCTACCAGGGTCTCGAAACGGTTCACGAAAGGACCGGTGGACGAGACGAACGTGCTGGTAATACATTCCTGAAGATAACTGGACTCATGGCCAGTCAGATCTGGGATAGCAAGTGGTATCATTTTATGGAGTTCCTTTGGAGAGCAGATTCATGAACATTGGGAGCAGTTTGTTGACAGTGGATCCGTTGCAGGGGGCTATTCATTATCATCGTCAGGGACAGTTCGATCGTGCGATTGAACTTTACGAGATGTTTATGAAGCAATTTCCTGGCCATTCGCAGGCTTTGTACCTGTGTGGTCTAGCCCATCAGGAGCGGGGAGAGATGAGTCGTGCTGTTGAACGGATCAGTCAGGCTATTTTGCTGGAACCAGCCCAGGCTGATTACCATGTCTCTTTGGGAACCTTGCTGCGTCAGCACGGCCACAGCCGTTTGGCCGCCGAATGTTTTACCGCTGCCTTACAGTTGGCACCAGACGACAAGGAGACCCAGTTTAATCTGGCTGATACCTGGATGGATCTGGGGCAGATTGCGTCAGCCATGGAACATTTCGCCATGGTGTTGCGGCTGGATCCCCAGTGTGTGCCGGCTTACATCAACCTCGGTCTTTGTCTCAAGTCGGTCGGTCGTTTTGACGAGGCGATCGTCTGCTTCAGGCAGGCCTGCATGCTGCAACCGGACTCGGTCGAGGCCCACATCAACCATGCCATGGTGCTGTTGTTGGTGGGACGCTATCAGGAGGGATGGCGTGAGTATGCCTGGCGGTTCAGGCTGGAAAGCATCCAGTCGGCCCAGCCACAGCTACCGCCGTCCCTGCAGCCCTGGAACGGTGAGTCCCTGGTAGGGAAAACCTTATTGGTGCTGGCGGAGCAGGGCTACGGCGACAACATCCAGTTTGTACGCTATCTGCCACTGCTGCAACAGCGGGGGGCCCGCGTCATGCTACAGTGTCATGCGCCGCTGCTGCCCTTATTTGAGTCCATCACCGGGATCGATCGGTTGATCCCTTATGGTGACAGCGATGCCTTGGGTAGGGCTGCCATGGAGAGTGATGGCTATTGTCACCTGCTCAGCATTCCAAGTCTGGTGGGTACCACAGTAACGACAGTTCCAGATGTGCCGCGTCAGCTACTGTCGTTACCCCAGTCGGTCATCAGCCATTGGCAGCGCTATGTCTGTGGCGATGGTATCAAGGTCGGTCTGGTATGGCATGGTAAACCACTGCATCGCAACGATCCGGCCCGTTATCGTTCCTGTTCTTTGTCGCAGCTGATGCCGTTGGCAGAAATCTCTTCCGCCACGTTTTACAGTCTGCAGGCGCGCCAAGATAGTGGTGCGCGGGCAGAGATCCCTGCCGCAGCTTTTGTGATCGATTTAGGCGATGACTTGGTCGATTTTCAGCAGACCGCCGCAGCGATGATGCAGCTTGATCTGATCATCACCGTCGACAGTGCCGCCGCCCATCTAGCCGCTACCCTTGGCAAGCCAACTTGGTTGCTGCTGCCCTGTGCACCGGACTGGCGCTGGGGTGCTCATGACAACGAAACACCATGGTATCCCACGATGCACCTGTTCCGGCAACGGGTTCCTGGGGACTGGGGTCACCCGGTTCAGGCCATCAAAAACCGGCTGGCGATGCTGATCCAGCGTTGTCGGTAGAGACCGCTAACCCTATTGATTCTTGACTGGAGCTGGCGAAGGGATTTGAACCCATAACCTACTGATTACAAATCAGTTGCTCTGCCGTTGAGCTACGCCAGCTTGCTACCTTCTGAAGTGTCTCCATGATAGGTGTGGTTGTTGTTGTTGTCAACCTTTCCCTTCCGTCAGCCGGCACCAGGCATAGAGGGCGTCGTAGACCTCAAACTGCCGTGCCAGATTGTCTTGGTCGTTTGGGTAGCGCAGACTGAATCCAACCGCAATGGCTTCCAGTCCGGCTGCCAGCGCGTCCTGTTCCAAC
Source organism: Magnetococcales bacterium (assembly GCA_015229115.1). Classification (GTDB taxonomy): domain Bacteria; phylum Pseudomonadota; class Magnetococcia; order Magnetococcales; family JADGCH01; genus JADGCH01. Next base: position 10,863 of record JADGCH010000053.1, read on the forward strand.
CGGTCTGTATCGGCAGCATTGACGATGCGGGCCAGTCTCAGCAGGGCCTTGTCCGTCAGGGCATAGTCGCGTATCAGCACATCAAAGGTACATAAATCGCCTTCGTGGTGGAAACGGGCCCCGGGAGTATCAAAGGCCAGCGCTCCTTCCTGCTGGGCCACCAGCAGCACCTGACTTTTGGGTACAAACAGAAATTGCGCCTGTGAGTCGATAAAACGACTGATCAGCCAAGGGCAAGCCACGCGATCGACATGGACGTGGGAACGGGTCACCCATTTCATACTCTATCTCCTGTTACTTAAATTACATTTAACGTTGCATTGATAACAAATAGGCTGTTACCATAACGCCCGTCGGTCATCCATGCAATCATGAAACAGGTAAACAGTCCATGCAACAACGCTATCTGGCTCTGATTTTCACGTTACCCATTGCCCACTCATCGGCGCGCGTGCGCTTGTGGCGTGGCCTGAAAGCGATGGGGTGTGCCTTGTTGCGTGACGGAGTCTATCTGGTGCCAGAGTCTCCGCAGCAACAGTCTTCGCAGCAACCGGAATCGACGGATGCACTGGCACGTCTGACCATGTGGCAGCAGGAAGTAGAACAGGCAAGCGGATCAGCAGCTGTTTTTTACCTTGAGCCAACCCAGATGGCGTCAGCAGCACGGTTGAGGCAACTGTTCGACCGCAGCGAGTTATACCAACTGCTGGATGGCAGGATCGACCAGTTTCTGAATGAGCTGACCGCCATTCGGACGCCACCGGATCGGGTGCTCCTTCCCCAGCTGCAAAAAACCATGCGTGCCCTTAAGCGGGAGTTGACAACCATAACAGCGATTGATTTTTTCCCGGGACCCCATCAGCAACAAACGATGTCAGCCGCAGAACAGGTGCAACGGCTGTTGACCGAGCTCTTTTCCGATGATGAGCCTCATGCTGTAACGTCAGCTGTTCCGGTTCTGGATCGGGGCCAGTACCAACATCGTCTTTGGGCGACGCGCAAGCGGTTGTGGGTCGATCGTATCGCCAGTGCTTGGCTGATCCGCCGTTTTATTGACTCCCATGCCACCTTTCTTTGGCTTGATCACCCTGATGATTGCCCGGCAACAGCCCTTGGGTTTGATTTTGACGGTGCCCCGTTCAGTCATAACGGGTTGATGGTGACTTTTGAAACTCTGCTGGCCAGTTTTGCACTGAGACCCGATCCGGCATTACGGCGAATGGCGGCGTTGGTGCGTTATCTCGATACCGGATCACCCTCCTCTGCAGCGCTTGTTGCAGAAGCTACCGGTGTTGAAATCATCATGACCGGATTGCGTCAGCAATTCCAGTCGAATGATGATCAGCTGTTGCAGTCGGCTTCGGCGCTGCTGGATGCTTTGTACACAGCCTTTTCCCCTCCCACGACTCAACCAGAGGAGCTTATTGATGGATGATCATCCCGATCAGACAGCCCAGGCCATCCCGTTAGGGGAAGCGCTGCTGTACTGGCTCAAGCTCGGTTTTATCAGCTTTGGCGGGCCAGCCGGGCAGATTGCCATGATGCACCACGAGTTGGTGGAACGGCGGCGCTGGATTTCGGAACACCGTTTTCTGCATGCCCTCAACTATTGCATGCTGTTGCCGGGACCTGAAGCCATCCAGCTGGCCATCTACATCGGTTGGCTGATGCATGGCCTGTTGGGGGGAGTCATGGCCGGGATACTGTTTTTCCTGCCATCCTTTTTCATTCTGGTCGGTTTATCGTGGGTCTATCTGGCCTTGGGTCATTTAACCACGGTAGCCGGGGTTCTCTACGGCATCAAACCGGCTGTCATCGCCATTGTGCTGTTTGCAGCCTGGCGCATTGGTTCCAAGGCGCTTAGCAGTAAGCCGCTTTACGCCTTTGCTGCCAGTGCCTTTCTGGCCATTTTTGTTTTCGACGTACCGTTTCCATGGATCGTGCTGGTAGCCGGTTTGGCAGGCTATGTCGGTGGGCAAAAATTCCCGGATCAGTTCAAGGCTGGTGGTGGCGGGCATGGCAGCTCCGGTAAGGATTATGGCCCAGCCATCATCGGTGATCATACCCCGACACCGGCTCATGCCCGATTCAGCTGGCCAAGGGTGGTCCGGTTCGTTGCCGCCGGTTTGGCTATCTGGTTGATTTCCATGTTGTTGCTGGTGGCTCATTCTGGCTGGCAGGGCACCATGGCCCAGTTGGGATGGTTCTTTACCAAGGCGGCTATGCTCACCATCGGTGGGGCCTATGCCGTGTTGCCCTATGTCTACCAGGGTGCGGTCGATCATTATCACTGGCTCACCGGGGTACAGATGATCGATGGTCTGGCGTTGGGAGAAACCACCCCCGGCCCGCTCATCATGGTGGTGACTTACGTCGGTTATGTGGCTGGCTGGACCAAGGCCTTGTTCGGCTCTGACAGTCTGGCTTGGTCAGGCCTGGTCGCCGCCGCCATTGCTACCTGGTTTACCTTCCTGCCCTCGTTTATCTTCATTCTGGTGGGAGGACCCATTGTCGAGTCGACCCATAATGAGATAAAATTTACCGCGCCATTGACGGGCATCACCGCTGCTGTGGTCGGGGTGATCGTCAATCTGGCCCTGTTCTTTGCCTGGCATGCCCTGTGGCCCCAGGGTCATGCAGAGGCTCCTTTTTCAGGTCGGTTCGAATGGTTGGCGGCAGTGATGGCCATCGCCTCCTTTGTCGCCCTGTGGCGTTATAAAATCGGTATTATCCCGGTAATTGGTAGCTGTGCTGCAATAGGACTCGGTTACGCATTGCTGGGGTAGGCAATGAGGATACGGGTGGATGACCATGGTCGATCAAGCCTTGCAAATCGAACCTCCGCACAATGAGGAGGCTTATGCACAGCTGGCCCGTTCGCTGTTGAGGCAGAACAGGGTTGATGAGGCGTTGCAGGCAGCCCTGGCCGCCTATCAGCGCCAGTCCACCGATCCGGAGATACAACTGGTGTTGGCCACCGTGCTGGCAGCCAGGGGTCAGGATGATCAAGTGCTGCTGCTGATTGAAGCGGCGCTTGGTCACCGTGCTGATTATGCCGAGGCCCTAGCTCTGCGTGCCATGGTCCGGCTACGTCATCAGGACATAACGGCTGCCTTGGCCGATATGGAACGATGCCTGACCATCAAGCCCCATCTGTCTCAGGTCTGGAGACTGATGGCGCTGCTGGGTCATCAGTTTGGACTTTTATCCGAGGCTATTGCAGCTTTGCAACGGGCTTTAAGACACGATCCGGGCCATGTCGACAGCATGATCGATCTGGGGGACTACCATCGCCAGAATGGCGATGTTTTTGTGGCATTGACCTGGCTGCAAAAAGCGGTGGCCATGGCACCCAGCAACGCCCGTGGCTGGGACAGTCTGGGTACGGCCCTGCAGCAGTGTCAGCGTGTATCAGAGGCCAGGGCTGCCTACGTCAAGGCTTTGGAGCTGATGCCGCAGGCCGATAGGGAGGCGTACGGTCGTGACAGGCAACTAGTCGACCCTGCTGAAGAATGGCAGCTGCGCGCCACAATTACCATACTGACCCGTATCGATGCTGATCCGTCGGAGGTGCCTGCTCCCTACTGGTTTGAACCAGAGCCCATCGTGCGTCAACCGTTTCCCCAGCAGGAACCGCTGGATGTTTTGGTGGTCGGTTGCAAGACCGGACAGAGCGCTGTTGCCGTGGCGCGCCAGTTTCCGGGGGCCCGCATCAAGGCGGTCGACCTCAGTCTGGCCAATCTGGCTTATGCCCAACGCAAGACCCAGCAACTAGGATTGGACACCATTGAGTATGTCCAGGCCGATCTGCTGCAACTGGGGCTGTTGAATCGCACTTTTGACCTCATCAAAATGGCCGATGTGCTGGAGCAGCTGGCCGATCCGGCAACGGGTTGGCGCGTCCTGTTGTCGCTGTTACGTCCGGGCGGGGTCATGCACCTGCAATCACCCAGGTCCAGCATCGAAGCCTTCCTGCGCGCAACCCCCCAGCTCACCTTGCTAGCCAGTGATGGCGATGGCGTATGGCTTCAGCGCGACAGCAACCCGGCCTCGTTGAAGCTGAACATCTGATCGTTGGCCACGATCAGATGGTCGGCTAGGTGGATGCCGATGGGCAGGCATACCTGGGCTACGACCTGAGTCAGACGGATATCCTCGGTCGATGGCTGGTTGCTGCCGGAGGGGTGGTTGTGGGCCAGGATGATCTGGCTGGCTTTGTGACGCAGGGCCGTTTCAATGATGTGGCGTGGTTCGACCACCACACGGTTGACAGTGCCCTCGTGCAACAGGGCCGGAAACAGCAGACGGCAGCGGCTGTCGAGGCAAAGCACATAAAAGACCTCCTCGCTGCGTCCGGTCATGAGCGGCACCAGATAATCGCGCGCCCGGTCCGGATGATCCATCGGTGCCAAAGATCGTTCGGCCTTGTCCCGCAGATAGTAGCGTGCCAGTTGCGGTATGAGCGTCAGAAAGGCGGCTGAACGGGGACCGATGCCGGCCACGTGGGCCAGATCGGCCTCATTGGCCTCCAGTACCGCTGCCAGCGAACCAAAGCGGCGCAGCAGCTGGTGGGCCAGTTCGTTGGTGTCTCCCTGACGATGGGTGTGAAATAGCAGCAGCTCCAGAACCTGATGGGGTGTGAAGTGGGCCAGCCCTTCACGCATCAGGCGATCATAAACCCGTTGCCGATGCCCCTGGTGCAGGGCATTGGTGGACGGGGGCTCTGGCGGTGGTGACGGGTGCCGTTTCATGTTCGGGGTCCTTGGGCTGGAATCGTTCAACAGGAGAAGATAGCATGTCTGATACGGAATCGATGCAACGGTTGCCGCTCTATTCGCTTGAGGCGGAACAATCGGTTCTGGGCGCCATTCTGCTCGATAATACCGTTTCCGATTATGTGGCCGATATCATCACCGCCAACGACTACTACATCGGCGCCCACCGTGTCATCTATCAGGCTATCCTGACTTTGTTGGAACGCGGCGAACCGGCCG